>NZ_JACFRE010000007.1:0-160777 GCF_016101085.1 Gilliamella sp. W8123
GGAACATTAAGAACGCGTTATGGAATACCTAATAGTAGTGATTTTAACTCTAGTAATGTGACTTATTACATTAATCCGAAGGCCGCGCCTTCAGTTTTGTTTGCCACACCAAACCTTATTTTTAGTTCAAGCTTCGCAGGTCCTGAACCAATATGGGATATTAAGAAAGGATTTATTACTCAAACTGCTACCCCATCATCTTATCATCGCAACTTTCCTACTACAGGCGCTGATAATTTATATTTTGATTTAGACATCATTGGTAGTAATGAGGCTTTATTATGGAAGGAAGTTACTCATGATGGTATCACAGCTACAATGACAGATGTAACAAGTACCAGTGTTCGTGTTACCTTAACTGGTCCAGTCGCTACAGAAATGCAAAAAGGTTCAAATTACCCAAATAGTATAGGATATATACATAAACCGGTATTGCCTATTACATTTGAGTTAGTTGGTGTAGACCCTCAAAGTAATAAAGAAGTCGTCAAATATGGTTTCCAGTTAAAACAGTGGTTTGTTAATCGTGGGATAATCACTCAACTTGAAGATAAGAATATATCTTGGTGTGAGAAAATAGGTTACCGTGTTCCTAATTATCAAGAGCTAACTAATGCACCGGTTTCTGACATCGCCAGCTCTACATCGCCTTCACAAGATAATCATCTTACGCGTGCAATTGATAACGGCTTTTTTGCTGAGTGGGGTTTTATGTATGCTTACAAAAATGCTCAATTTACGCGTGTGTTACCTTATTTGGCTACCGATATCAAAATCAATAGTGGTACGAATAACGGTACTGATAGTGATAGCAATAATGGTACGGATACCAATAACCCTAAAATTGCTGTACTTACCAATAACGGTACTGATAGTGATACCAATAATGATGCTGATAACAGTACCGAAAATGATGCCAATAACTATCAAATTGCTGTATTACCTTATAATGGTTCCGTAATAGCACTTTATTCAAGTAACCAATCTTATCATGTAGCTTGTGTTACACCTTAGTGAGTAGTTTTTACTTGTTATCCTTTAGATTGAAGCTTCAATGTTGGAATATTAAATTCAATCTATTAAAGTGGTTGATTTGTCGCTTCAATCAAGCTGACAAAGTGGGTGATAAAAAGAGATTTGTGGTGAGTACTATCCGCCCCAATTGGGGCGGAGTTATTGTTGAGGAATAGAGACTTTCAGTAAATATTTTAATCAATAAATATCGGTTAATGGTATAGATAATAGCGATGGACTCTTATCAAAATGAGGGGGGTATGTACAATTAGATTAATGCTGACTTTAACAGTGTTTACTATTATTGGGCTTCCGTTTGTTCCAAAAACGAAAAGCTCTTTATAAACCTGTTTTATGGCGCTATCAATTGACATACTCAATAGACGTTTGGATTTATGTACCACTTCCTAGTGTCTAATTTTCATTTTCGGAATCGAAAAATAAAGTTAGGCTACTGGTGAATAGAATATTTGCCTCATTGAGGCAATCGATCTCACAAAGATTGTGAGATAAAGTAGTATGGTTGTTTTATCAACCAAATACGTTACACCCCTCTCCAAAAGGTACGGATCTAATTTTGGGGAAAATAGTATGTTACTCAAAAAATTGAGGGAAGTTATTTAAACTTTGAAACCTCATTTTAACACCCAATTCAGTAAAAGTTCTTATAGAAGTTAACAAGTTAAATTAAAAAGACTATTTCAGTTGCTACATTTTTAGTACGTTTTTTAGTTAAAACAATCGAATAAAGTTTAGTTAGTTAGATTTAAAAATACTGTAAATCATTAAATTAAATTAAAGGATTGATAAAATGTATTGTAATTATCACAAAAATACATGCTTTATACTTGTTCTAAGTTCGCTTAATAGGAGTAGTAAGAATTTAGTTTTTCACTACCGTTTTATTTATCTTAAAATCGTAAGTTCTTTACTCAAAGTGTTAAGTCTATTTTATTCATTTTGGCGGATTATTTTAACGATTTTGCTTATTCTTTTATTGATAACGCCTTTTTTTAGCCACGCATTAACATCTCAAACATCAAATACTATTCAGGGTCATGAACCTTACTTAACCTTTGACGGCGATCTTACTCGTGTTACAAATATCGACGATTTACTGTGGATTTCACTATCTGATGGGACAAAATTTACACCAATAACATATAACTCAAATGACCCTATTGAATTACCTAAAATTGGTGAAAGTTTTGCTGATATCGATATGGCCATACCAATTGATACTGATTTAATTGGATTAAATGCACTTATTGGTTCACCTTATAATTATTGGGGGGATGATGATGGGGATGATGATGTTACAGTAACTGGTGATCTAAGGTTATCTATCGTAGATAAAAATAATGAAAGTGTTGCGCGTAATGAAGTATTAATGGGAACTAAAGCGCCATATAAGTTAACATTAACTAGTACTAACGGAACATTAAGAACGCGTTATGGAATACCTAATAGTAGTGATTTTAACTCTAGTAATGTGACTTATTACATTAATCCGAAGGCCGGGCCTTCAGTTTTGTTTGCCACACCAAACCTTGTTTTTAGTTCAGGCGACTATGCAGGTCCTAAACCAATATGGGATATTAAGAAAGGATTTATTACTCAAACTGCTACCCCATCATCTTATCATCGCAACTTTCCTACTACAGGCGCTAATAATTTATATTTTGATTTAGACATCATTGGTAGTAACAAGGCTTTATTATGGGAGGATGTTACTCATGATGGTATCACAGCTACAATGACAGATGTAACAAGTACCAGTGTTCGTGTTACCTTAACTGGTCCAGTTGCTACAGAAAAACAACAGGACTCAGATGAACCAAGTAGTTTAAGATCTATACATAAACCGGTATTGCCTATTACATTTGAGTTAGTTGGTGTAGACCCTCAAAGTAATAAAGAAGTCGTCAAATATGGTTTCCAGTTAAAACAGTGGTTTGTTAATCGAGGAGGAACCTCTCAACCTAAATATAAGAATATATCTTGGTGTGAGAATATAGGTTACCGTGTTCCTAATTATCAAGAGCTAACTAACGCACCGGTTTCTGACATCGCCAGCACTACATCGCCTTCACAAGATAATCATCATACGCGTGCAATTGATAACGGCTTTTTTGCTGAGTGGGGTTATATGCATGGTTACAGAGGTGCTGAATTTGGGCGTGTGATACCTTATTTGGCTACCGACATCAAAATCAATAGTGGTACGAATAACGGTACTGATAGTGATAGCAATAATGGTGCTGATAACAGTACCGAAAATGATGCCAATAACTATCAAATTGCTGTATTATCTTATAATGGTTCCGTAATAGCACTTTATTCAAGTAACCAATCTTATCATGTAGCTTGTGTTACACCTTAGTGCGTAGTTTTTACTTGTTATCCTTTAGATTGAAGCATTAAATTCAATCTATTAAAGTGGTTGATTTGTAGCTTCAATCAAGCTGACAAAGTGGGTGATAAAAAGAGATTTTGTGGTGAGTACTATCCGCCCCAATTGGGACGGAGTTATTGTTGAGGAATAGAGACTTTCAGTAAATATTTTAATCAATAAATATCGGTTAATGGTATAGATAAGTATGCTGGTTCAGCTTGAATATGGAATTCTGGGAATTGATATTATTCAATCTTCAATTTAATCATCTTACGGCTAAAACTTTTCTACTATGAGGGATTTGGTATATTTTGATTTAAAGATAGTTAGTACTGTTTTTTTGAAATGACATCCTTCCGTTTCCCAAGCAGGTATTACTGTTACTATATTGGAAGTAACAAGTACAAGCTTTCAAGTCACTCTAACTGGTCCAGTCGCTCAAGTATCGTAACGGAGTTCAGACGATCCAAGTAATGTATCTAAATCCTCTTAGCTGCAAGTATTTGAGTTAGTTGGAAGTGATGAGAACGGTAATGCAATTGTTAAATATTATTTTGAATTATAATAATTTATGTACTATACCTTTACCTTAACTTTTTATTTTTACTAAATTGGTGAAGTAATGAAATCTGCATGGTTTTATCGTTTAGCTATGTGTAATGTAGAGATGGACGGATTAAATTAAGGAAAGCTATTTTTAAGCTTTAAAAAATTGAGGCAGTTTTTTAATAACCCATATCTTAACTATAACACTTAACATAGTATTTTTGTTAAAAAACAGATTAAAATCATTATTATTAATTACTAAATTATATGCTATTTATTAGGCAAAAGTGCCCCTAATTTATTTTAGGGGCAGTTTAATTATTCATTGGTTAAGAATAATTTAAGTGATGGATTTTCAGTTTCATTATTAAAACCATAATCCAACTCGGTTAAATGTTTTGTAAAGGTTATATGGCTAGCTTTATCTATTTCAAAAGCCGCTAATACTCGGCCATAATCGGTACCGTGACTACGATAATGGAACATTGATATATTCCAGTTAGTACCTAGCGTTTGTAAAAACTTAAGCAATGCGCCTTGTGATTCAGGAAACTCAAAACTATAAACTTGTTCGTTAAGAGGTTGACATGGTTTGCCACCAATCATATAACGAACATGTAGTTTTGCCATTTCGTCATCAGTGAGATCGACAACTTGATAACCAGCTGCGCTGAGTTCTTGCATGATTTCGTCTTTTTCATTGCTTTTGGCAATTTTAACGCCAACAAATATGCGAGCTGATTTGTCGTCATGATAGCGGTAGTTGAATTCTGTGACTGCTCGTCCACCTAATAATTGGCAAAATTTTAAAAAGCTTCCCTTTTGTTCAGGTATAGTTACCGCTAAGAGTACTTCACGTTTTTCACCCAATTCACAACGTTCAGATACATAACGTAGATTATGGAAGTTTAAGTTAGCTCCAGATAAAATGTGGGCTAAATTTTCACCACAAATGTTATTTTGTTCGACATACTTTTTAAGACCAGCTAATGCTACTGCACCCGATGGTTCTGCAATGGCACGTACATTATCAAATAGATCTTTAACTGCCGCACAGATTTCATCGCTATCAACAGTAATGATATCGTCAATATATTGCTGACAGAGTCTAAATGTTTCATCACCAATTCGTTTAACTGCAACACCTTCAGCAAATAAACCAACCCGATCAAGATCGACTGGATGTCCTGCAACTAAAGCCGCTTTCAAGCAGGCCGCATCTTCAGGTTCAACCGCAATCACTTTTATTGATGGCATGATTTGCTTAATTAATACGGCAATACCAGCAGCGAGTCCGCCACCACCGACAGGCACAAAAATGCGGTCAAGCTTGGCATTTTGTTGCAGCAGTTCCATAGCAATACTGCCTTGACCGGCGATAACTAGTGGATGATCAAAAGGTGGAATAAAAATCCGATTTTGTTGCTTGGCCAGCTCCATTGCTTTGGCTTTAGCTTCGTCAAAATTGGCTCCATAAAGTAATACTTCACCACCAAAGTCTTTTACGGCTTCGACTTTGATATCTGCCGTATTTAATGGCATGACAATTAGCGATTTAATCCCTAATTTAGTTGCTGAAAATGCAACACCTTGGGCATGATTACCGGCTGATGCGGCAACTACACCACATTTACGTTCTTCAGGGCTTAAGCTGGCTATCATGGCTTGGGCGCCACGAATTTTGAAACTATGGACTAATTGACGATCCTCTCGTTTAACAAAAATTTGATTTTTTAAACGAGAGGAGATTTTTTCCATATGTTCCAGTGGCGTCACTTGGGCAACATCATACACTGCACTGCATAGTGTAGCTTTTAAATAATCAGCGCCGGTTAGTTTGTTAGCTTGTTGATTCACATTAACCACCTAATTTGCTTTTATCACGTACCGCACCTTTGTCTGCACTAGTTGCTAAGCTAGCATAAGCTTTTAGTGCATATGAGACATAACGGTCACGATTATGAGGAGTAAAGGCTTTATCACCACGAGCAAGTTCTGCGACACGGCGACGTTCTAATTCATCTTCTGGTACGATGAGCTCTAATTTACGATTTGGGATGTCGATATCGATAATATCGCCATCACGAACAAGACCAATCACCCCACCATTAGCAGCTTCTGGTGAAATGTGACCAATAGATAACCCCGATGAACCACCAGAAAAACGACCATCAGTGATTAATGCACAGGCTTTACCAAGCCCCATTGATTTTAAGTAACTTGTCGGATAGAGCATCTCTTGCATACCTGGTCCACCTTTTGGTCCTTCGTAGACAATCACTACCACATCGCCTGCCACTACTTTGCCACCTAAAATTGCATCAACAGCATCTTCTTGGCTTTCATAAACTTTGGCCGGACCACGGAAGACTAGGTTTTCGGCAGCAACACTGGCGGTTTTTACAATAGCGCCATCTTGGGCGACATTACCGTAAAGGGTTGCTAATCCACCATCTTGGCTATAAGCATGTGCTTTATCACGAATACAGCCATTTTCACGATCATCATCTAAGCTATCCCAATAACAATCTTGAGAGAAGGCCTTGGTGGTGCGAATGCCTGCCGGACCACTGCGATACATTTTTTTGACGGCTTCGTCAGTTGTTTGCGTAATATCATATTTGGCAAAGGTTTCTTGTAAACTTAAACCAAGTACGTTATGTACGTTACGGTTTAGTAATCCGGCTTTGTCCAGTTCAGACATGATGGAGACCACACCACCAGCACGGTGGACATCTTCCATATGATAAATTGCGGTACTTGGCGCAACTTTACATAGATGAGGAACTTTGCGTGATAACCTGTCGATGTCAGACATGGTAAAGTCTATTTCACCTTCTTGTGCTGTGGCAAGTAAATGTAATACGGTATTTGTTGAGCCACCCATGGCGATATCAAGAGACATAGCATTTTCATAAGCAGCTTTAGTTGCAATTGATCGAGGTAAATAAGCTACATCATCATGTTCGTAATACTGTTTGGTTATTTCAACAATGCGCTTAGCTGCATTTAAGAAAAGTTGTTCACGTTGTTTGTGAGTGGCAACCAGTGAGCCATTCCCCGGTAAAGAGAGACCTAACGCTTCAGTTAAACAGTTCATTGAGTTAGCAGTAAACATCCCCGAGCATGATCCACAAGTCGGGCAGGCTGATTGTTCAATAGCCTCGCTGTCAGCATCGCTAACAGTAGGATTAGCACTTTGGATCATAGCATCAACTAAGTCGAGTTTGATGATTTGATCTGACAGTTTAGTTTTACCGGCTTCCATTGGACCACCCGAAACAAATACGGTTGGAATGTTTAAGCGCAGTGACGCCATTAACATCCCTGGGGTAATTTTGTCACAGTTTGAGATACAGATCATAGCATCAGCACAGTGTGCATTAACCATATATTCAACTGAATCGGCAATGAGTTCTCGAGATGGTAATGAATAAAGCATACCACCATGGCCCATAGCGATACCATCATCAACAGCAATAGTATTAAACTCTTTGGCAATACCACCACAAGCTTCAATTTCTTTTGCCACTAGTTGACCAATATCTTTTAAGTGGACATGGCCCGGTACGAATTGTGTGAATGAATTAACCACTGCAATGATGGGTTTACCAAAGTCTTCATTTTTTACGCCTGTTGCACGCCATAAGGCGCGGGCGCCTGCCATATTGCGACCTTCAACTGAGGTTGCCGAACGATATTTAGGCATTTGTTGCTCCCAATTTTTCCTAATGCAAGCGACCGATTTCTATCGGTACATTTTTGAGTTCTTAATAAATAGTAAAATGATGACACCGCCGAATTAATCTTAATCGGCGGTACTTATCAATGCTTATTTAATTAGATCTAACCAACCATATTTATCTTCAGTTTTTCCATCGAACAATCCGAAGAATGTTTGTTGGATTTGTTTAGTGATTGGGCCACAGCGACCAATACCCACTTGAATACGATCAACACTTCGTACAGGCGTGATTTCGGCCGCAGTACCGGTCATAAACACTTCGTCAGCAAGATATAGTGATTCACGAGATAGAGTCTGTTCACGTACTTCAATGCCTAAATCACGAGCAAGGGTAATGATGGCATCACGAGTGATCCCTGGAAGTGCAGATGATGATAGTAATGGGGTAAATAAGATACCGTCTTTAACGATAAATAGGTTTTCACCTGAACCTTCAGAAAGCTGACCGTTAACGTCTAATGCAATCCCTTCTTGGAAGCCATTAGCACGAGCTTCAGATCCGATAAGTAGTGATGATAAGTAGTTACCACCAGCTTTTGCTGCTGCTGGAATGGTATTTGGAGCAAAACGATTCCATGATGATACCATTGCATCAATACCTTGTTCTAAGGCGTCTTCACCAAGGTAGGCACCCCATGGGAATGCGGCAATCATAACATCTGTTTGATAACCTGCCGGTGGAATAACCCCCATACCAACATCGCCAATAAATGCTAATGGACGAATGTATGCGCTTTTTAAGTTGTTTTTCTTAATTACTTGGCGGGTTGCTTCCATGATCTCTTCAAGTGAATAAGGAACAGGAAAACGATAAATTTTAGCTGAATTCAATAGGCGCTGCGCATGTTCTTTATGACGAAAAATTGCTGGCCCTTTGTTTGTTTCATAACAACGGACACCTTCGAATACTGAAGTACCATAATGCAGGGCATGTGACATTACGTGAATTTTAGCATCTGCCCATGGAATCATTTCGCCATTTAACCAAATATAATCAGATTTTGCTGTAGTACCCATTTTTGTTTTCCTCTTAAATTTACTTTTGTTAAGCATGCATACTGCTTTTGTTCATTTAATGGTAAGCATTATACATCACTTTTTTGTTTGTTTAACTTCTATAAAAAATACTCTTTTTTATTTAACCTATTGTTTGAATAAGGTTTATTGTAAGCTTTATTCAATTGCTATAACATCTTCCAATTTGCCAATTTGGCTTTGTAATGATGATAGCGATCGTTCCGTAGTTAATGTTAGATTTAAGATAAATAAATGATTATCAATTGATTGCATTTGCATCTGTTGTATATGTCCGCCACGGTGGCGAACAACGCGTAAAATGCGTTCAAGAGAACCCAATTTATCATTGGCTTTTATAGTAAATTGATGTGTCGCTAATTGATTCATCACTTACTCCTTATTACTTTTATCTAACATATTTTCATTTGCTGCCCCTGGTGGTACTAGTGGCCATACGTTTTCTAGTTCATCAATACATACATGCAGTAAGTAAGCACTGGATGAATTAAATAGCTTGTCAAGTGCTGGTTCGATTTCCGCTTTTTTGCTGATCATTTGTCCCGGAATATCAAATGCTTTAGCTAACATTAGAAAGTCTGGGTTATCCGATAAATTGGTTTCGCTATATCTTTCATTAAAAAACAGTTCTTGCCATTGTCTGACCATACCTAAGCGTTGATTATCAATTAACACAATTTTTACTGGCAATTTTTTACGTTTTATTGTGGTTAATTCTTGTACATTCATCATAAAAGAACCATCACCAGATACACAAATTACCATATCTTCAGGTCTGGACATTTGTGCTCCTATAGCAGCGGGTAGACCGAAGCCCATTGTTCCTAATCCACTGGAAGTAATAAAGTTTTGTGGATGATTAAAGCTCATATGTTGTGCTGTCCACATTTGGTGTTGACCTACATCAGTAGTAATTATGCTGTTGGTAGGCCTTCTTTCTGAAATACGTTTTAGTAATGCCGGTGCATAGATGGCTTCCCCTGGATGATCGTAGCGGGTAGGGTGTTGCGCCTTTAATTGTTTAATTCTCTCGTGCCAATCTTTAATAGAGACAGTTTGATGAAGCATTGGTAAAACATGTTTGATATCACCTTGCAATCCTAAATGGCTTTGGCGTAATTTATTGATTTCAGACTGATCAATATCGATATGAATGACTTTAGCATGTTTAGCAAATTCATTGAGTTTGCCTGTTACTCGATCGTCAAATCTAACGCCTAAAGCAATCAATAAATCACATTCTTGCACTGCTAAATTAGCTGCTTTGGCGCCATGCATACCTATTAATCCTAAGTAATAAGGATTGTTAAGATCAGCAACGCCGAGTCCTTTTAATGTCGATACACTAGGTATTTGCGTTGAGTTCATAAACTCGCGCATTTCTGCAATTGCATTCGATAGTCCAACGCCACCACCAATATAAAGCATTGGTTTTTCGGCTTGGCAAATCATTTGTTTAGCAAGGGTAATCTCGTTAGATGAAATTGGATATAATTGACTATTATCAGAAGGAGTTTTTATGGTTGTCGGTGTTAAATAGGTTTGGTAATCATGTTCGGCAAGCTGGATATCTTTTGGGATGTCAATTAATATTGGTCCCGGCCTGCCCGAATTGGCTAAATTGAAAGCCTCTTGTAAGGTATTCGGCAACTGGGTGGCATCATCAATTAAATAGCTATGTTTGGTGCAAGCTAAGGATAAGCCTAAAACATCAACTTCTTGAAAGGCATCAGTGCCAATTAATGTAGTTGGAACTTGTCCGGTAATGGCTATAACGGGTACTGAATCAATTAATGCATCAGCAAGGCCTGTAATAATATTGGTTGCACCAGGGCCTGATGTTGCAATACAAACTCCAATTTTGCCGGTAGCGCGAGCATAACCAATGGCTGCCATTGCGGCACCTTGTTCATGACGGCATAGTACGTGTTCAATTCCACCATCATAAAGTGCATCGTATAGAGGCATAATTTGACCACCAGGATATCCAAAAACGGTGGTAATGCCTTTTTCTTTTAAGGTTTTTACTATCCACTGTGTTCCTAACATTTATTCCTCACTTGTTACTTTTGCTCATTTATTTTTAATGTCAAAATTGTTCATAAAAAAACCCCCGCTTTTTGGGGCGGGGGTTTTTGAAATATGGTAACCATATATTTAACTCAAAAGACGCCCCCGCGTTGGAATAATGACCACGCTGACAATAATGTTAATGAGGACGACGATGAGTGAAAAATTCATAATGTTTCTGTAATTCTTTTGTCATTTTTGAAAAAATATTTAATCAAAATACTCGTTTTAAAAAAAAGTGCAACTCTTTTTTATGCTTTTTTTAAAAGCAGTTTTAATTAGTATGTTTATTGTTTGAAAAAATTTTTGAGGAAAGGGGTTTTTTAATTCTTAAAAAAGATTAATTTTGGTTTTAGTTTGGCATTTTATGGCTGGTTAGTGTATAAATATCAATCATTGAGACTAAAAGTAAACTAACTTTTTAACCTTGTATTGCTAATCATTATTTATTACTTATTAAGAGATACCTATATGAAAATACTTAAATTGGTTACATTTTTGCTGGTAAGTGTTTTAATGTTTGGCTGTGAGAAAGCGAAAGAAAATACCGTAGATAATGTTAATGATGAATCACTTGTTGCGGTACAAAATGCAATGATTGAACCTATCAAGAAATCTTTACCCATTGCGATTGATGAGTTAACGACTTTAATTGGTATCGATAAAGATAAAGATCGTAATATCGTCAATTATCAATATGAGGTTAAAAATACCTCTGAACATACGTTATTATTGCCAAGTACGCTTGATACTATCCGTCAAGCCTTGTTTAAGGCTTATTGTGAAAATAATGAAGAAATGCAGCAGTTAAAAACAGCATTTCCTGATGGTGCAAACTATCATTATTTTATTGATAATAAAGAGATTATCGTGGTTGAATTAAGCCCTGCAGATTGTCATGGGAGTTAAGTAAAAGTAATTAGAAATAATCTTATATATAGATGGGTAAAGAGTGCTAACAGTAGTTGTGACTAATTGCCCAACTAATAAATAATTATTATTAAACTTGCATTGCTAGCTTAATGTTAATTTATTTGTTACACTATTTTTGTTGTTCAATTTATCATCAGTCATGGTTTTAGCATAAGTTTCTTCTGTCCTCGCTAGGTCATTCAAGGAAGTCACTGTTACTTTATTCTCAAATTTTTTTGGTTATCAATGGTTATTATTTTTTTCAGTGTGTTATCGGTTAATATAATTAATTGAATTAATTAAGTATTTTAAAGATATAAAATATGTCTGGCAATAGGATTTTGTGATTATTAATTGATTTTATTTAAGTTATATTGAATTTGTCTACAAATACATGTCTAACTTAGGAGAAAATTATGAGTAAGCAAACCTATAATCCCACAACCAAATATCATCATGACAAGTTTCCTAAACAAAAACAAACTCCTCCTGGCTTACAATATGAAATGGATCCAGTGCCTGATTGTGGCGAAAAAAGTTATCAAGGTCATCAACGGTTAGAAGGTCGAAAAATGTTGGTTACTGGTGGTGATTCAGGGATTGGTCGTGCAGCAGCTATTGCTTATGCAAAAGAAGGTGCTGATGTAGCAATTAACTATTTGCCGGCGGAACAAAAAGATGCTGAAGATGTAGCGAAAGTTATCGAATCTGTAGGGCGTAAAGCAGTGTTGATTCCAGGCGATTTAAGTGATGAGGTATTTTGCAAAAAATTAGTTGATGAAGCGCATAAAAAATTAGGTGGGCTTGATAATCTAACCTTAGTGGCTGGTAAACAAACAGCTGTAGAAGATATTATGCAATTGACTACGGAACAAATCATTAAAACCTTTGAAATCAATGTGTTTTCACTATTTTGGGTAACCAAAGCCGCATTGGGTTATTTAAAACCAGGTTCGACGATTATTACCACTTCTTCGGTGCAAGCTTACCAACCAAGTGGTAACTTATTGGATTATGCTTCAACCAAAACGGCGATTATCGCGTTCACTCGTGGCTTAGCTGCGCAATTAGGTAGTAAAGGTATTCGTGTTAATTGTGTAGCACCAGGTCCAGTATGGACACCATTACAAATTTGTGGTGGTCAACCAAGTGAAGTGATTCCAGAGTTTGGTAAACAAACACCATTAAAACGTGCGGGGCAACCGGTAGAACTAGCTGGCGTGTATGTGCATTTAGCATCAGAAGAATCAAGCTATACCACCGCCGAAGTATATGGTGTAACTGGTGGTATGCATATTAATTAATTTATAATAATTACAATATGTTAAAGGGCTATTGTAGCCCTTTTTATATATTGTATAAAAATGATTTTTTCTTTCTTCTTTACTATTAAAGTTGTGTATTTTTTTATAGTTATAATTTACAATTTAATAGTCTTCTTCATCTAATTAAGTGATTAATTAATTTTATAATAAGGAATTTATATGAAAGGTTTAAAATATTCAGCATTGATCTTTATAGCTGCTGCTCTATTTGGTTGTGATGATTCAAAATCTAAACCAGCTGATAATAGTACTAATAGTGAGCCAGCAAAAACTGCACCGGTTTCAAATGATACGCAGGCAACTAAGCCAGATCTAAGTAAAGCTCAGGATAAATATATTAGTGAAGCTAAACGTTTACTACCAGTAAAAGTGAATGAATATTCTAACCTAGTTGATCTTTATAAAGAGAATAATTCAATTAACTATAAATATGTAATGGATGTATCTAAAGATGATTTGGATATTGACCAAAGTAAAAAAGTTACTGCTGATGCATTAAAAACTCTTTATTGTTCAGATAATAGCGAAATGAAAGACTTTAAAAATGCTTTTCCCGATGGTGCGATTCACAATTATTATATTAAAGATGAAATGGTATTTAGTATACACTTAAAACCAGCTGATTGTGATGCAAAATAGTTAAAAATAATTAATATTTTTATTAGCAAAACAGGGCTTTAAGCCCTGTTTTTTTATGTAATTACTCTAATGCTTTGCCTTTGGTTTCTGGAATTAAGAAGATAAAGGCTATTGCTGATAACAAGTAAGCTCCAGAAAGTAGTGCTAATGCATAACTGATGGAGTAAACAGTCGCTAGATAGGCAATGAGTACTTGCGATACACCCGCAATACCACGACCAACGTTAAATATAATGTTTTCAGCACTTGAACGGGCATCCGTTGTATAATGTTCAGCCAACAAAGCCCCATATCCACCCATCATACCATTAACAAAAAAGCCGATAACTGAACCAAATAGTATTAAAACTAACATATCAGTTTGGTGAAAATAGAACCATATTGAAATAGCTGATATAAGTAAAAATATTATATAAGATGGGCGACGACCAAATTTATCACATAACCAACCGAAAATTAAGATTCCTAATGACATACCAATCGTGGTTGATATGGTCCAAAACATCGTATTTTTGAATGGTAGTTTTAATTCAGTCGCAATCATATTAGGCATCCAAACCATTAATCCATAAAACCCAAAGTTTTGTACTGCACAAGCAATAGTTAAACCAATAGTGGTAGCTGTGATTCTAGGGGTTTTAAATAGTTTTCCGATGGCTATTTTATTTTTATTTTGATCTTTTAAGTTTTGCCAAATTTCAGGCTCTTTTAAACCTTTACGCGTCCATGCAACAAATAGTGCAGGTAATACACCCATGGCAAATGCCCAGCGCCAACCATGCACTTCACCAATAAAATTAACGGTTAGGGCGGCAAGAATTATTCCCACTTGAAAGCCTAATGCCACAATTGAAGTTGCTCTGGAACGTTTGTGTTTAGGCCAACTTTCTGATACTAATGTCATGCCTATACCAAATTCACCTCCCAAACCAAGGCCACTAAGAAAGCGAAAAATTAAAAAGCTTTCATAATTTGGTGAAATAGCACAAAGGCCTGTAAATAATGAGAAGATTAAAATTGTCCATGAAAATACTCTAACACGGCCAAATTTATCAGCAAGTACGCCGAAAAGAATTCCACCTAATACAGCCCCTAATAATGTCGCCGAAGTTAATGTACCTAGATCGGATTTGGTTAGGTTAAAAGTAGTTGCAATTAGGCTAAAACAAACACCTAAAATCATCATATCTAAACCGTCTAATGCATATCCTACTGTTGATGCAAATAAAGTACGTTTTTGATAAGGAGTTGTTTGTGCGCTTTCACTCTCAGCTTGGTTGGTCATGCTTGCATTAATATTCATGTTTACCTCAAGTCAATAAAAAGATAGTGGTTCAATCTAAGCGTTATTTTGTTTAACTCATCATTAAACGATGGGGCTCAAAAAGCGGGGGCAAGTATATACTTAAAAATGGTAAAAAGCTAAATGAAAATCCAAAAATATCAGCTTTTATTTTATTTATTGTTGTTTTGGCAAAATTATCTGTTTAATATTGAAAAATATCTAATTTTTTAGACAAATTAGTCGATAATTTTGCCATTTTACGGATGTTAGCCGATAGCTTAGTAACCGATTTTGTTAAGATGAAAATTTTATTCTTCGGCAAAATACCAATAACCAAGATTAACAAATTTTAACATGACATCTAAGGTTACATCGTCTTGTATTTGCTCATAGCAAAGTACTTCAGTTTCACATAACAAATTAATTGTTGTCATTGGTAAAGGTATTTTTTTTCCGTTGATATAAGCGCTATCACCGATTTTTAAGATACGGATACTAGGAACTCGGTAGAGTTCAGCTCCAGCTTTGAGAATTGCTTCGAATTCATCTAAATCATAAGCTGGTTCAACAGGAATGATATTTAGTTCATGCATAGGCATTGTGATATGTTTACCAAACCAATCATTAAATAAAGCTGGATTATTTATTAAATCAATCATTTGACTTTTAAGCTTTTCAATTTCATATGGTTGAATTAAATAAGGATCTTTTGGTAATTTTAACCCTGGATCTTGATAAAAAATCCCATTAGGTAAATTATCGATAATATAATCGGCAAATCCACTTAATAAGTCTTGTGATGTTTGGGTTCTAAATCCTACCGAATAACTAAGTGATTCGCCAATCGATATCCCATTATGTGGAAAACCAATTGGAATATATAAGATATCTCCAGCAGTAATTTCCTCATCAATAATAGGTTGATAATCTTCAACATGTAATAAAGCTTTATGAACACTAAATTGTTTATAATTAGGATTACGATCACCAACTTGCCAACGACGGCGGCCTTTACCTTGAATGATAAATACATCATAATTATCAATATGAGGGCCAACGCCAGCACCTTGGGTTGCATAAGATATCATTAGGTCTTCAAATTGCCATTGTGGAATGCATTTAAACGGTTCAACTAAAGTAGCTGCTTGCTCATGCCAATGATCGACAGCTTGGACAAGTAGGCTCCAATGATCTTCACCTAAGTCACTAAAGTCAATAAATGGCCCATATTTTGCGTCCCATTTTCCATTTTTGTTAGTAACAATTCGACTTTCAATTTCTTCTTCCATGGCAAGACCAGCTAGTTCTTCAGGGGAGATAGGATCGATAAAATTACTAAAAGCATTACGTAAAATAACTGGTTTTTTTTGCCAATAATTAGTTAAAAAGTCATCCCAATTGATTGTTAATTTGTTACTCATTAATTACTCCTTTTAAATTGAATAATTGACAAAAGTTTGTTGTAGTTTGTTGTGCAATAGTATCAAGAGTTACACCTTTTAGTGCAGCTAAATAATTAGCTACCTCTTTAACATAAGCGGGCTGATTTTCTTTTCCTCGATAGGGAACAGGCGCTAAATAGGGTGAATCAGTCTCAATCAAAATGCGATCTAAAGGCACAAATTTTGCTACTTCTCGCAGAGATTCGGCATTTTTAAAGGTGATAATCCCTGAAAATGAAATATAAAAACCAATGTCTAATAATGCTTTGGCCGTATCAATGTCTTCGGTAAAGCAATGTAAGACACCGGAGTGAGCTTGCTCTTCTTTTAATATTTTTAGGGTATCTTGTTTAGCGTTACGGGTGTGGACAATTATTGGTTTTTTTAATTGTTTAGCTAAGTGAATGTGTTGTATAAAATTGTATTGCTGTAATTCAAGATTATCTTGTTGATAGTAATAATCAAGACCTGTTTCGCCAAGAGCGATAACATTATCTTCTTGTGCAAGACGAGCAAAACGCTCGGTGTCGTAAGGTTCATCATCTAAATTAAGTGGGTGAATACCACATGAAAACGAGCATTGTTTTTTATATGGCATTAGCATTGCTTTCATCGCTTCATAACCCGACAATGTTGTTGCAACACTTAGACAATGTTTGACATCATTATTTAATGCCTCTTGCAAAACGCTATCAAGCGTTTTATTTGTATAGTCCAAACTGTCTAAATGACAGTGCGAATCAATTAGAAACATATTAAACTCTTTTAATTATTTGAATGATGTTCGAAATCTCGAACTGGCTTTATGGTTGACCATGAACGGCAGCTTGGGCACAACCAGTAGAGGGTATTAACGGTAAATCCACATTTTTTGCACCGGTAATTGGGAACTGTTTTTATCTGTTCACCTACCATATTTCGAAGAAGTAATAGACTTTGTTTGGCTTTTCCTTGTTCAGCATCAGCCACATGATAATCCATTAATCGGTAAAAACCTTTAAGATTTGGGTGTTTTAATAATTCACGATATAGGTAATATTGGGCCGCATCTAATCCGTTATTCTTTTCAACAATATCGGCAAGCATCAGTTCGGCTACATTACCAGTGTCTTGTTTGACACAAATTTCTAAAAACTGTTTGAATAGTTGTGGCTGATTTATTTGTGTATAACATTCTTTTAATAGTGGTAAGGCTTCGCCAATAAAAGCTTTGTCTTGGTTTATTATTTGTTGAAAAGATTCAATTGCTTGTTCGATTTTGTCTTGAACCACTAATACTCGTCCAAGCATTAATGAAGTACGAGCACAATTAGCATCGGCAGTAGCCGACTTTTTTAATAGGTTGTATGCTTGTTCTAAATCATCATCAGCGATAGCGAGTGCAGCTAGTTCACAGTAAAATTGGGCGATTTCGATCTTATATTTTTCATTGCCAAGTTTTACCAGTCTGGTTGCGATATTAATCGCATTGTTCCATTCGCTTGTAGATTGATAAATGATAAGTAACTGTTGTAGAGCATGTTGCTGGAAGTCTTCTTCATCAATCAATTGTAAAAACATCTCTTCGGCACGGTCATAAAGCCCCGCAACCATATAGTCTCGTCCAAGTTGCTGAATTGCTAATAATCGTTGATCAAATGTTAATGATGAACTTTCCATTAATGCTTGGTGAATACGTATTGCGCGATCAACTTCGCCACGTGAACGGAATAGGTTTCCTAGTGTTAGATGCGCTTCGAGGGTACCATCATCTTCTTTAAGTAGATCAAGGAAAATATCAACAGCTTTATCTTTTTGATTAGACAAAAGAAAATTTAGACCATCTACGTATTCTCTAGATAATCGATTCGATTGATTTAAATATTTTTGTTTGGCATTTCTGTCACCCATATACCAGCCATAGGCAGCGGCTATTGGCAGTAACAGAAATAACAATTCAAACATAATTACCTATTTTAATTGGTATTGGTTAAATTCATTTTCTGATGATTAGATATGTCTTCATCATATCTTTTTTGCAATTTATTCAATTTACGTTTCGTCGATGAATGTTGGAATT
Organism: Gilliamella sp. W8123; assembly: GCF_016101085.1. Lineage (NCBI taxonomy): Bacteria > Pseudomonadati > Pseudomonadota > Gammaproteobacteria > Orbales > Orbaceae > Gilliamella > Gilliamella sp. W8123. The sequence continues at coordinate 18,468 of NZ_JACFRE010000007.1, forward strand.
TAGATTTTAAGAAATATATTCCAGTTAATATCCATCCAACTAAAAAACCTGAACCAAATAATATTGCCAGTAATACAGATAATCTGACTTCAGTTTTAGCAATTAAATAGTTAAAAGTTACTATTTGATTATTAGCTGAACCTATAGTTATCGAAATGGCGAAAATAAGAATTATCAATAAAATTGATATTACTAATTTCATAATGCTAACCTTATTATTTTTATTAAAAAATTGATATTACCTAATTCTTTTCTTTAAAACTATTCTTTTCTTTTGCTTTATTCCATTACTATATGCCATTTTTTAACATAAAAACAGCAGATAAGTGAAATTAACCAAGCTAGCAATATCCCCAATATTAAATCATAAGCTGAATGCATACCTAATAATAGTCGACTCGTTTCAATGAGCAATGACCAAATAGTAATGATTGATACAATAAAAAAATGTCGTTTAAAACTTAGTAGCGTTATGGCTAATAAAGCCCAAGTGGCTGCAAATAAAGTGTGCCCAGAAGGAAAAGCATAACCTGTTTCACTTTGCCAATGATTAGATAACCATGTAGGAATAATGGTTGAATTGGCTAATAATTTTTCAATATTAGCTTTACGTTCTGCTCTTGTTTGTGAATAAAATTGCTTTTCATCAAGATTAAACTCTTTATCTAACCATATAACATAAGGTCTGGATTCAGCAGTTTGTTGTTTGATGATACTCTTAACAACTTGACCACCTAACATTGCACTGACTAAAACTAACCATAATAGTAATAATGTTTTTTTATTTTTATTAACAAGTTTTAGGTAAAAGAGTAAAAAAAACAGCCCAGATGTTATTATTGCCCACGGAAAACTAGCTGTTTCAGTTACCCAAAATAAATATTTAGATATATTATTTATTGACGTTGGTTGCCACTGCCAATTTACGGTTATAACAGATAACGGTATAATCAGAAATAAGATCAATGGCACTATTGTTTTTTTTATTACTAACCCCATTTAAAACTCAATTAAGCATAAAATTTTATTTATTTTAACATGGAAACACGATTTTCTTTTAAAAAATCTTAATCATGTTGTGATGAAACTTGGAGATAATAATGCAATTAAAACATGTTGCACAAGCTAAACTACCAACCCCGTGGGGATGTTTTACTATTGTTGGTTTTGAAGAAATTGCAACAGGTAAGGATCATGTCGCATTAGTGTTTGGTGACATTAATGATCATTCATCCATATTAACACGTGTTCATTCTGAATGTTTGACGGGCGATGCATTATTTAGTTTACGATGTGATTGTGGTTTTCAATTAGAAGCTGCATTGAAGCAGATAGCTAAAGAGGGTAAAGGTGTCTTGATTTATCATCGTCAAGAAGGGCGTAATATTGGTTTGCTAAATAAAATTAGGGCTTATGCCCTACAAGATCAGGGCTTAGATACGGTTGAGGCCAATGAACAATTAGGCTTTGCTGCTGATGAACGTGATTTCACCTTATGTGCAGATATGCTTAGGTTACTAAATGTGTCTCAAGTTCGATTATTAACTAACAATCCGGAAAAGATAAAAGTTCTTGAACAAGCGGGAATTAACGTTACTGAACGAGTGCCTTTAGAAGTGGGAGAAAATCCAAGCAATGAACATTATTTAGCGACTAAAGCTAATAAATTAGGACATATACTACATTTACACCACTGTAATCATTAACTCTTTAAAAAGAGAATTTTACGGAGTTGCTATATTTTTAATTTAGTTGTTGTAATTATTTAATCGTTTAACCTCAAAATCTATTATCGATTTTGAGGTTAATTTTTATTTACAAATAAATTAATTTATTAATCTTTGTCGCATCTTAGTACGCCACCATTAGCAATTTGGTCTTTTGATACTTCATGCATAATAATTTGTACCGCCTCTGGTTTACAGTTAAGCGTTTCAACAATTGCATCAGTTACTCGTTTAGCCATTTCACGTTTTTGTTCAATGGTACGTCCTTCTAAAAAATCAATAACTACATTTGGCATAAATATTTCCTAATTATTAATGGTGGCAAGTTGCGCATCAGTTAATGCAATGTCTTGATTATGACATATTTCAATTCCAGTTTGGATAATTTTTTCAGCAATCACTTTGGCTTCATCTAAAGAGTGCATGGTATAAGTCCCGCATTGATATTTATTCAGCTCCGGGATTTGCGATTGAGATTTTACATTCATAACATCATGCATAGCCTTTAACCATGCATTAACAACTAAAGATTCTTCTGGTTTACCAATTAAACTCATATAAAAACCGGTTCGGCAGCCCATTGGTGAGATGTCAATAATTTCAACTTTATCACTATTTAAATGATCACGCATAAAGCCTGCAAATAAGTGCTCTAAAGTATGAATACCTTTTTCAGGTAGTAGTGCTTTATTAGGTATAGTAAAGCGAAGATCAAATACTGTAATATCGTCACCTTTTGGGGTTGCCATGGTTTTAGCGATTCGCACAAAAGGCGCTTTCATTTTAGTATGATCAACTTTAAAACTGTCTAATAAAGGCATAATTTTCTCCTTGAGTTTGGGATTAAGCCATTTTGCTTGATTAGCTTAATATATTCCACTATTTTATATTCATTGATTTAATAAATTTATCAATTCTTGTTCATCAATCACTTTTATTCCAAGTTCTTGAGCTTTGGCTAATTTTGAACCGGCTGACTCTCCAGCAATTACTAAGTCGGTTTTTTTTGAAACACTACCCGTTACTTTAGCGCCAAGTTGTTTTAATTTGGCTTTTGCTTCATCGCGCGTTAATAATGATAAAGTTCCTGTTAACACAATGGTTTTGTTAGAAAACGGAGAATCTGTTGTTAAAAGTTCTACTTCTACATCTGGCCAGTGTATACCAATTTCCTCACTAATTAATTGATCAATTACCGTGCGGTTATGAGGTTCTTGAAAGAAGTCGATAATACTTTCTGCAATTACAGCGCCAATATCATTTACCGATTGTAATTGTTCCAAAGATGCGTTTTCAATTGCTGTTAAATTTCCTAATTGATTAACTAAATTTTCTGCAGTTACTTCACCAACATTAGGAATACCAAGTGCAAAAATAAATCGATTTAAACTCGTATTTTTTGATTTATCTAATGCGTTCATTAAATTATTAGCTAATTTTTCACCAACTTTGTCTAATGAACATAAAATTGGTACTGTGAGTTTATAAAGATCTGCTGGTGTTTTGACATATTCTTTATCAACCAATTGTTCAATTATTTTATCGCCAAAACCTTCGACATTCATTGCTCGGCGAGAAACAAAATGTTTTAAGGCCTCTTTACGTTGTGCCTGACAAATTAATCCTCCGGCGCAACGAGATATCGCTTCTCCTTCATCACGGACAATGATTGAACCACAAATCGGGCAGTGAGTTGGAAAAATAATTTCTTTAGTATCAACAGGTCTTCGATCTTTAATTACTGCGACAATTTGAGGAATAACATCGCCAGCTCGACGAACGGTGACATAATCACCCTCACGAATACCTAAGCGGATGATTTCATCGCTGTTATGCAGTGTGGCATTACTTACAATTACACCTGCAACTGAAACTGGCTCTAATCTGGCCACAGGCGTTATCGCACCAGTACGCCCAACTTGAAAGTCGACTTTATTTAGCTTTGTTACTTCTTCTTGTGCTGGAAATTTGAATGCGGTAGCCCAACGAGGTGCACGAGCAACGAAACCAAGTTGTTCTTGTTCAGCAATGCTATTTACTTTAATTACAACACCATCAATATCAAAATCTAATGACATTCTTTGCTCACCAATTTGCTTAAAATAATCTAGTGCTTCTTCTGCACCATGGCGAATTTGAATTTTGTCACTTACTGGTAGACCCCAAGCTTTAAATTGCATTAGTCTTGCATAATGAGTATTCGGTAAGTCAGCTCCTTCATAAATACCAACGCCATAACAGAAAAAAGTAAGCGGTCTTTTGGCTGTGATTTTTGGATCTAACTGTCTTAATGAACCTGCCGCAGCATTCCTTGGATTCGCAAATATTTTTTCGTTGCGTTTTTCCGCCTCTGCATTCAATTTAGTAAAGCCTTTATGTGTCATAAACACTTCACCACGAACTTCTAGACGAGGTGGTATATTTTCACCTTGCAATACGAGAGGAATAGTTTTTATGGTTCGTACATTGGCGGTAATATCTTCGCCAGTTGTGCCATCACCTCGTGTAGCAGCTTGAATAAATTGGCCATTTTCATATATCAGACTTACAGCTAATCCATCAAGTTTTAGCTCGCAACAGTATTCAACGGCTTGATCTTCATCTAGCTCTAAGCGATCTTTTATTCTTTTATTAAAAGCGATAAAACTTGATTCATCAAAAACATTATCCAGAGATAACATAGGCAGTTGATGTTTGATCGAAGAAAATTGTGATAATGGGGCTCCCCCAACACGTTGAGTTGGTGAGTCAGGGGTAATGAGTTCGGGATGAGTGAGCTCTAGATTTTGTAGCTGTTTGATTAATTTATCATATTCCACATCTGGTATTTCAGGTGTATCCAGCACATAATAACAGTATTCATGATGTCTTATCAGGTTACGTAAAGTCGAGATCTGTTTTATTACATTTTGGTGAGATCCAGATTGCGATACTGAATGTTCAGTTATATTTGATTGTGGCATGATTTTAAACTCTTAAATTAACATGAAGGTTTTTAAATTTATTAATAAAATAGTATTTATAGGTATTTTAGAACAATAGATTTTAATAAAAATTGTCAATTAACTAATATAAGCCAGACTATTCCGCTAATTTTTTAGCGGAATAGTAGCAAAAATGAGGAATTTTAAACTGCTAGCTTAAATTTCATTACAAGCTTTTTTTATGCGTTCTTTATAACTATCGATTTTTTGTGGTGTCATCATGTGATGTTCATCATCTAAAACTACACCATTAACATCATCAGCGATACGTTGCGCAGTTTGTAGCATTAATTTGAAATTTTGTTGATTGTTTCCATGAGTTGGCGCAACCATAAAAATCGATACGCCAGGTGTTGTAAATTCGTGCATAGTTTCAGGATCTAGATGTCCTGGACTGATCATATTCGCCAAACTAAATAATATTGGTCCATTACCGGCAGGGTCAACATGGCGATGAAAAATACGCATATCACCAAATTGGAATCCTGATTGCATGATGCTAGCTAATAGCATATCACCTTGTAGTTCCTTGCCATTTAAGCCAGTAACATTTAATACAATAATTTCAGTTTTAGCTTCTTCACTATCGTCTATCGTAATTTTTTCTTGTTTTTCAAGTTTTTCATCCGATTGAGAATGCTCGGTTATGATATCCTCACCAACTTTTTTAGTTGGTTTTTCATTTTCAGTATTTTCTTTAACTGGTTGAGCAGTAAAGCTATTCGATTGAAAATCGCTAGTCGATTCATTAGAAACCTTAATATCGATTTTCGGTTGTTGGTCGTCATCATCTGAAAACAGGTCGACTTGACGAGGCAGTTGTTCTTCTTCTTTTACTAATCCTTCATTAACATGGACATTAGTATCATCCTGTTTTGTTTTGCTTTTTGGCGTTAGTAAAATCACATCATCTTCATCATCATTATAGATGTCTTCATATTGCTGAGTATGTGTTGTGAATTTATCTTTTTTGCCTAACTTAAATAAAGAAGAACGTTCTTTTTTATTGATCCAAAGCCCATGAATTAATAATGCAATAATGACCAAGGATGCAACCACAATTAGAACAGTACGTAAATTATCCATAATACCCACTCAGAATTAAATTAAATATAGATTCAAATTATTCAATAATATAATTGAAAAAAAAGGATTAAAAAATACCATAATGAAATTTTTTTACTTTTAAGTTAAATCCATACTTACTTATTACAGCGCGAAAAACTATTTGTATATATTACTTTATTTCTACAAATAATCATAATTATCAATAGAAATTTTTTATAAATTCGCTTTTAAATCCAATAAGTCAGTTAATTTTTAGAACTCTGTGCTATTAAGGCGTTAAGACTCTTACAATCTATGCATATTTTTTGTAAAATCTCCGATCACTTTTGAATAATATTCATTGTTTTTATTTAAAAAATAATTATTAAGTTACCGAGGTCTTTTTTATATGAGATTTAATAAGCTATTACTTACTCTGCCAGTGGCATTAACTAGTCTATTATTATTAGCCAGTTGTGATAATAATCAATCACAAGATGGTGCTGGCCAATTACCAAAGGTAACTGTTTTTAAAGTTGAACCTTTAAACTATACCCTAAAAATAAACTTACCTGGACGGGTTGTTGCTTCCCAGATCGCTGAAATCCGACCTCAGGTTAGTGGGATTGTATTAAATCGAGAATTTGAAGAAAGTTCAAACGTTAAAGCTGGTCAATCACTTTATCAAATTGATCCTGCTATTTATCAAGCTAATTATGATAGTGCAGTGGCCAGTGTAGCTAGCGCTAAAGCTAACGCTAATATAGCTCAACTAACCTTAAAACGTTATGCAGGACTTTTGAATACCAAATCAATCAGTCAACAAGAATATGATAAAGCTGCTGCTGATGCCAAACAAGCTGAGGCAAGTGTTTTAGTTGCTCAAGCTGCAGAGCACGCTGCCAAAGTTAATTTAGATTACACTAAAGTATACTCACCAATTGATGGTTATATTGGTAAATCAAGTGTGACAGAAGGGGCATTAGTATCAGCAGGACAACCTGCTCCATTAGCTTTGGTACAACAACTTGATCCTATCTATGTTGATATGACTGAAGCTGCAACTCGTTATAATAAATATCTTCAAGATGAAAATATTATTTATGAGCCAGCTCAAGGTGATAATGTTGAGTTATTTTTTAATGATGGTTCAAAATACGCTTTACCAGGAAATATTAAATTTTCAGATATGACGGTTAATGAAACGACAGGAACTGTTACCCTACGATCGCAATTTTCTAATGCTGAAGGAAAAATCTTACCGGGGATGTTTGTAAAACCACAATTGACATTAGGTACAATTAAAAATGCGGTGTTGGTTCCGCAACAAGGCATTACTAGTAACCAAAAAGGTCAGTATACTGCTAAGATTTTAAAACCAGATAATACTGTTGAATATCGTCAAGACATTAAAATTTATACAGGTATAAGTGGTTATTGGGTTGTTACCAGTGGTATTGATGTTGGTGAACAAGTGATTACTACAGGTTTACTTAATTTAACCGCAGTAGAAAGGGGGCAACCAATGAAGGCTCAAGCGGTAGATAAACCAGCTACGCTTTCTCAAGAGCAATTAGACAATATCATCAAAAGCAGCGTGAAATAAAACAGGGGTAGAGTTAATTATGGCTAAGTTTTTTATTGATAGACCTGTTTTTGCATGGGTAATTGCTATCATGATGATGCTGGGCGGTGCTTTATGTATTAAGCTACTCGCTGTTGAACAGTATCCTGATATCGCACCACCAGCTGTTACGGTTTCTGCTGTTTATCCAGGGGCTGATGCTCAAACTATTGAGAATACAGTTACCCAATTGATTGAGCAAAACTTGACTGGTTTGGATAATTTGATCTATATGAAATCAACCAGTAGTGCCCAGGGGGTTGTACAAACAACTTTGACCTTTGCACCGGGTACTAGCCCTGATTTTGCGCAAGTTCAAGTTTTGAATAAAGTAGAGAGTATAAAATCACGCCTGCCAGAAAGTGTGCAAAAAAATGGGGTGTCGGTTGCTAAAAATAATACCAACTTCCTAAAAGTTATTGGTTTCTATTCTACCAATCCTCAAAAAACACAAGCAGATATTGCTGACTTTATTTATTCAACGGTACAAGATCAGATACGCCGTGTACAAGGGGTAGGTGATACTCAGTTATTTGGTTCTGAATATGCAATGCGTATTTGGTTAGATCCAAACAAACTTAATTATTTTAATCTATCTATTGAGGAAATTATTGCTGCCATTCAGGCACAGAATGCACAGGTTACTGCTGGGCAACTTGGTGCTTTACCAGCTACTGAAGGACAAGAGCTTAATGCAACCATTACAGCTCAATCACGGTTAAAAACACCTGAGCAATTTCAAAATATTTTAGTTCGAGTTAACACAGATGGTTCAAACATCTTATTAAAAGATGTCGCCAAAGTTGAAATTGGTGCAGCTGATTATAACTTTCTTTCACGTTATGACGGTAAACCATCAGCTGGTTTAGGTATTTATTTGGCGACAGGTGCAAACCAACTCGATACATCAGCAAAAGTTGACCAAAAAATTCAAGAGTTATCACAGATTTTTCCTGAGGATATCAAATTTGCCTATCCTTATGATACAACTCCGTTCGTTAAGTTATCGATTAATAACGTAGTTCATACATTAATTGAAGCAATCATATTGGTTGTTATCGTTATGTATGTCTTTTTACAAAATCTGCGTTCTACACTTATTCCAACTATCACCGTACCAGTTGTGTTGTTAGGTACGTTTGCAGTTTTATATATATGTGGATTTACTATTAATACGTTATCCATGTTTGCTATGGTGCTTGCCATCGGTCTTCTGGTCGATGATGCCATCGTGGTAATTGAGAACGTTGAACGTATTATGCATGACGAAGGACTTTCGCCTTATGATGCTACTGTCAAATCGATGGAACAAATTACTTCGGCACTAGTAGGTATCGCCGTGGTACTATCAGCGGTATTTGTACCAATGGCATTTTATGGTGGTGCAGCAGGGGGGATCTATCGTCAATTTTCAATCACAATTGTAACATCGATGGCTTTATCAGTATTGATGGCAATTGTATTAACACCAGCTCTTTGTGCGCAAATTTTAAAAGCGCCATCGAAAAATAAAGTTAAGATAACTACGCTAGGCGAAAAATTAGAAAGCATACCTCCGTTTAGCTGGCTTTCAATCGGAACTAAATGGTTTTTTAATAAGTTTAATAATTTATATAACAAGAGTTTACATGCCTATGAAAAAGGTGTGATTAAATTTATTCGTTATCCGCTAATTTCATTTGTTTGCTATGTCTTGATAGTTGTTGGCTTAGTGTTTGGCTTTAACCGTTTACCAACTGGTTTCTTACCAAATGAAGATCAGGGGGTGTTGATTGTAATGGTTGAGTTACCACCTGGTGCGACACTAGAACAAACCATGGGTGTATTGAACAAAACCTCTCAATTTTATATGAATGAAAAAGCCGATTCAGTTAAGGAAATCTTTACCGTTGCTGGTTTTAGTATGGTTGGTCGTGGACAAAACATGGGACTAGGTTTTATTCGCTTAAAAGATTGGGATGAACGGAAACGCCCGGATCAAAAAGTGGATGCATTAGTTGGTAGTGGTTGGGGATTTGCTTCTACTATTACTGAAGGTCGTGTCATTATTACTAATGTACCGGCTGTACCATCACTTGGTATGGCAAATGGTTTTTCTTACATGTTAAAAGATACCGCTGGACTTGGCCATGAGGCACTGATGGGGGCATTTTTCCAATTATTGGGTCAAGCTGCACAGAATCCTAATCTACAACAAGTTCGTCCAGGTAGTATGCTAGATGTTCCACAATATAAGATTAATGTTGATTTTGAAACTGCTCAAGCACTTGGTGTTGCAGTAAGTAGCGTAAATACCGTACTTTCAACAGCATTGGGTTCTGCTTATATTGATGATTTTGTTTATAACAATCGGGTTAAAAAAGTCTATTTACAATCTGATTCAGCTTATCGAATGTTACCTGATGATTTCAGCTTTTGGCATGTTAAAAATCAAAAAGGTGAAATGGTTCCTTATGATGCATTTGCTACTACAACTAAGAGTTATGGTTCGCCATCTTTAGTTCGTTATGATGGAGTTGCAGCGATGGGCATCAGTGGATCAGCTGCACCAGGTATGAGTTCTGGACAAGCTATGGCAATAATGGAAAAATTATCTAAAAACTTACCGAAAGGTTTCTCGTATGATTGGACAGATATTTCTTACCAAGAACGTCAAACAGGTTCACAAACGACAACGCTTTATTTTATCTCAATTATTGTAGTGTTCTTATCATTAGCTGCATTATATGAAAGTTGGACTGTACCTATTTCTATCTTATTCGTTATCCCATTAGGTATTATTGGTACTGTATATGCAACTATGTTTAGAGGCCTTGATAATGATATCTACTTTATCGTTGGTCTATTAACAACAATGGGTCTATCAGCTAAGAATGCTATTTTGATCGTAGAATTTGCTAAAGATGCACTAGAAAAAGAAGGTAAGTCATTAATTGATGCAACATTAGAAGCTTGTCGCTTACGCTTACGCCCAATTTTAATGACTTCATTTGCCTTTATCCTCGGTGTTTATCCACTGGCTACCAGTAGCGGTGCCGGTTCTGTAAGTCAGAAGGCGGTAGGTACAGGGGTTATTGGTGGTATGTTAACGGCAACGTTCTTAGCGATATTCTATGTTCCGTTATTCTTCTTATTTATAACGAAATTATTCACTAAACATAAGAATAAAGTGGTGTTGCCAGCTAACTATACTGGTAAAACAGAGAAATAGTTAATGAATAATTAATATGAACTTAAAGCACCAATAATATTGGTGCTTTTTTTTATCTAACTTTTAATTGATTGTTTATTTGATATTTTAATTTAACGTTTTTATTCGGTTGAAATAAAAGTTGAGGAAAGGGGTTTTTAGGCTATAAAAGCAGGACATTAATAAATAATAGTTTCAGGTTATCTATGTGATTTGATTAATTGTTGACTCATATGGGCATGGGTAATTGCTATGGCTAGTGCATCTGCCGCATCCGCCTGAGGACTTGCTGGTAATTTCAATAGTAGTTTAACCATATGTTGAACTTGTTTTTTGTCGGCAGCCCCAGTGCCAACCACACTTTGCTTAACCAAGCGAGCAGCATATTCAAAAACAGGTAAATCATGATTGACTGCAGCAACAATTGCAGATCCTCGTGCTTGGCCTAATTTTAAAGCAGAATCGGCATTACGTGCCATAAAGACTTGTTCTATAGCAAACATGTCCGGTTGAAATTGAAGAATAATTTCACTTACACCTGCATAGACACGTTTTAATCGTGTGGGTAAATCATCGACAGCAGTGCGAATACAGCCACTGCCAAGATAGGTAAGTTGTCGTCCCGTCTGACGAATTACGCCATAACCCGTCAAACGAGAGCCTGGGTCAATACCCAGAATGATAGTCATTAGAGTGTTGCAGCAACTTCGTCTGACACTTCTCCGTTATGATAAACCTCTTGAACATCATCACAATCTTCAAGCATGTCGATAAGACGTAGTAGTTTTGGTGCAGACTCAATATCAAGATCAACTTTGGTTGCTGGAATCATTGAAACTTCAGCAGATTCAGCTACTAAACCGGCTGCATCAAGTGCATCTTTAACTTCACCGAATGATTCTGGTGTAGTAAATACATCAATTGCACCATCATCATAAGTAACCACATCATCCGCACCAGCTTCAAGCGCAGCATCCATTACTTGATCTTCATCAGTTCCAGCAGGATAAGAGATTACACCTTTTTTAGTAAATAAATAAGACACTGAACCATCAGTACCTAAGTTACCACCAGTTTTAGTAAAAGCGTGACGAACTTCAGATACAGTTCGGTTTCGGTTGTCACTTAAGCATTCAACCATTACTGCAGTACCTGCAGGTCCATAACCTTCATAGATGATAGTTTCCATATTTGTATCATCTTCACCACCGACACCACGAGCAATTGCTCTGTTCATGGTATCTCGAGTCATGTTGTTAGATAATGCTTTGTCCATAGCAGCACGTAGACGAGGGTTAGACGCTGGATCGCCACCACCAAGTTTTGCTGCGGTTACAAGTTCGCGAATAATTTTGGTAAAGATTTTACCGCGCTTAGCATCTTGAGCTGCTTTGCGATGTTTGGTATTGGCCCATTTACTATGACCTGCCATAAAATTCTCCAGATTAAATAATTTAAAAATCGTGCTATTTTAACAAACTTTTAACTAAAGTTCATTATCAATCTATTTATTGATTTTATACTTGAATATAATCAGAATTTTTCTTATTTACACTTAAAGTATGAAAATGAAATGAACTGATTTTCATCAAAAGGTAAATTTAATTTTTATTTCTTATCAACAAAGAGAAATATAGCATAGGAAAAAAATTAACAAACAAAAAGCGCCTTATTGATTAGGCGCTTTTAAATTATCTAACAATATATGTTTAAGTATCGACTAACTCATTCCATATTGTTTTAATTTTTTGCGTAAAGTACCACGGTTGATACCAAGCATATTTGCTGCTCGAGTTTGATTGCCACGAGTATATTGCATAACCATATCAAGGAATGGGTGTTCAACTTCAGCTAACACTAATTCGTATAGATCAGTAGGATCTTCACCATTTAATTGTGATAAATAGTTTTTTAAAGCTTGTTTTACCGAATCCCGCAAAGGTTTTTGTGTTATTTGGTCTTGTGAGTTTACAGTTGTAAATTTAAGTGCTGCAGCTGTAACGCGTTGTTCTGACATAGTATATTTAACTCTTTTATTTGTTTCTAATTTGACTAAAAAATGCTTTTAGTGTTTTTACTTGCTCACTTGTATTGCTAAGTACACTAAATAAGCGCCTGAATTGATCACTGCCAGCATAGTTCTTGGTATACCAATTTACATGCTTTCTGGCAATCCGTAATCCTTTGTATTCTCCATAGAATTGATAAAGTTCTTCAAGGTGTGTTAACACTATTTGCTCAACTTCATCAATTGACTTATTTTTCTTTAACTGTCCGTGTGCTAAATAGAATGCAATTTCTTCAAATATCCAAGGTCGCCCTTGTGCCGCTCGGCCGATCATTATACCATCAGCTTGCGTATATTTAAAAACATCTTTTGCTTGTTCTGGGGTACAAATATCACCATTGGCAATTACCGGAATAGTTACCTTTTCTTTAACTGCTTTAATGGATTCATATTCGGCCTTTCCATTGAATAAGCATGCACGACTTCGCCCATGAATAGTAATGGCCTTTATGCCACAATCTTGCGCAATTTGTGCGATTTCAATGCAATTTCTATTATTTTTATCCCATCCAGTCCGAGTTTTTAATGTTACTGGTACATCAACAGCACCAACAACTTTCTGCAAAATAGTTTTTATCAGTTCTGGATACTGCATTAAAGCAGAACCAGCTAATTTTTTATTCACTTTTTTAGCCGGACATCCCATATTGATGTCAATTAACTGAGCGCCATGCTTGACGTTAAATTCAGCAGCTCTTGCCATTTCATCCGGCTCTGAGCCAACGATTTGAACTGCACGTATACCGACATCATCACTTGAAATCATTCTTAATGCTGATTTATCAGTATGCCAAACGTCAGAATTTGCTAAAAACATTTCAGAGACAGTCATCCCTGCACCAAATTTGTGACATAAGTTGCGAAACGGTTTGTCACTTATTCCTGCCATGGGGGCTGCAATCAGATTGTTTTTTAAGTTGACCTTGCCGATACTAAGCGAATTAAGGCCGGCTATATTACGCATTTTTTCTCGAAGTTAAAAGGGGTAATGTTAATTTTTTATAATTTTTTACCAGTTATACGGCACCATTCATCTTGTTCAATAACAGGATCAAGTACAAACTCAGTTTGATATGCATCACATACGCTTTGTGATTGATTAGCTAAGATACCAGATAGTCCAAGTTCTCCTGATGGTTTTACTAATTTACTAATCTGTGGTTTAAGTTCTTTCAATGGTCCAGCCAATATGTTAGCTACTACCACATCCGCTTGTAAATTATCAGGAATATCTTTTGCTAAATAAAGCTCAATCTTTTCACTTACTTTGTTACGTTCAGCATTGTCACAACTTGCTTGGATTGCTTGAGGATCAATATCAATGCCTATAACTCTTGCTGCCCCTAATTTTAACGCCGCAATGGCTAAAATACCTGAACCACATCCATAATCGATCACAATTTTGTTATTAAGATCGAGACTGTCTAGCCAAGTTAAGCATAAAGCTGTCGTAGGGTGAGTCCCTGTACCAAAAGCTAAACCAGGATCTAACATTACATTAACCGCATTGGGATCGGGTATTTCATGCCAGCTAGGGCAGATCCATAATCGTTTACCAAATTGCATTGGATGGAAATTATCCATCCATTCTCGTTCCCAGTCTTTATCTTCCAATTGTTCGATTTTATAAGAGTATTGCTCAAGATTTAAGATTGCTTTTAACTCATCAATATCTGTTTCAGCATCATATAATCCGACAACATCGGTATTCCCCCAAAGTTTTGTTTCACCAGGTAAAGGTTCAAAAACAGGGTTATCAAAAGTATCTTGAAAAGTGACTGACACTGCCCCTGATTCTTCTAATTGTTCGCTAATACTTTCAGCTAAATCACTAGTTGTGTTAATTCTGAGTTGAATCCAAGGCATAATATTTTCCCGTCTGGCCAAAATGATTGGCAATAATAAATATAACTAATCCAATAAGTAATGATGGCACTATTGGATGGAAAGCATAAATTTTAATGTTATAAACAGCAAGTAGTGTGTAGCTTATAGCACCAGCAATCATCGAGCAAAATGCCCCTGTTGAATTAGCTTTTTTCCAATATAGTCCGAGTACTAGAGGCCATAAAAATACTGCTTCAACTCCACCAAAGGCTAACAAATTAAGCCATATAATCATTTCTGGTGGGTTCCATGCTGCGACAATTAATAAACCACCAAAAATAAAGGTTATGATAATTGATATGCGAGTAAGTATTTTATCACTAAATTTAGTATTTGGTCTCATCGTTAAGAATAGGTCTTTAATAATTACTGATGAAATTTGTAATAATTGAGCATTAATGGTGGACATAATCGCTGATAATGGTGCTGCTAAAAAGATTCCTGCGGCTAAAGGTGGTAAAACCTTTATAATTAATGTTGGCACAATTTGGTCTGGAATAGTTAAATCACTTATTATTGCTCTTCCAAGGGCGCCAGATAGATGCATAGTTAACATGATGATTGTCACAACTGCAGTACCAATGATAATGCCTTGATGAACAGCTTTACTATCTTTATAAGCCATGCAACGAACAGCGGTATGTGGTAAACCAACAACCCCAAAGCAGACTAGAACCCAGAACGAAGCCATAAAAGGGAAGTCCATAAAATTGTCAGGGCCTTGAGGTGTTAATAAAGCAGGATTGATCTGATTTAAACGATCCATAATATTTGTAATGCCACCACCAGCATAAATAATGGCAACTAATAGCAAAATAGCGCCAATTATCATTACCAACCCTTGAAATGCATCATTTAATATGCTGGCTCTAAACCCGCCAAAGGCAGTATAAATTACTGTACCGATACCAAAAATAAGTAATCCTATATCATAGGGAATACCTACAGATGATTGTAACAATCGGGCCCCACCGACAAATTGTACGGTCATTGCACCAATAAAAGCCGCAATAAGAGCTATACTGGCAAACCATACAATTAGCTTGCTTTTATAATGAGAATAGAGCATATCACTTAGCGTTATTGCATTATATTTACGCGCTAGAATTGCAAATTTTTTGCCAAGAATACCAAGTGATAATAATACGGTTGGAACTTGAATCATCGACAACAGAACCCAACCGAGACCATATTTATAAGCAGCCCCTGGTCCACCGATAAAAGAACTGGCACTGATATAAGTTGCAGCTAAAGTCATTGCCAGTAAAAAACCGCCCATAGTCCGATTACCAATAAAATAATCAGTAAATTGGTTCATTTTTTTTCGTTTTGCATATGCATAAATTGATAACGCAAATACAAATATAAGATAAATAACAAGAGGGAGAATAATATCTAGTTGCACGGTTTACTGGCCTATTCTAGTGGAATATTTTTAAATTGTTTTTTTACTATAGCAAAACACAGCAAGATAAAACCCAATGGTACAAATATACAGGATAGTTCAAACCATAATGGTAAACCCAAAAATCCGGTTTGATTTTTGACAGTATATGCAGTAATTACCCATGCAGCGAAGTAAATGATAGTCAGTAGCAATGAAAGTTTTGCTTCTTTATTAGCTTGCTTGTAACGAGTATCCATATTAAATAAATGGTTAAGTGATTTGGGGTGGCTTAGAGTAAAAGAAAGTAGTTAACTTAGCAAGTATGTTGCAATTTATGCAACATAATATTTTAAATATATCAATTTCCGCAATTATACTTTTACGGTATAGTTCTTACAACTTGATTATAAGTAACTCAACTCATGGAGAGAATAATGTCAAATTATTTTAATACACTAAATTTACGCGAAAAATTAGAACAATTAGGTCAATGTCGTTTTATGGCGCGTGATGAATTTGCATCAGAAGCTAATTTTTTAAAAGGCAAAAAAATTGTCATCGTAGGTTGTGGTGCACAAGGTCTTAACCAAGGACTAAATATGCGTGATTCTGGTTTAGATATCGCTTATGCATTACGTAAAGAAGCCATTGATGAAAAAAGAGCATCATGGAAAAAAGCTACTGAAAATGGTTTTAAAGTAGGAACTTATGAAGAATTAATTCCAACAGCTGATTTGGTTATCAACCTTACTCCTGATAAACAACATTCTGCTGTAGTACAAGCTGTACAACCATTAATGAAAAAAGATGCGGCATTAGGTTATTCACATGGTTTTAATATCGTTGAAGTTGGTGAAAAAATCCGTCCAGATATTACTGTTGTTATGGTTGCGCCAAAATGCCCAGGAACAGAAGTTCGTGAAGAATATAAACGTGGATTTGGCGTCCCAACCTTGATTGCTGTGCATCCAGAAAATGATCCGAAAGGCGAAGGTCTAGCAATTGCTAAAGCATGGGCGGCTGCAACAGGTGGTCATCGTGCCGGTGTTTTACAATCCTCTTTTGTTGCTGAAGTTAAATCAGATCTAATGGGTGAACAAACTATTTTATGTGGAATGTTACAAACTGGATCATTACTTTGTTTCGATAAATTGGTCGCTGATGGAGTAGATCCTGCATATGCGTGTAAATTATTGCAATTTGGTTGGGAAACGATCACTGAAGCATTAAAACAAGGTGGTATTACCTTAATGATGGATCGTTTATCAAATCCAGCTAAATTACGTGCTAATGCATTAGCTAAAGAATTAAAAGTGATCATGACTGATCTTTATCGTAAACATATGGATGACATCATTTCTGGTGAGTTTTCATCTACTATGATGAGAGATTGGGCTAATGATGATGTTAATTTATTGAAATGGCGTAAAGAAACTGGTGAAACTGCATTTGAAAAAGCGGCAGAATATCAAGGTAAGATTGATGAACAAGCTTATTTCGATCAAGGTGTTGTAATGGTTGCTATGGTTAAAGCTGGTGTTGAACTTGCCTTTGAAACAATGCTTGAATCTGGCATTTTACCTGAATCAGCTTATTATGAATCATTACATGAGTTACCACTTATTGCAAATACTATTGCCCGTAAACGACTATATGAAATGAATGTTGTTATTTCAGACACCGCTGAATATGGTAACTATTTATTTGCCAATGCTGCTGTACCATTATTAAAAGAGAAATTTATGCCAATGTTACAAGCAGGTGATTTAGGAAAAGCAATTCCTGAAGGCAGTGTTGATAATGCGCAATTACGTGATGTTAACGAGGCTATTCGTCATCATCCAATCGAAGTTATTGGACGTAAACTTCGTAGCTATATGACTGATATGAAACGTATTAATGTTGCAAGTTAATTTTATCAATCGATTATTAAAAGGTGCTAAATAGCACCTTTTTTTATGCTAAAAATTTGTTAATTACAATTATATGAACTTACTATTTCTGTGCAAATTAAATTTGATCCGAAAGGATCATTAAGATCTAAATTTGGATCCAACTTAGATCATTTGGATCTTTAGTGAATAGTAATAAAACTTTTAAAAATTAAATAATTAAAAATTTCTTATTTTAAATTTTTATTTATTTTTTATATAAATTATGGTATATTTTGTTCAAATTTAGTTCAATTTGAAAGGATGAAATATCAATGAAAATGGCTTTTCGACCAACAGATAGCTGGCGTTGGTATTTTGATAATGAATATGACAGTTTAATGCTCGAAATTTCATCAGAAATGCTATTTCGTTGTAATTATGCTAGCAAAATATTAATCCCAGATGTATTTAATGAGTTTTCTTTTTCAGTTGATGATGCAACGGCTTACTACCAGTTTTATGATAGCTGTCAATCATTGGCGTTAACTGACTCACAAAAAATTGAATTATCCATTAATGCAATTGTTGCCGCAAACTTTTTAAAGCCACAAATGCCTAAAAGCTGGTATTTTTCTCAACAGCCAATGCTTTACCAGCCTAAAGTGGCAGATGTTGTTACTGTAAATATGCAAGAAACTGGCCAACAAATATGTTTATTGGTGGTTGAAGCGGGTGAGAACGCCTCACTTTGTATTATTGCTCAACCAACGTTTATAGCGATGAACAAAACCTTTTACTTTTCAGAAGCAATCAAAGTGATGAATGACAGATTAGCTTTAGTTAACACACTAGTAGAAACAGAAAATTCAATAGGTTCTGAGCATGAACAATTAGAATTAAAAGCTATTTCTTAATTAACATAATTTTATTTTAAATGAGTAGCTACCTCTACTCATTTATTCATTTGTAACATGGTGTAGTCTTCGTATCAATTTAATATTATTGAAAAAAGCTTAAATCGCATTTTATAATGATTCAAACAAAGTACAGTTGTAGAGTGCGAACACAGAAATATAAATAAAAATAACTTTCTAAACATCCATAATAACCTTTTATCTATATTATAATTTTAATAAATTTCTCGTTCTGCAAGAAAAGTTATTCTCATTTTGCCAGTTCTATAGTGATATCACCTTTTGGTATACAACTACAAGCAAGAATACGTTTATTTTGTTTTACTGCTGATTGAGTTAATGATTCTACATTGCCTTTTTTTAATAATACTGAGCAGCGGCCACAAACTCCGGCTCGACAAGAATTAGGTAGTGAAATATGATGTTGTTCGAGTTGTTCTAAAATTGTTTGCTGATTATTACCAACAATTTTTTTATCTTCGAATGTAATTGTACACGGTTGAGAATCTTTTGTTGCTTGTTTAGGGAAGTTTTTTATGTAATTTTTAGCTGGTTGCCGCTCAAGTATCTCAATTTTATCACCAATAGATACAGTGCCATGATTGCGAGCAATCATATTCATGCCGAAATCGATTTTACCTTCTCGATCCGCTCTAAAGTAACTTAAAGTTCTCAATGGTTCATTATTAGGTAATGCTTTGGCTGAATTGATATTGAATGTGGTTAATACACAACGAGTACAAGGTTTAACGATATCAAAAATTACTTCGCCTATTTTAATCGTTTTCCAGCCATCTTCAGCAAACGGAATAGCTCCATCAATAATAATATTGCCACGAAATTGGCGAATATCTAATTTTTCGGAGCACTGTTGTTCCAGATAATTGAATGAAGCTTGATTTAATAATAAATAAGGATAACCATCAGCAAAGCTTACCGGTACATCAGGATAGCGTTTAGTTTTTCTGGTTAGATGTTTACCTATCCAGCGTATTTGTACATCTTTTTCGAGAATATGACTAAAAAATTGATTAACTTTTATTGGTGCAATATGGGAAGTGAAGTGATTTCCCCAGACCTCTGTGGCTTCATTGCTTAATGAAAACTCATCAAAATCAATAATTATTGATTCGTTAGTTGGCAGCGAAACCGCTATCTGATTATTGTGTAATGTGGTTTTTAGTTTCAACAGTTCTGGATATTGTCTAGCCGTAATAAAAGTGCCATCAGGTTCACTTAACATCAAAACGCGGTCATGTTCAAAACCACCATCAATACTATTGGCTACTGTTAATGCAATACCTTGCATTGATTTAATCGGATAGATAAATAGTTGGTTAACTTTGATCATTATGTTTAAAAATTTAAATTTATTATTAAATAAAATTATATAGCCAATTTCTCATAGTAGCAGAATAAATACGGTAAATTATTTTAATTTACTTAATCATCTAATTTTTGATAACTGATATCAACAATAACGTAATACGTTTTACCATTAGGTGTTACAACTGATATTTCATCATCAATTTTATGACCTATTAACGCTCTAGCAACAGGACTATTGATGGATATCCAATTTCTCTTCGGATCGAATTCATCGGTCCCCACGATTCGATAAATATGTAATTTTCCTGAATCATCTTCTAATTTTACCCATGCGCCAAAAAAAACCTTACCCTCTTGACGAGGATCTGGATCAACGATAGTTAGGATCTCTAAACGTTTAGTCAGAAAGCGAACTCGTCTATCAATCTCGCGTAACCTTCTTTTTCCATAAATATATTCGGCATTCTCACTACGATCACCGAGTGCTGCTGCATCAGATACTGCTTGGGTTACTCTAGGTCTTTCTTCTTTCCATAAATATTTCAGTTCACGATCGAGTGCCAAGTAGCCTTCTCTTGTTATATAATTAGCTTTTTGCATGATGAATTTAAATTCCGTTAATCGACAAGATATACAGAGATACCATGATAAATAATCAAATAAGCCATATTATAGCGGGTGAATTAACCGTAAAACCAGAACAAGTTTTAGCAGCCATTCAATTATTAGACGATGGAAGCACCGTGCCATTTATTGCTCGCTATCGTAAAGAGGTAACGGGAGGATTAGATGATACCCAGTTACGTACTTTGGATAGTCGTTTAAGTTATTTGCGAGAACTTGAAGATCGTAAACTAACGATTTTAAAATCAATTGAGGAACAAGGTAAATTAACCTCTGAATTAAGCCAAAAAATTACCAATACCCTTAGTAAGACCGAATTAGAAGATCTCTATCTCCCTTATAAGCCAAAACGTCGTACTCGTGGGCAAATTGCAATCGAAGCAGGTCTTGAACCACTTGCTGATGATTTATGGCAACGCCCAGATCTCAATCCAGAAGCAGAAGCTGAAAAATATATTGATCCAGAAAAAGGCGTAGCTGATACTAAATCAGCATTAGATGGTGCGCGTTATATCTTAATGGAGCGTTTTGCTGAAGATGCGACTTTACTCGCTAAAGTTCGTCATTATCTTTGGAATAATGCCCACCTTGTTTCTCAAGTTATTACCGGTAAAGAGGAAGAAGGCGCTAAATTTAGAGATTATTTTGCTCAAAGTGAACTTATTTCAAAAGTGCCTTCACATCGGGCCTTAGCCATGTTTCGTGGTCGAAATGAAGGATTTTTACAACTTTCTTTAAATGCAGATCCTCAATATGAAGAAGCACCTAAAGAAAGCTATTGTGAGCAGATTATCACCGAACATTTAGGCATTAGATTTAATGATCAATTAGCCGACAAATGGCGAAAAGCTGTGATCAATTGGACATGGCGCATTAAAATCTTAATGCACATGGAAACTGAACTTATGACTACGCTGCGAGAACGAGCCGAAGAAGAAGCTATTAATGTTTTCGCCGCTAATCTACACGATATGTTAATGGCGGCACCGGCGGGCATGAAAGTCACCATGGGGATGGATCCAGGTTTGCGAACTGGTGTTAAAATTGCCGTTGTTGATGCCACCGGAAAATTAGTCGCAACAGAAACTATCTATCCTCATACCGGTCAGGCGGATAAAGCGGCAATGGTTGTTGCTGCGTTATGTATAAAATATCAAGTTGAACTTGTCGCAATCGGTAATGGTACTGCTTCACGAGAGACTGAACGTTTTTATCTTGATGTTCAGAAAAAATATCCAGAAGTCAAAGGTCAAAAAGTAGTTGTAAGTGAAGCTGGTGCATCTGTTTATTCGGCTTCAGAACTTGCGGCACAAGAGTTTCCTGATTTAGATGTATCAATTCGGGGAGCAGTTTCAATTGCTCGACGCTTACAAGATCCATTAGCTGAATTAGTGAAAATTGATCCAAAATCGATAGGTGTTGGTCAATATCAACATGATGTAAGCCAAACTCAACTTGCGAAAAAACTTGATGCGGTGGTTGAAGATGGGGTTAATGCGGTAGGGGTTAACTTAAATACCGCTTCAATGATGCTACTTGCACGTATTGCCGGCCTTAATAAAGTAATTGCTCAAAATATTGTCGATTGGCGTAACGAAAACGGTAAATTTGCCGATAGAAAACAATTATTAAAAGTGCCACGATTAGGTCCCAAAGCTTTTGAACAATGTGCTGGCTTTTTAAGAATTATGGAAGGTGCAAATCCGCTTGATGCATCAGCCGTTCATCCGGAAGCCTATCCTGTTGTTGAAAGGATTTTAGAAAAAAATCATAAAGCCTTAAAAGACATTTTAGGTGATTCGAATTATCTTAAATCACTAAAAGCTATCGATTATGTGGATGACCATTTTGGTGTACCGACAGTAACGGATATTATTAAAGAATTAGATAAACCAGGGCGCGATCCTCGGCCAGAATTTAAAACCGCACAATTTGCCGATAATATTGAAACAATGGAAGATTTAAAAATTGGCATGATTATGGAAGGAGCGGTAACTAATGTAACTAATTTTGGCGCTTTTGTGGATATCGGTGTGCATCAAGATGGTCTAGTTCATATTTCAGCATTATCAGATCGATTTGTTGATGATCCGCGAAGCATAGTAAAAGCAGGCGATATTGTTAAAGTGAAAGTAATAGAAGTTGATATTGCCCGAAAACGTATTGCTTTATCAATGCGTTTAGATGATACAGCTACGCCGAAACTTGATAGTAGCAGATCGGCTAACAATAAGGTATCTAATAAAAATCAATCTGCTGCCACGCTGACTAACAGTGCTATGGGGAATGCATTTGCTGCGGCATTTAAAAAAGGCAAGTAATTATATATCAAAATAAAAAGAGGGGATTTATCCCCTTTTTGATTATTGAGATATAACTTAATTAGTATCTTTAATTTTAAATTCTTCAATGAATTAGTATTAATAAACGGAAAATAATTTTTTTTACTATTCCCTTATCAAAGTATAATCATATATAATAATGCTACTACTGAATTTGAATTAATTATTAACTGTTTTCAAATTCAGTTTCTTTATTGAGTCTTACCTTTTTAGCTTTTCCAAATTTTGTCTGATGTTCTTATTTTACAAGTTTTAAAATTTAGGATGTTACGATTTAAGTCTTAAACAACAATCAAATTGTTGTAGTCAAATTATTTTGTTCGAGCCGTGTATTAGATATGGATGAATTTCTGTTAGAAAAATAACGATTTTAATTGTCTTAGCTCTGATATTAACGGGTAACAATTTTTGAACAACTTATAAAAATTGTTAATTCACTAATGCTTCAAATCAATAATCTTATTCGGATAGGCGGAGAAGTTTATGAGTAGAGGAGTAGCGATGAATAATTGTACTGTTGTTTTAAAAAAAATTTCTTTGAAATTATTTTTCAAAAAGAGATTATTTCTATTAATGTTATTGATTTTTTCCAATAATCTATTTGCAATTTTATCATTCTCCGTGACTACGCAAATGTATATTCATGGTAATGCTCCTGAGATTCAAGTGTCAGGTGGTACAAAAGCGCTTAATGGTATTCAACTAAAATTGCAGGTACCAAACAGTGATCCTCTAGTTATTACTCCTGGTTCATCTAATCAAATATCAGTTGCCTTTGATACTTCACCAAGTATGTATTCGTTTGATGTTGATTTTTCGACTATGACTAATGATGATATTATTGATATTGACGGTGATTATTTGGGAAGTAGCAATAATTTTAAAGTGGATAGTGTAACAGCTGAATGGCGTGATAGTAATAATAATATAATTCCTTCTGATTCAACAGCTCCATTAGGTAGTAATATTTGTAATTCAGCTACTTATAAAGGTGATTCAACACTAAAACTTACTTTTAGTATTTCAGCTAAAACTCAGTATGGTAATCCCGCCGAATCTCAGCCTAAAGAAATTTCAAAAACATTTACCGTAAAAGCTAACGATGGTATTTGTTATATTAGACCAGGGGTATTAGCCATAATTGCAAAAGGTGGTTGGAGCGAAACGGATAATTGGTTGTCGTACGGTGCAGATACTATCAATCGTACAGATGCTTACAATCCAGATCAATTTGTTTTACATTCAGGATTTAAAGCTTCAGCTACTGATTCAACAGGTCATCATTTCCCTACTACTGCATTTCCTGAAGCAAGATTTAGAATTGTACCCGTAAATGCAATATCTAATTATACTTATACATTAGTTAAAAATCCTAATGGTGCTTTAATAAGTACTGCAAGGAGTTCAAATCCAAATTCAAAAAGTGAATTTAAATTTACTGACAATGCTCCCGCAAAAGATGATCAATTTATAATATTGGTAAAGAATAATCAGACTAAAGCTCAGTTTTATTATCGTTTTTCATTAAATCATTGGATGTATATATACCAACAACAGTTAAATTGGGTAGATTATAATACCGCTGAAAGGTTGTGCACTGCTAATAACGACCGATTACCATCTAGAGCCGAATTAACCAATTCATTTTTAGCTACTGGTGTAACAAATAATGAAAATTGGTATATACCTCAAAACGGTTATAAAAGAGCTATCGGTGAAGGATTAATATCCGAGTGGGGAAAACTGTATCCATATGCGCCTAATGGTATTGATAATTCAGGAAGAGATATGATGGCAGATATAACGGATTCTTTAAAACACTTTGTTGCTTATGACTTTTATTTCACTTACGAATTGTCGCAATTAAAAGATAACAATGGTTGGACAAGGCGTTATAGTATTGGCTCTGTTGAAGGTAATGTTATTGTAGAGCCAGATTCCGCTTTTACTATGTGTGTTAAGTACTGATAATTTTGCGATATTTTATGTTTCATTACAAAATTGCTAATATTTTGTAATGAAACTTCTTTTGATGCGTTTTAGTTAAATAAATTTATTACTCTAATATATTCTTAATATTATAGCCAAACGAAAAACTTCAATTTTTTGAGCTTGTAGACCTTTTAAGGTAGATAGCTATTGCCACTAGTCGCTTCGTTTATGATCTTGTTTTCAAAATATTACAAATATACACTCGGCAAAATAATATTCTGTAATCCATAATGTTTTAATTTAGCAGCAAAAGATTCGATTTGCTGTTGTGTTGCCGCTGGCCATGTTTTGGCTACGCCATGTACGCCGTGATTGTGGAATGCATTTATTCTGACTTTAATTTGTGGATTGAGTGTTATTAGAAAATTAGCAAGTTGTTTCGCGCTGGTTTGCAAATCAGTATGCTCAGGAATCACTAAAAATCGGACTTCATGCAGTTTTTCTATTTGGGCAAGATATTCAATAGTCTGTTTGACGCGATCATTATCCCGACCAGTAAGTTTTTTATGCACTTGAGTATCCCAAGCTTTCAGATCGATCATCGCACCGTCCATAACCTTTTCAACTTTTTGCCAACCAGTTTTAACTAAGTAACCATTGCTATCAATAAAACAGGTTAGGTGCTTTAAATCTTTTGCTTGTTTTATTGCTTGAAATAATTTTTCAATAAAAGGTAATTGTAATGTTGCTTCGCCACCGCTAATTGTAATGCCATTTAGAAAAGGTAAATACTTGCGAATTTCAAGCAAAATATCTTCAACATTGTAGTTATAGGTCATTGGTGTGGATTGATAACTACAAGTATTAATACAGGTATCACATTGCTGACAATTTGAAGATTGCCAAATCACTTTGTTATTGATAAATGTTAACGCTTGATGTGGACAGGTCGTAACGCAATCACCACAATCCTTACACCGTGAAATGGTATAAGGATTGTGGCAATTTAAACATTTGAAATTACAGCCTTGTAAAAAGATGACTAACCGGTTTCCCGGTCCATCAACACAAGAAAAGGGTAACAGTTTATTAACGATTGCCCATGACTTGTTCATGACTGATTACCCGAGGTGTTCGGCATAGGTAGCTGTTATTTTCAGTATCTTCGGCCGCTTCACTACCTAAAAAGGTGGTATTAATTCGCGATCCCTCTTGTTTGTATTTTTTGATATCTGATAATCTCACCATATAGCCAGTTACACGTACCAGATCATTACCACTGATATTAGCGGTAAATTCACGGAAACCAAATTTAAACGCGGCTTTACAAATTTGTACTAAGGCTAGAGGATTGTTTTTTATTGTTTCATCAACCGTTAAAATATCACTAATGCCAGAAGTATAATATTTATGGTGTTTGAATAATGCCATAATATGGGTTACTGGATCGGGTTCATGACCATAAGGAATACGTAAACCTGGCGTAGCGCCTCTATCTGAGCTGATACCTGATTGTGCATGTAACATTGCTTTACCTTGCCATGCATGCTTAATTGTATGGCTGTCAATAAAGTCGGCTAATTGTTGAGAAATAGTGGTGGCCAGTTGATTAGCATCTTCGTCGACACCATAACGGCCGGTTAAGTTGGATTTTTCTTGTAGAATATTGACTGCCTCAGCCATGGCATAAATACCGAACATTGGCGCGAATCGGTTTGCGTCAATTAATCCCTCTTTAACTAAAAAGCTATTTGCGAAGAAATTCGATTTCTCATAAAGAAATTCTGATCTTGCTTTGATTAAATTCAATTGCAATTGGCAATAATAAGGCAAGGTGTTTTGTAAAAAATCGGTAATGTTGTTACTTTTTAATGCGACTTCTTTCAAGTTGATTCTAGATAAAGTGCTACCACCACCGGCAAAAGGTAGTGAGTTATAACAGCTCACCACACCATAACCTTTGTCATCAAAATCTTTTTTAATCATCATATTATTAGCAATATGTGGTTTGGCTGTGTGGCAAATGTTCTCAATTGCGGTGTTAAGTAAAGATTCTGGTGTGATATTTTCGTCATAAATAAAGGTTAAATTAGGTGCAACTTGTTTAAGTTCACGATCGACACGTAATATCACTCGGCAGATCACATTATCGGTTGGCCCAATGTTGGCATGCATAAAGGCATCAGGAAGATTGCGATCTAACATAATCCAAAAACGTTTTAATCGTGGATAAAGTTCTTCTTCTGTCAAATTGCCAACATAAGGAAGTAACACTTGATCTAAACAGCCTAAATAAACCGGCATACCAGTGACCGAAGGTACGTGATGATAAGCAATGGTGAGCATATTTAGTGCATCATCAAAGTTTTTTGCTGGTTCAAGTTCTAAATATTCCGATCCTTGCTTAAGAAATTTTGCATAATCCGGTAATACATAACGAGGTTTATACGGTGCATGTCCTTCGTACATATCACAAATTATCCGTTCATTGAGCGCATTTTGCGTTTCACTATCTAAATCAACATAAGGTAAATTATTTTCTGCGGCTAATGCGAGAAGGTTCGCTTTTTGTTTAGGTGACAAATTGGCATCGGTCACTATATCGTAACAATTCTTTTGAAATTCTGTCATGTTCATAAATACCTCTATATTACCTATATGCTGAGAGCAAAAATTAAATCTTTATGACTAATCATTTAATTATTAGCACTGAGAATTATGATTATCAGTGCTATTAGTTTTTATATTTCTGTTTTAAACCGTAAAATTATTTTTCTAAAATAAAGTTAGACGGTTGATAATCGGCTGCATTAATTGGTGAATGTGCTTCAAAATATTGTTTTACTGCATCGGCATCTCGATAACCTGTATCTACATAAGTTGGCGAGTTGTTGACGATAGGGTAACCATCTCCACCAGCGGCTAAAAAGTCTAATGTTGCAATTCGATATGATTTTTGCAAATCAATTGGTTCATTATTAATTTTGATGTCGCTGATGGTATCGTCAGTTTTAGTTAGGCTAATATTTTTTAAATGAGTATAACCACCTGAACCCTGTTTTTTGCCTAATGCAACTTTAAGATAATCGATTAATTCACTGCCGGTTAATTCAAAGTAAACAACACTATTACCAAAAGGCTCAACTTTCAAAATATCACGATAAGTAATATCGCCTTCTATAAGTGAGTCACGAATCATACCACCAGACATAATACCAATATCGGCATTCGTCTTTTCAATAAAGGCACTAAGTAATAATTGCCCCATATTACTTTGTTGATATCTAACTACGTTACGGTCGCCCTCTAAACGGCCGGTTAACTCACCACTTTTAATGAGTAATTGTTGTTTACCTTGTTCTTGATAAGGTTTTAGTGTTTCCAACAGTTTTTTATCCTGTTCGATTTCACTGGTGTAATATTCAAGACGCTTGGTATCGTTACCGTTATCAACTTCTTTTTTCAAATTAATTGGAATTAACTGATAATTTTTGAGGGTAATTTTACCGTTTAAGAATACGAAGTCAGCACGACCAACATATTTTCCCCATTCATGAGCTTGAACAATCCAGGTACCATTTTGTTGATCTGGAGCGCAAGGTGTTCCTGGGACATATTCGGTAATACGTTTGTTAGGGCTAGCCATACATACTGGGTTTTGCGAGTGGCCACCGACAATCATATCTAGTTCACCAGCTTTTAATCCTCGGGCTAGTTCAACATCACCTGGAGCCATTGAACCATGCTCACCATTTTCATAATGCCCCATATGAGTAACCGCAATAATCATATCTGGACGTTCATTGCTTTTAATTTGGCTAATAACTTTTTCCGCTTCTGGTAGCGTTTTACGAAATTCAACACCATCGGTATTTTTAGGCGAAGCAAGGAAAATAGTGTCATCAGTAGTTAAACCAAATACTGCAACTTTAATACCATTTAAATCAAATATTTTATAGGCATCAAAAACACGATTATCGGTATTTTTGAAGTAAGTATTTGCTGATAAAAATGGGAAATGAGCCCATTTTTGTTGTTCACGAATAATCGCTAGTGGATGATCAAATTCGTGATTACCTACTGCCATTGCATCATAGCCAACCTCATTCATACCGACAAAATCTGGTTTTGCTTGTAATACATCAGATTCAGGAACACCAGTATTAATGTCACCGCCAGAAAGTAGCAGTAATTTTCCGCCTTTTTCTGCTACTTCTTTTCTTATTTGGTCAACAACAGTTTTTTGTGCTGCTAAACCATATTCACCAATATCATTTTGCCAAAAACGGCCATGATGATCGTTAGTATGTAAAATAGTAAAAGAGTAGGACTTGTCTTTTTCCCAAGCAGGTGCCGTAGACTGTTTGGTAGCAACAGCTGCGAATGAATTGACTGAAAACAGACTTAAAATAACCAGTAGTGACAGTTTTTTGTTTAATTTTAAACGATGCATGATGCCTCCTGAATCCGTATTTATTAAAGCTATTCCGTAATTACTTTAAAAATTAATTGTGGCTGTTCAGCGCTATCACTAATAGTAATATTGTCATACAGTTTTTGTTTTATTGTATCAATACGATCACTACTTGCGTGAATAGTTAACAGTGCTTCACCTATTTCAACTTTATCGCCGACTTTTTTATGTAGTACAATACCAACCGCAGGATCGATAACATCTTCTTTAGTTGCTCGACCTGCCCCCAGTTGCATCGCAGCAATACCAATTTGGTCTGCAATAATCCGTGATACATAACCTGCTTTTTGCGCTGGTAAATCAATTTGGTAAGGAGCATTAGCTAATTTTTCTGGATGATCAACCACCGAACTATCACCACCTTGAGCTTCAATTAGCGTTTTAAATTTTTCAATAGCCTTACCATTTTTAATCACTTCTTGTAGTTTTTCTCTTGCTTCATTTAATGTTTTAGCTTTATTGGCTAATACCACCATTTGACTGCCAAGCGTTAAAACGAGTTCAGTTAAATCAGCAGGGCCATGACCATTTAAAGTATCTATGGCTTCTTTAACTTCTAATGCATTACCAATAGCATAGCCTAACGGTTGAGACATATCAGAGATAATCGCCATAGTCCTACGACCAATTTGATTACCAATATTGACCATTTCATGAGCTAATTTTTCTGAGTCTTCCATGCTTTTCATTAAAGCACCGTCACCAGTTTTAACATCTAAAACAATAGCATCTGCACCAGCTGCAAGTTTTTTACTCATAATTGAGCTAGCAATAAGAGGAATAGAGTTAACCGTACCTGTTACGTCACGTAATGAATAAAGTTTTTTATCAGCAGGGGTTAAGTTGCCAGATTGACCAATGACAGCGACACCTTTTTGATTAACTTGATCGATAAATTCTTGTTTATCTAATTCAATTTTAAAACCAGGTACGCTTTCAAATTTATCTGTCGTTCCGCCTGTATGGCCTAATCCACGACCGGACATTTTAGCTACTGGAATATCTAATGCTGCAACTAATGGTGCTAATACTAAGGTAGTTGTATCGCCCACACCACCCGTTGAATGCTTATCGACTTTAATACCTTTAATTGAGGATAGGTCAACGGTATCACCTGAATACATCATCGCACTAGTTAAGTCAGCACACTCTTTTGAAGTCATACCTTGATAATAAATCGCCATCAGTAGGGCACTGACTTGATAATCAGGAATAGAACCATTGGTATAGTTGGTTATAAAAAATTGAATCTCTTCGGTTGTTAGAGCATTGCCATCACGTTTTTTTTCAATAATATCTACAAATCTCATTACACATCTCTCTTAATATCTATAAAGCAAATTAGGATTGTATTCTTCTCATCCAAAATTTGGATTGATGATTGTGCTAATCTTGGTTAATTATCATCAATCGCTTTTTTTATTTTTCAATATTGCTAAATTACATAGTTCAATAATAAATCTAATCTAATCTAAATCACTCGGTGAAAATGACCAAGGTAGCAATTCTCCAACAGTGGTTTCTTGGATTTTACCGTGCATATTGGTCAAAATAACTGGCATATCTTTAGCACAAAACTCACTGATTACTTGACGACAAGCACCACAAGGTGAAATAGGCCCCTCGGTATCACCAATAACCACTAATTTTTTGAATTTTGTTTTCCCTTCTGATACGGCTTTAAAAATCGCCGTTCGTTCAGCACAGTTAGCAAGTCCATAAGAGGCATTTTCAATATTGCATCCTAAAATAACTTCATCATCTTCGGTAATCAATACCGCACCGACTTGAAATTTAGAATAGGGCACATAAGCCTTTGAGCGAGCTGTTTTAGCGAGTTCGATTAGTTTATCAATTTTCATAATTATAATCCTTGTAGTCTTCAATCTCTTACTGGTTTTTAGGTTGTGATTTGCTTGCAGTTTGTAAATCAAGTTGATAGACACCAAAACCTAACTTATCTTTCTCAACAAACTTAGTTGGATATAATGAATGTGTTTCAATATAAGTTTTAGCTTCATCAGTTGGTGAAGATTCAAAACGAATATCCAAATTAGTTTGGCTGGTAATTGGTGCAATTCGCCAGTTATTATCAACAGTTACATTAACTTGTCCATGCTTTTTAGTGTGATTAGTTATGTAAGCTGAAAGAATAACTCTTAAATCATCAGGTGAATTAAATTTAACATTTTTTCCACCGGTACCAGGAAATGCGCCGGTATAAGCACGATAGTTATTGGTAGCAATTAAAAATGCTTGATTTGGATCAATTGGTTTTTGTTGATAGGTTAAATTTACAATACGTTCTGATTCAGGGTTAATTAATTGACAACTACCGTCGTAACGGGCTGGTTTAGTGATATCAATTTCATAACTTACGCCATCAATAGTATCAAAATTATAAGTTCTAAACTTATCCCAATTGATTAAATATTGTGGTGTTGATGAATTAATGTCAATTTGATTATAAACACCTGCTGAACATTCCAACCACTCTTTAACCTCTTTTCCAGTAATTTTTACGGCAGATAAAATATTTGGATAAAGATAGATATCGGCTGCATTCCTAAATGTCAAATCTCCTTTTTTTACCTCAACATAAGCTGTCGGATCATTTTTGCGACCGCCAGCTTTAAATGGTGCAATAGCCGATAAAATTGGTAATCCATCTAGATCAGGATCACCTTGCACAAATTGTTTTACATAATCAATTTGCGCATCGCTAATAATCTGTAAAGCTGAGGTATCTTCGACTAAGGCTAAATAACTATTGATATCGGTTGATACCTTACCAATTGGCTTACCGACAAACTCCCGCGTACCTTCATGATCATCTTTTAACACTTTAACAATGTTTTGATCGGCATCAACCAACGCTTTTTTGTTTTTCACATCAAAGATTGGGCGGGCTTGTGATTTACCAGAAACGACTTTCCAATTAGCCTTATCACCTTCAATAACTAAATCGACCACGCCTAAATGGCTACCCCATTGTCCTGGCATAACAGCAGGAATATGGTTAATATTTCCGGTATTAATATCGGTATTAGGTAGTGATTTAAAATCATCACTTGGGAATACGCCATGAGAATGGCCAAACATAATGGCATTAATACCTTCAACTTGACTTAAATAATAAACTGAGTTTTCAGCTAATGCCTTATAAGGTTCCGCAGAAACACCTGAATGAGGAATAGCAACAATGATATCCGCACCTTGCTTTTTCATTTCTGGTACTAATTTTTTGGCTGTTTCAGTGATATCTTTAACAATCACTTTACCTTCCAAATTAAGCTTATCCCATTGCATAATTTGTGGTGGTACAAAACCAATATAACCGATTTTAATAATGTGTTGTTTACCGTCTCTATCAACAACCGGTTTATCTAGAATAATATATTGTCTGAAGAAAGGTTTATTCGTTTTGGCATCATATACGTTGGCATTAACATAAGGAAAATTTGCCCCAGCCTGACTTTTTTGTAAAAAATCCAAACCAAAATTAAATTCATGATTACCAATATTACCAACAACATAATCAAGGGTATTCAGAGCTTTATAAACCGGATGGATATCACCTTTGTTTAGTCCCTTATTCAAGGCATAATCAGCCATAGGACTGCCTTGAATCAGATCACCATTATCAACTAATACGCTATTTTTTACCTCTTCCCTCGCTTGATGAATTAAATTGGCTGTTTTAGCTAAACCAAAGGTATCAATATACTGATCTTTAAAATAATCGTAATTCATCATATTACCGTGCAGATCAGTCGTTTCAATAATTCTTAAATCAATTGTTGCTGCTTGCAGTGTTCCAGAAATTAATAGGGTAAGTAGGCTTAGGGTTAGTCGAGTTTTATTCATATTCATTTCCTATTTTTCTGATACGGTTATCCATTAACATGTTGTAATAATAAATCTTGGTATTTTTTAAATCTGGTAATAATAGCCGGATGATACTGGTTAGTATTAATTGCTTGTTGTAAAGATCGTTTATCATTGTTGTTAAAACAAGATAAAACTTCGTTTAATAAACGTGTTTTTTCATTAGACTCAACGAATGCGGCATCAATTCCACAAAGGGTAATATCAAATAATTCCAAACGTGAAAAATGAAACGCTTGCTCGGCTAGCTGATACTCTTTTTCGATATCGGTACCAAAAATACCAGCATCGTCGGTATTAAGGGTAATTCTTACCCCTTTATCATAAAGTTGTCGAATTGGGTGATTATGAATATCACCATGTAAATTATTGACTAAAATACGATTACTGGTGAGAGCTATTTCTAAAGTGATTTCGTTATCAACTAATTGTTTAATCAAGCTATCATCTTCAATTGCTGCGATACCGTGCCCGATACGATTTGCACCATGTTTTAAAGCTTGAATAATACTTTCAGCCGAATCAATTTCACCTGCATGGTAGGATTTTTTTAAATTTAATTTTTCAGCAAGTTGATGAGCTTTTTCAAAATCATCAAAATGCCCAGCTTTTTCATTGCCGGCAATATTAAATCCAGTAATAAATGGATGCGGATTATTTTCGATAAAATGCAATGTATCGTATACTACTTCGGCGCCAAGATGGCGTACGCCAATAACATGATATCGTACCGTTATATTATGCTCTTTTTGGACATCGATAATCGCTTTATCCATTTGATTTAGTGTTTGTTGAAATCTTGCTTGATCCCAAACAACTTTACCTTGGTTTTCTGTTGCACAAATATGATAAGGTGACAGAAATAATTCGCAATAAATTAACCCTTGTTTAGCATTTCTACTTAAAAAATCGTAGGTAATTAAGTAATAATCGTCAGGATTTTTCACAAAATTAGAAACAGTATCATAAGTTTGGATAAATGAAACAAAGTCAGATTCATCATAATTATATCGACCATTTTTATACTCGATCTCATTATAATCGCCGATTTGATAACACAATGAATCAGGAAAAGGTAGATGATTTTTATCAGCTAGCTTTTTTGCCATAAAGGGAGTAATACTGCCTTCTATATGCTCATGAAGTATAACTTTTGGGATTATTTGCTTATTCATCTAATTCTAATCTGTTCAATTATGCTTATAGGGCACTTGTAATAGTCATATTTCAGCAATTGACTAGAGTAACAAAAGCCGAATTAACACTCTTCTTACAAGCATTTTATTCTACCTTGATAAGACACTTATTTTCCATACATTTTGTGTGACTTATCGAATTTATGTGAGGCTGGTAACATTTTAGCCTAATTAAGAATTAGGCAACAATTTAACGGTTGCCTAATTATTGATGTTATTAAGTTACTAGCTAATAACCTGATTCAACTATTTATTTTAATATTAATTGAATTTTATTTTAGTTAGTTTCTAACGGTTGCAGTTTTTTGCTCAGTAGTATCATTTTGGAAAATTAAAACAAAAATAATTGCAAGCACTAATGAATAACCTGCAAAGACAAGCCATACATTATGCCAATCAATACCCGCTTCTGAAGTATAGTGATCAACAACAATACCACTAATCATTGAACCTAAATAAGCACCAATACCGTTAGTCATTGTCATAAATAAACCTTGAGCACTGTTACGGATGTTAGGTGATACTGTTTTTTCAACATACATTGAGCCTGAAATATTATAGAAATCAAAGGCACAACCATAAACAATCATTGATAACAGTAACAGTACAAAGCCGAATGGTGATGGATCGCCGTAAGCAAAAAGACCAAAGCGAGCAACCCATGCCAACATACTTATTAACATCACGTATTTAATACCAAGTTTTTTCATAAAAAATGGTACAAATAAGATAAATACGACTTCTGAAATTTGTGAAATAGATAATAAAACTGATGGGAATTTAACCACTAAACTATCTGCATATTCTGGTACTTTATCGAAGTCATGTAGAAACGGATTACCAAAAGTATTAGTAATTTGTAAAATCCCACCTAATAACACAGCAAATAAAAAGAAGATAGCCAATCTAGGTTGTTTTAATAATATAAATGCATCTAAACCTAATGAACTTATAATAGACTTTTCTTTGCCATCATTTTTTGCAACTTCAATTAAAGGTAAGGTTAATGAATAAAGACTCAATAAAACTGAACTACCAGCTGCAATATAAAGTTGCATATTACTGAGTTCTAACTGCATAAAGCTAACCATCCACATTGCTACGATAAAACCGATAGTGCCGAAGATTCGAATTGCAGGGAACTGTTCGATAACGTCTAGTCCTTGTGATTCTAAGCAAGAGTAAGAAATTGAATTAGAAATTGCAATGGTTGGCATAAATGCAAGACAATGGATAAGCATCACACTCATCATTAAAAATGGCGATGTGATAGATGCAGCGATAAATAAGGTTACTGCACCAATCAAATGGCAAAGCACATATAAGCGGTTAGCAGGTATCCATCTATCAGCTACGATACCAAGCAGACTAGGCATAAATACTGAAGCAATACCCATGGTGCCATATACGGCGCCAACTTCAATACCAGTAAATTTTAATTTAATCATCATATAGGAGCCTAAGGTAATTAGCCAACTCCCCCAGATAAAAAATTGTAAAAATAATATAACTTTCAGTTGTAGCTTGGTATTCATTTTGATTCCTTATTAAATGAGATCTTTCTAACCTATTAGATAAAAATTAATGAATAAAGATAAAATTTTGTTATTACTATCAATAATCTAGTTATAACGCTCAACAACATTTATCGTTAATAATAACGTCAATGTTAAAATTCTTGGTTCCTCTTTTTTGAGTAACCAAAAAAAATGGCAGATATTCTGCCATTATTTATTATGAATTAACTAATACCGACTCTAAAGCGACTGTAATCATCTCTTTAAAACCCAGCTGGCGCTGTTCAGATGACATAGCTTCGCCTTTGCGAATATGATCTGAAACTGTACAGATCGCTAATGCTTTAGCTCCGTATTCTGCGGCTACACCATAAATACCAGCGGCTTCCATTTCGACACCTAGAATATTGTATTTTTCCATAATATCGAAAAGATCAGGCTCGACGCTATAAAATAGATCAGCAGAAAAAAGATTACCCACTTTAACATTCACATTTAATTGTTTCGCTGCATTAACAGCATTACAAATTAAACCGAAATCAGCAATGGCGGCAAAATCATGATCTTTAAAACGTAACCGATTGACTTTTGAATCAGTGCAGGCACCCATGCCAATAACCACATCACCAAGATTGACATCGGGGCTGATGGCGCCACATGAACCGATGCGAATGATGTTTTTAACACCATAAAATTTAATCAGTTCAGTTGTGTATATAGAACAAGATGGAATGCCCATACCATGCCCCATAACAGATATTTTCTTTCCTTTATAGTCACCGGTAAAACCTAGCATTCCTCTAACATTGGTAACTTCTTTAGCATTCTCTAAAAAAGTTTCGGCAATAAACTTAGCGCGTAATGGATCGCCCGGCATCAAAACCGTTTGAGCGAAAGCGTCATCGGCGGCGTTAATATGTGGGGTAGACATTTAAATCTCCTGATTTATTACTAAAAAAACGTTACTACACTAACAAAAAACAGCTTACTATTTGCGAATAAATGATTCACCATAATCCATTGGTGATAAATCAAAATAATCCGCAACACTTTGCCCGATATCAGCAAATGTTTTACGATGACCAAGTGATCCCACCGGAACGCTATCACCGTAAACTAAAACTGGAATATGTTCACGAGTATGATCCGTACCAGACCAAGTTGGATCACAACCATGATCGGCACTAATAATTAAAAGATCGCCCGGCTCAATAAGCGCTAACATCTCAGGCAAACGTTTATCAAAATATTCTAACGCTGCTGCGTAACCAGCAACGTCACGTCGATGACCATAAGATGAATCAAAATCAACAAAATTGGTAAACACAATCGTGTTATCTTTCGCTTGTTTGATTTCTTTTAGTGAAGCATCGAATAACGCTTCAATACCTGTTGCTTTAACTTTTTTGGTAATACCCACTTCG
The DNA here is from genome assembly GCF_016101085.1 of Gilliamella sp. W8123. NCBI lineage: Bacteria > Pseudomonadati > Pseudomonadota > Gammaproteobacteria > Orbales > Orbaceae > Gilliamella > Gilliamella sp. W8123. The sequence goes on from NZ_JACFRE010000007.1 coordinate 55,896, forward strand.
GCATAGATATCGGCAATTTTACCAATTGACACCACCGTACCTTGTTTTTCATCAACTAGTTTTTTAATCATTGTTGGTTCTGGTGGTTCGACAGCTAAATCGTGACGATTGCCGGTACGAACAAATTCACCCGGCTTATTACCTAAAAATGGTCGAGCAATAACGCGGCCGATATTATAATCGCCTTTATTAAGCTCATCACGCGCAATTTCACAAACTTCATAAAGCTTATCTAGACCAAAAGTCTCTTCGTGGCAGGCAATTTGAAACACTGAATCAGCAGAGGTATAAAAAATAGGTTTACCGGTAGCCATATGCTCAAGGCCAAGCTCATCAAGAATCACAGTCCCCGATGAATGGCAATCACCGAGATAGCCCGGCAAATTAGCACGTTTAACAATCTTATCTAATAATTCTTGCGGAAAGCTGTTAGTAGTATTAGTAAAATAACCCCAATCAAACAGCACAGGCACACCGGCGATCTCCCAGTGACCAGATGGGGTATCTTTACCTGATGAAATCTCACTGGCATAACCATAAGCGCCAATTACATTACCTTCGGTAGTCATTCCTTTCGGGTATGCACCTGTAGATTCATAAGCGGCCTCGATCAAACCTAATTTCCCTAAATTAGGTAATTTTAATGGGCCTTGTCGACCATGATCTGCTTTACCTAAAGCACAAGCTTCGGCAATATGACCTAAAGTATCCGAACCTTCATCGCCATACTTTTTGGCATCTTCAGCACCGCCGATCCCGAAGGAATCGAGGATCATAATAAAAACTCTTTTCATAATTTCCTCTAAATCTCAACTACCATAAAACAGAGCTACCATCTTGAAGCATAAATTCATTTAAAACCGTGATAGATAACTTATTTCTCGAATTTTATAAAATAATAATAACGTTTACCATAAGGCTGAGTAAAATAGATTATAACTAAATTTATAAAAAAGATCGTTTGGTTAGCTATAATACATGATAAAAAAAAACAAAAAAGGGATTAGCTCATATTCATTGATTATTTGGCTAATCTTTTGACATTTTTATCAATAAATAAAAAGTCAAGATAAGTAAAAAAATAGTTTAATCCATAAAAGATCGTTTTGCATTGTGTTAAGATAGCAAATAAATAAGCTTTAATTGAATAAAGTGTTTTATCAAAAATTGATAACGCATTGATTGATTAATTCTAAATACTGAATGTCTATCAAAAGCGTCAAATAAAATTGGTTTAATCGAATTTAAAAGTATTTTTTATAAAAGGTAGTCATTAATGAACCAAAAAATTCCTAATACATTTGCTCTAGATGTTTATGCCAACCGGGTCGAAACAGTCACAACTGTTGAACAACTAATGCAAGTTTGGAAAAACAATCTCGATAATCAACCTTTTATAATTATTGGACAAGGCAGTAATACATTATTTACTGAAAATTTTGCTGGTACAATCATAGTTAATCGAATTAAAGGATTAACCATAACCGAAACCGCGACTCACTGGCATTTAAAAGTGGGGGCCGGCGAATATTGGCATGATTTAGTTTCTAACACTATTAACCAGAACATCCCTGGCCTTGAAAACTTGGCTTTAATACCCGGTTGTGTTGGTTCTGCACCCATCCAAAATATTGGCGCATATGGGGTTGAATTTCAAAAAGTCGCGGATTATGTTGAATTACTTGAATTTGCAACCGGTAAAATTATTACTGTCACTGATGGTCAATATGGCTATCGTGAAAGCATCTTCAAACAAAAATATGCCAATGATTATGCCGTTGTCTATGTTGGTATCAAATTACCAAAACAGTGGAATCCAGTACTAACTTATGGTGAATTAAGAAATTTTGATGCAAATAGCGTCACCCCTAAAATGATCTTTGATAAAGTGTGTGAAATCCGTCGAAGCAAATTGCCTGATCCTAATGTACTAGGTAATGGTGGAAGCTTCTTTAAAAATCCGATAGTCGATAAAAAACTTGCGGATAAACTACTTGAAAAATATCCAACAATGCCTATATATCCACAAACAGCAGATCAAATAAAATTAGCTGCCGGTTGGTTAATTGATCAGTGTGGTCTAAAAGGATACCAAATTGGTGGTGCAGCAGTCCATCAACAACAAGCTCTGGTATTAGTCAATAAAGATAATGCGACCGCGCAAGATGTTGTCGCATTAGCGCGTTATATCATCAATGCAGTATTGCAAAAGTTTTCGGTGCACCTATCGCCTGAAATTCGATTTATGGGAGCGACAGGTGAAATTGACGTGGATAAATTTTTATAAATACGTCCTAAAAACAACAAAATTACTTACAAACTTATGAAACATTCGTATTCATTTCCTATTTTATTAACAAGTTTATTATTTGTTACCATTGCCTTATCGGCACTTAATACTCAAGTGCCACTTTGGCTTGTGCGTGAAGAATTTTCGCTAGGGCAGATAGGCTTAGTTGGCTCAAGCTACTTTACTGGTAACTTAGTAGGTACCATCATGGCAAATTGGTTTATTAGCCGATTTAATGCCAGATTTACTTACACCTACAGTTGCATAATTTTTGCGATTGCGACAATTGGTTTAAGTTTCTCTATGGATTTTTACAGCTGGGCTATCTGGCGATTTTTCATTGGGATCGCTTGTGCTGTTACTTGGGTGGTGATTGAAAGTTGTATCTTAGTTACCGGTACGGTGCGTACCCGCGGCAAAATGTTGGCGGTCTATCTCACTACCTACTATTTAGGCACCGTATTAGGGCAAGCTTTGCTGCAATATTTTCCGCAAGAGGTTCTCTATTTTGGTTTAGTGATTGCCGTATTAATGGGATTAGCCATCTTATTTATATTGTTAACCCATTACAAATTACCGAAGAAGAAAAAAAGCAGTTTCAACATTATGCCAATGATAATGTATAAACCTTCTCGCGTTGGCTTAATTGGTTGTGCCATTGCCGGTATGTTAATCGGTTCACTCTATTCGTTAATGCCTGCCTACTATTCACATCTGGGCTACAGTGATAACCAAGTCGCCAATTGGATGGTACTACTAATACTTTCTGGTGTGATTGCCCAAATGCCGGCTAACTGGTGTGCAGATAGGTTTGGTCGCCGTATTGTATTGTTAGTTGAATCAATTTTCATGATGATCGCCTGTGGCTTGCTGATATTTAACGTTTATGGTGTATTAGCCATTATTCTACTTGGTGCCACCATTTACACCATTTATCCAATCTCCATGGCGTGGGCTTGCTCATGTGTTCGCAAACAAGAAATTGTATCGATGAACCAAGCCATGCTATTAACCAATACACTCGGAAGTCTAGTTGCTCCGGCTGTGATAGCTTTTATAATGGACACATTAAGCAATACTTACTTATTTATTAGTTTTGCTATAATTTCACTCTATTTTGTTGTTTTATTATTGCTCAAAAAGTGAGGATTGAATGCGCAGTAACCAAAATCCATTGAAATTAATCAATATATTAGCTGATGGGCAGTTTCACTCAGGTGAGGAACTTGCCAACCAATTTGGCATTACCCGTGCTGGCATCAACAAATATATCAAAGTACTACGAGATTGGGGCATCACCTTATCATCCGTACAAGGTAAAGGTTACTGTTTAGCATCACCAATTGACTTACTCGATAAAGTCAAAATCGACGAAAATTATGGTGAGGATAGTCATGTAGAGGTGTTGCCGATCATCGACTCGACCAACCAATATTTATTAAATAATATTGAAAAATTACAAACAGGTGACAGTTGTGTAGCCGAGTTTCAATCTAAAGCTCGAGGCAGACGAGGGCGACAATGGTTCGCACCGTTTGGCAGTAATCTTTACTTTTCGATGTATTGGCGACTTGATCAAGGTATTGCAGCTGCTATGGGACTAAGTTTAGTGGTTGGTATTGTGATGGCTGATACATTACGGGAAATCTCTGGTCAAGATATCAAAGTTAAATGGCCTAATGATTTGTATCTTGATGATCAAAAACTTGCCGGTATATTAGTTGAACTAGCCGGTAAAACCGGTGATTGCGCGCATGTTGTTATTGGTGTGGGGGTCAACTTAATGATGACCAACCCCGATCCCAACATCGTCAACCAAAAATGGGCTAATTTAGGTAAAGTTGACCGCAATTTGCTGGTAGCAAAGGTAGCTAAAAACCTCAAAACCAAACTTCGTGACTTTGAACAACACGGTCTAACTCCATTCCTTAATGATTGGCAACGACTCGACAATTTTGTTAATCGCCCGGTTAAATTATTAATTGGTGACAATGTGATCCGAGGTGTTGCTAAAGGTATAAATGAGCAGGGTGCATTACTTTTAGAACAAAATGGCGAAACCAAGGCGTTTATCGGTGGCGAAGTTTCATTAAGGAGTGATGAATAAATAGTCAATAGTCGCTGTCACAAAATTGCCCCATTTAAGCATAAATGGGGCATGATAAAATTATTACCTATTTTTTAATTCTTAATAACCGCAAAGCATTAGCGGTAACGATTGCCGTGGTACCAGAATCAGCTAACACCGCTAACCAAAGCCCTGTCACGCCAAATAAACTAGTTATTAAAAATATCAACTTAATGCCTAAGGCAATGGTAATATTTTGCTTAATATTTCGATTAGCCAAGCGAGTTAAGCGAATCAACATTGGCAAACTTAACAAACTGTTTTTAGTCAGTGCGGCATCCGCCGTTTCGAGTGCAACATCAGTTCCACTGCCCATGGCAATTCCGACTGTGGCAGCTTTCATTGCTGGGGAATCATTAATGCCATCACCGATCATCGCAATCGGAGTATGGCGACCAATCTCTTCGATTTTGGCCAACTTATCTGCTGGTAATAGCTCCGCACGATACTCCATACCTAATTGACCTGCAATTGCTTTTGCGGCGCGTTGATTATCGCCAGTTAACATCAAGGTTTGCAAACCAAGTTGCTTAAGTTCAGTGATAGCCGGTAAAGCATCACTACGCAGTACATCTTGCAAAGCAATAATCCCCAGCAACTGTTGACTGGTGGTAACGACTACAACCGTCTTACCACTATCTTCAAGCTGAGTAATCGTATGAGCATCCTCGGCATTAAGCGCAGTTGACACTGTCTCGATCTTATTTGGTGACACAACAAAATAGGTTTGCTGATTTAATTCACCTTGTATCCCAACACCAGCAATTGCTTTACGATTATTTGCTTCAGCAAACTCGATCGGCTGTTGCTTAACATAATCGACTAATGCTTTAGCTAAAGGATGGTGTGAGCCACTTTCAACCGCCGCAACAATCGCTAGCAGCTCCTCGTTAGAACTGTGTCGATTAATGACATCCGTCACTTGTGGCTTACCTTCGGTTAATGTTCCTGTCTTATCAAATGCCAACATTTTAATCGAACCAATACGCTCAAGTGCCGCACCGCCCTTAATTAATACCCCATATTTAGCCGCGCTAGACAAGGCCGAGGTAATCACCGCTGGAGTTGATATTACTAACGCACAAGGACAACCAATTAACAACAACGTCAACCCTCGATATATCCAAGTATACCAATCAGCGCCGGTCAACAATGGTGGAATTAGGATCACTAAAAACGCAAATAATGTAATCGCCGGCGTATAATAACGGCTAAACTTATCGATAAACCGCTCTATTGGCGCTTTACGATCCTCGGCATCTTCAATCAGCTGTAAAATACGATCGACAGCATTTTGCCCCGATTCTGAAATCACCTTAAGTTGAATGGTATTATCGACCACTAACGACCCGGCTAAAATTTTATCGCCACTTAAATAATTAACCGGAATGGACTCACCGGTTAGCGCACTTTCATCAATGCTGGCTTGTTCGCTAACCAAAATAACATCAGCTGGTAATCGACCACCGGATGAAATTTCGATAATATCATCTGGTTTTAAGGTATGACTAGCAACTGTTTTCCTTTTACCATCAATAATAATCACCGTCTCATCAGGCATTAACTCGGCCAGTGAAGAGATGCCTTTTTTTGCCTTACTGGTTGCAAAGCCTTCCAGCATCTCGCCTATCATAAACAGAAAGATCACCATGGTGGCTTCTTCGGCTGCACCAATAAACAGTGCACCCATTGCCGAAATACTCATTAGTGTTTCAATCGCAAACGGCGTACCACTACGGGTTAAAACAATGGCCTCTTTCAAAATTGGGATAATCCCAACTACAGCTGTCACAATAAATGCATATTCACCTGCGGTTTTATTCACCAACAAAATGAGATAACTAACCACAATCAATGCACCTAAAACCGCTAATGGAATAAATGCCTTTTTATCAAAACTATGTGAATGTTCATGGTGATGAGCAGGGCTCGACTCAAAAATCGGTGTATAGCCTAGTTCTGTAACCTTATCTTCAATCATCTTGATTACTGCATCATCATGCTTAGGAACAAAAACGATTAATTTTTCGGTTGAGAATATGATTTTGGTTTGATTAATATTAGGCAGTGTTTTAACACCGTTTTCGATTTTGCTTGCGCAATGGGCGCAATCCATACCTTGAATTTTCCAAGTTAACTTAACGCCTTGGCTACTCCGCTCTGGGTCTTCGGGGGGATCTTCAATCTCACATTTTTGTGATGAGCTATTATCATGCCCATCACAGCATGCGGTGTGACTAGCTTCATGAGAATGGTGAGAATCATGTGCATGATTATGAGCAATATTATGACAATCGCCATGACAATGATCGTGATTATCATGGTGAGATTGGGTGGATTTGTTATTATATAACATAACGTTACCTCTTTTTGTGGATGATTTTGATTGTACACTCAAAAAAACAAAAAGAAATCTTTTTTAACTAAATAAGTAAAAAATAGTAATGAAAAGAAAATAGTGATCTTAGAATTTATTTACATATCTTAACAATTTTTTTTAAAACTTAAATTGTAAAAAAAAAATAAATTATTTATACTAATTATCGCAAAAAAATGTATTTTTTTGTTAATCAACAAGGATGTTTCCTAACCTAAGATTGGAATAATCATAAATTTTTGGCATTATCGAGATTTTTTCTGTTTTAGTTTAATATCAATTCATTTAGTGTTTATCTATCATATTGATTCAAATCAATTCACCAAGTTTATATATTATTTTAGTTTTACTAAACCATGTCACTTATCTATTTGCTTCTTCATTAATAACTAAGATATCAAAACTTTTTTGGCCCAAATTTTTGCATAAGAATGATGTTTAAAAATTTTGAGGAAAGGGGTTTTTGGATAATTAAAAATATTAAATTTTTGTCTTTTTTCGAATTAAAATTAAGAAATCTTCTTAAAAACTCATTTGTTATACTCAATTACTACTAATATTTAATTATCAAATAAAGAGTTCTTTCTATATTAGAAAAGAGATCTAAAACTACGTCACGAGGATTACAAGTTATTGGCAATCTTAACATAAATGTTTATTTAACTTGACGAAGCTTAATAGTACAAAATTCTAATACTATTGATAATTTACTTAAGCAATTTGATTTAGTTAATAAATTTTATCTTCCTTACGAACAATTTGCTTTTTTATTAATTCGGTAATCACCTAAGCAAGGTTTACCTAAAGATAACTAATTTATTACTGTATTAAGTTATTTCTTTAATAATATAGTATAAAAATCAAAGAAAGTTGGTTAAGTAATGAATTGGGAAAATCGATTAAAAGAATAACGTTGAAATAAGATTTTTGTTTCAAACTAGAATGATTAATTTAATGGTGAAAAAATGATTAGCACAAATTTATTTTATTATTAAAATTAACTATTGCTTGAATAATTAGCTAATGATCTAACTAAAGCCTATATTCGCACTACTTTTAGGAATATAATTGTTACACATTATCATATTGTTAAGTTCCTATTATGACTTCATCATCTCTTCGAAAATCGAGCGTAATTTTTGGCGCTTTTTTAGTAACTACATTTATTATTGGTGTCGCTGGTGCATTGCAATCACCTACCTTAAGTCGTTTCTTATCATTTGAAGTGGGTGCTGATCCTCGTTTAGTAGGTTTATTTTTCTCAATTAATGCATTAGCCAGTATTATTGGTAGTTATTTGCTAGCTAAATATTCAGACAACAAAGGTGACAGACGTAAGATTGTTATTTTTTGTTGCTTGATGGGGTTAGCAAATAGTCTGATTTTTGCTTATTCGCGTAACTATTATGTATTAATTACATTAGGCGTATTTTTTGCAGCGTTAGCTTCGGCTGCCATGCCACAAGTTTTTGCTATGGCGCGCGAATATGCTGAAAAAAGTGGCAGAAATGCCGTTGCCTTTAATTCATTGATTAGAGCACAATTATCATTGGCATGGGTTATTGGTCCGCCATTATCATTTGGTTTAGCTATCCATTATGGTTTTACCTCAATGTATTTATGTGCGATGTCGATGTTTATCATATCCATGTTTGTAGTAGCAGTTTTTTTACCACCAGTAGAAAAGAAGTCAATCAGCTCACTTAGTCCTAGTCAGTTAGCTACCGCTAATCAATCAATTTTTACTAATCGTAATGTTATGTGTTTGCTACTTTCTACTATTTTTATGTGGACTGCTAATATGATGTATATTATCGATATGCCAATTTATGTTGAAAAGGTATTGCATCTTTCTGATTCATTACCTGGTACGTTAATGGGGTTGGCAGCAGGGATTGAGATTCCAGTAATGATAATTGCTGGTTATATGGTACCAGCATTAGGTAAGCGTAATCTGTTTTTTATCGCTATCATTTGCGGAATTTTATTTTATGTTGGTATGATTTTATTTACTGACCCAATCATGTTATATGTATTGCAGCTTTTTAACGCACTATTTATTGGCATTGTTGCCAATATTGGTATTATCTATTTCCAAGATTTGTTACCAACTCGAATGGGGGTTGCTTCAACTTTATTTAATAATGGCATTATTTGTAGTGTTATTTTGGCAGGGATTATTCAAGGTTTTGCATCACAAGCATATGGTCATGAAATAATTTATTGGATTGGTTTAGTGATGGTTACTATTTCTTTTGTCTTTTGTGCATTGGTTAAGAAATAATTTCAAAAGCTTTATATTTTATGTCTCCCTGATTTTTTAGCTAATCAAGGAAGACGCATTAATTCCATCAAACAAAAAGTTAAACGTTAAATGTAGCTTTTATTTGTTGATAAAAGTCGTAATCAGTACGTTCATAATGTAATGGTGTAATCGCGATATAGCCATTATTGGCTGCATCGAGCTCTTTATCATCATCAAGCACATTTTGATTGCGTTGTGCTCTAAACCAAAAATATTCATGGCCTTCAGGATCTTGTGTTTCAGCAACCACAAATTTGCTAACATCAGCAGTCCCTTGTTTGGTGATTTTAATTCCTTTTATATGCTCAGCTCGGCAATTAGGAAAATTAATATTAAAACAAGTATTCTTTGGTGTCGTTAGGGATAGCAATTGTCTTATCACTGACTCAGCAAGATGAGTTGAACAATGCCAATCTGTTGGTATATTGTCCTCACTACTCACTTGACTCAATGCTATTGCTGGTACACCGAGTGTCATAGCCATCATTGCTGCGCCAACCGTTCCTGATAATACAGTTTCAAAGCCTAAATTTGAACCATTGTTAATCCCAGATAGAACCAAATCAGGCAATTGTTTCGCCATTAATGATTTGATGGCAAATAATGAACAGTCAGCTGGTGTACCATAAACTGCATATTCTGTTTGGTTACGCTTTTGTACGCGAAATGGTGATTTCAAACTAACTGAACAAGAAACACCACTTTGATCGACAACTGGTGCGACTATCCAAACTTCGTTGGCGATCTTTTCAGCAATACTTTTTAAAATTCGGATCCCAGGCGCATCAATTCCATCATCATTAACTAATAAAACTCGGTTGACTAATTTTTTCGACATACTTATTTCCTTTTTAATTTCCTTATTGAATAAATGTATTGCACTGATCAATTGCTCCACTATCAAAACCACGTTTAAACCAACTATAACGTTGTTTTGATGAACCATGAGTAAAACTATCAGGAATTATATAACCATTATTTTGCTGTTGTAAGCGATCATCACCAATTGCTTGTACGGTATTTAGGGCTTGTTCGATATCACCCATTTCTAAAATATTCTGTTTTTGCATGGCATTTCCCCATAATCCAGCATAACAATCAGCTTGTAATTCAAGTTTGACTGATAACTGGTTACTGGTCTCGTTAGATTGATTTAGCTTTAGTTGTTCAACCTTAGCCAAAATTCCAAGTAAGTTTTGTACATGATGTCCTACTTCGTGGGCAATCACATAGCCTTGAGCAAAATCACCACCGCCACCTAGGCGTTGTTTCATCTCTTGGTAAAATGATAGATCAAGGTAAACTGTTTGATCGAGATTACAATAAAATGGCCCCATCATTGCTTGACCTGTGCCACATGCAGTTCGAGTTGCACCACTATAAAGTACTAATTTAGGCGCAATATAGGTTTTACCTAATTGTTGAAACTCTTGACTCCAATAATCTTCAGTACTGGCCAAGATAGTTGAGGTAAATTTAGTTGCATTATTATTTATAGAACTATTATCAACAGGCGATGTTGATGATATGGATGTGGTATCGTCTAAATCAATCAGATTGCTATTCAGTAAGCCAGTTAAATCAACGCCGTAATAACCAGCAACTAACACGACAATAAATAAAACAATTTTACCTTTACCAACAATTGGAATCCTTGTTCCAATATCACTTCCTGATTGTGAGCGGCGATCTTCAATGTTATCACTCTCTCTTTGGTTTCTCCAACGCATAGGGAATACCTCATCAGTTTAAGTAATATCATTTTAAAGGATTATAGATAAGGTTACTAGCTATAGACCTCATTACATGATCAAAAAAAGGAGATGATAAAATGATGTGATAAAAGCGTTTTTTTTGCTGATTTTAGGTATATAATTTTGGTTATACTCTTTGGTGTATTATTCGTATAAACAAAACTAAATTTGCAATTATATGTGATTAAAGTTTTAACTTAATTCTTTATCTAGTCATTTAGATAACTCTAATTATTTGTTAGTGTTACTTTTTATACAGTTTTATAACTTTATGATTTTATCTTTTTACTATATCAATCATTGTGATATGACCTTCTATTAATAATAATTGTACACTTTCAACAGAAAAGTACATCAAGTCTGGTAATGATAATTACTTCTGTTTGGCATAGTAGCTGATTAAAGTTAATTATTTGGATTTAAATCTTAATATTGATTAATTTAAAAGGCGGTATTTAATGGCAAAAGTGAATAAAATTAAGAAAAAACCGTTAGATATTACTGATATTCCCATTATTGATGATAATCAATTAAAAAAAGCGACTTGGGCATCTGCTTTTAGTAATGCTATTGAATGGTATGATTTTGGAGTATACAGCTTTTTGGCTTATATTATCGGACAGATATTTTTTCCTCATATATCTCCTAGTGTGCAAATTATTGCTGCGCTATCAACTTTTTCGATTCCCTTTTTCATTCGTCCATTAGGTGGCATTATGTTTGGCTTAATTGGGGACAATATTGGCCGTCAAAAAGTGTTATCGATTAGTTTAGTAATTATGTCATTAAGCACGTTTTGTATTGGCCTTATCCCCACTTATGAAACGATTGGTGTTACCTCGCCAGTTCTGTTATTAATTGTTAAATTAGCTCAAGGTTTTTCAATCGGAGGCGAATATTCTGGTTCAGCAACGGTAGTTGCTGAATATTCACCTGATCGTAAACGCGGTTTTATTGGTGGCTGGCTTGATTTTGGTTCAATGGTTGGATTTATTTTAGGGGCAGGGCTAGTGGTATTTTTGTCTATGCTACTTAGTCAGTCGGCATTGTACAATTGGGGCTGGCGTATCCCATTTTTAATCGCTTTACCTTTAGGTATTATTAGCTTTATATTGCACCATATTTCAGAAGAAACCCCAACTTTTCAACAACACCTCGATGCCAGACAATCAGAGAACATAGCTGAAACTTCATCAACTACTGCACTAAAGCAAATTATTAGCCAATATTGGCGACATATTTTAATTTGTGCCGGATTGATAATTGTGACTAATGTATCTTTTTACCTATTATTAACTTATATGCCAAGCTATTTAGCACATAACCTCAATTATGATACTGAGCACGGCTTACTAATTATTATTGCTATTATGGTTGGGATGTTAATTATTCAACCCATAGTTGGCTTATTAAGTGACAAAATAGGTCGAAAGCCCTTTATATTGATTGGTAGTATAGGCTTACTGCTTTTGTCTTATCCAGCATTTGTGTTAATTAATAGCCAGCATATTCCTCTCGTCTTTTTAGGGGTGTTTATTTTAGCGTTATTCATAAACTGTTTCACTGGAATTATTACTTCAATATTGCCGGCAATGTTTCCAACTAATATTCGTTATAGTGCCATTGCCAGTATTTTTAATATTGTGATTATCGTTGCTGGGTTAACACCAACACTAGTGGCATGGTTAGTTGAAGCAACCGGCAATTTATTTATGCCAGCTTATTACTTAATGATGATAGGTTTTATTGGTGTTATTACTGGTCTTGCAATGCACGAAACAGCTAAAAAACCATTGCACAATACGACTCCAACTGCGGCTAATCGCCATGAGGCCAAAGCACTCTTATCTGAACATTTTGATTCTATCGAGGGTGAAGTTGAAGATATTGATCAACAAATCGAAGAACTACAAAATAAAAGGCAAGAATTGGTTGATCAGCATCCTAAATTGGATTAAAGAATGCTATTTCAAATAGATAATAAAATTATTAATATAGTCGCGGGTAACTAAAAAATAGTTTGCTCAAATCGTTTTATTAAATTTTAGATAGTGTTGTTATTGGTGGCAAACTATTTTTAACAGATTAAAACAGCAGATCTTTATCCCAAATATAATGGTCTATAGGCAACCATTGCTCTTTTTGTAAATGATACCAAACTGTTAAATTTTATTTAGCATTAATTTGCCAAGTTATTTCGGTTATTTTAATTTTCCCCTGCTTAATTTCGTCTGGTTTGAAAATATTAAGCAGGCCTATCCTAAATTCTGTTATTAGACCTTCATTAGTTCCTAAAATATATGTTTCTTTTTTATAGGAAGGAAATTTCTTTAGCGCATCATCCATGGATAAATTTTTTATCAGGTCATAAGAAGTGTATTGAAACTGAGTATTTGTTTTTGTCACTATTGATGCTTCCTTAATAGGATTTACCTCAATAGCTTTTTGTTCGGCCATTGCAGAGTTACTACCATAAAATAGAAAAAAAATAATTAATAACTAATATTTATTCATCATATTGATTAATATACAATTTATATTGTATTTCCAATGCTTCTAATATTTGGTCTAAATTTTAAGATATTAAATAGTTTTGTGATATTTTTTTAATTACATATCTTAACAAATTGCAATACCCATAATATTGCTAATAAATAATAATTTCTTTATAATTTTTTAACTGAGGTTATATTTTTTCTATAAAACAAAGGGATATCTCGACAAAGGAATGAAAACATGTTAAAATACAATTGTCTACGGGCCAGCCAGCCAGCCAGCCAGCCAGCCAGCCAGCCAGCCAGCCAGCCAGCCAGCCAGCCAGCCAGCCAGCCAGCCAGCCAGCCAGCCAAAAGTTAGGGCTATTAAGTGGCTTAAGTAGTAAAAAAAAGTTAAATTATGTAACTCAGAATAGTCAGTTATTATCTTCATCTAAAGAGTTATTTGTCTATAACTCTCATTCAATGCGATTTGATTCAGAAATATCATTATTTTTCCTAAAATTGTTCTTTTTATATATGGTTAGTATAATTGGATTATTGGTAAATTTGCTTAATCCAGCATATGCTTTAAATGTAAATACAGTAAATGAAATTCATGGAAGTGCACCTTATTTAACTTATGATGATGGCATCACTAAAACCAATAGTACTGAAAGTTTATTGAGTATTAAGTTGTCAGATGGAAGGGTTATCAATACATTAAATGATGAGTCAGGTCCAACAAAACCAATAGAATTACCTAATGAAGATGACACGTTTGCTAGTATTCAAACTATTGTTCCATTACCGGACTTGGGTAATAATAATTATCCGAACGTGAATATAACTGATTTATTAAAATCGCCCTATAAATACTATGGTGATGATGATGGCGATGGTTATGATGAGACAACGGGAGAAGTGTTGGCCACGGCGAGTGGCTATATTAGTTTGAAATGGGAAATACGCAATCCTGCCGTATCGGATATTAATGCAGACAATGCTTTTACAGACATTACCTCTACTGTTAAAAATAATCTTAATGCCACACTTAATATATGCGATGGACCTTATAAGTTAACGATTAGTTCAACTAGTGGCGAATTGAATTCTCTATATGGAAATCCAAAAACCAGTGAATTTATCGGAAGTAGTCATACTTATTATTTGAACTCAAAATCACTACCTATAGTTTGCTATACTCAACCTAATTTAGTTTTTAATGATGGTATTCTAGGCAACAATGATTATGATGGTTTAAATTGGGATTCAGCATTTAATAGAGGAACGACGAGTAAAGGTTATAGGGTGGTGAATGCTACAAATAGTGGTAGTTATGAAGGGGAATCATCCATATTGAAAAATAATTTTCCAAGTACAGGTTCAAACGGATTATACTTTTATTTATTATTAAAAAATATTACTCCTTCAGAGGTTATTACAATAAATGGAGACACGGTATATTCCGTAGAAGGTGGTAATGTTAAATTGAAATTAAGTTCAGAAGATACTCATCCTTGGTTTTATTCTTTTAATGGTGAATCATATGGTTCAACCTATGGTACAAAAGAACTAGGCTTAAAAGTTAAGTTAGACGGTCCACGCTATAACTCAAAAGATAAAAGTTTTAAGCCTATGACATTTAGATTGTATGCAGATAGTGGTAAAAGTCACTTATTATATGAGTTTAGACTAATGCGTTGGTATATAGCTCAACCAAATGTTAATTATGGTGATGATAGGCTTAACCTCGAAGACGCAAAGGCCGAGCAAGAAAAAGCAAGGAAATATTGTAAAAGTATGGGTTATCGTATTCCTGATGCTAATGATTTTACTAATAGTAATAACGATTATTTTGGTTGGCGAGGGGGAATTACTAATAGATATCAAGGAAATTATCGTCGCCAATTAAGCTATATAGAAGGCGGTAGATGGATCGGAGGAATATTTAATGAATGGGGATGTATAGTAAATATAGCGAATTCAGCAGGTCATGGTCGAGCTGTTTGTATAGGTTATCCAGATAGTGATTGGGATTCATATAATTATTGGAGTGGAAATTTGTCCGTTAAGGCATCAAAAAAGCGATATAATAATTTACCACTAGGAGTATCCCCTTTTGAAGGAAAAGTATCAACTTATAATGCGATAGAGACGCAAAGAAGAATTGAGCGAGCTGCATGTGTGAGCCCTTAAAAGAAATATAAATATTTTATTAAGTAAACTTTACTTTTATTAAGCAGTATTTTGGGGATAAATTTAAAAAGGTTTTCGTTATATGAGGGGCCAACGCGAAGCGTCCGCACCTCATAATCGAAATATCCGGCGCAGTAGCGCTAGCGCTACCCCGCCGAAAGAATGAGTAAAAATTAGTCATGTTAATAGAAAATAAATTAGCAATAAGTTGTCGAGAGAATTATTTAAGCTTGTTTGATGAAGGTTTTTTTTTAAGAATGTATAATCAATCAGCTTATATTTTTAATGAGGAGTTTAATCAAAATCTTAAATTGAATTGTAATATGATTAAAAAATTGAATAATCAACCTATTATATATTGTGCTTTTCCTAAAAGTCAGATTAGCTATCGTATTAAAAATGCGGTTAAAACAGAATGGGGTTATCAGGTTGAAGGTCATTTTAATCTGTCATCTTATCTATTTTGGTTTAATAACATAGTTCAATCAGAGGGATTAGTAGTAAATCAAAATGTGAATATTAAACAACAGAAACAAGTGACATATTCAAATACTACTTGTAATTATAGCAATAATATTGAATTAAATTCAGAGCAACAGTTAGATTTAACTTCTATAGAAATAACAGATCTATTAACTAATCTTTCTCTAACCCCAAAACAAGTGAATTTTTTAAAAAATTGGCAACCAGGCCTGTATCAATCCACAATTAACGATCGCTTTATTGAAAGTTTAAAAAGAAAATTAATAAAAAGTTAATTGTGTTAGTAATTTTAAGATCTGTTTTCGTCATTGATATAACATTTTATTCCTTTTAGCTTTTTGTGTTAGTTTTTTTATTCAATACTATAAACCTTAAAGAACGCTTTTCAATGAATTGCATTGATTATAATATAATCAAAAAGAGTTGAATATTTGTCTAATTCCAATCTAAATAAGGGAACCAAAATGACTGTAAATCATGTTACATCAAGACTTGTTGAAAAGTTAAAAAGTATTGTTGGTGATAAATATACCTTAACTGAGCCTAGTCGTACTTTACTTTATCGCCAAGGTGCGCGTTTTGGAGTAGGGGATGCATTAGCGGTGGTTATACCTGGCTCACTATTAGAACAATGGCAAGTTTTAAAAGCTTGTATTGAAGCTGATGTTATTGTAATAACCCAATCCGCTAATACTGGTTTAACGGGTGGTTCCACGCCAGATGGTAATGATTATGATAGACCGATAGTTATTGTAAGTACTCGTCGATTAGATGGAATTCAAGTCATTGAAAATGGCGATCAGGTCGTTTGTTTGCCCGGTAGTACATTATTTCATTTAGAAAAAGAACTAAAAAAATATCATCGAGGACCACATTCTGTAATTGGTTCGTCATGTATTGGTGCTTCAGTGTTAGGTGGGATTTGTAATAATTCGGGTGGTGCGTTAATTCAAAGGGGGCCGGCTTATACTCAAATGGCAGTATTTGCTCAGTTGGATGAGCAAGGGCAGTTACATTTGATTAATCATTTAGGTATTGAGTTAGGCGATACGCCCGAGGAAATATTACAAAATCTACAAAATCGTGTTTATACCGATAAAGATGTTAACCCGAATGCTGGGTTAGGGCATGATCACCATTATTGCGATCATGTACGACAGATAGATGCTGATACACCGGCTCGATATAATGCCGATCCAGCTCGTCACTATGAGGCATCTGGTAGTGCTGGGCGTTTAATGGTATTTGCGGTAAGGTTAGATACGTTTCCATTAGAAGAAAACACTGCGGTGTTTTATATTGGCACGAATAATACCAATGAACTGGATGATATTCGTCGTCATATTTTAGGTAATTTTAAGAATCTACCAATTTCTGGTGAGTATATTCATCGTGATGCGTTTGATATTGCGGCGGTATATGGTAAGCATCTTTTCCTAGCAATTAAGAAGTTAGGGACAGATATGATTCCTCGTTTGTATGCGTTTAAGAATTTGGTTGATCGTATTGTGAAAAAAACACCTTTTTTTTCTGGCAGTTTTTCCGATTGGTTTGCGGTAAATGTGTGTAAGTTGTTACCCAACCATTTACCTAAATCAATGCGTGATTATCGTGATCGTTATGAACACCATTTAATTTTGAAAATGTCTGACGATGGTATCGCCGAAGCTGAGGCATTTTTAAAGGATTATTTTGCCAATAGTCCAACAAATAAGCGTAATGGAAGCTATTTTCGTTGTAATGATAAGGAAGCCGAAGCTGCAATGTTGCACCGTTTTGCCGTTGCTGGTGCTGCGACAGTTTATCGTAATGTGCATACTAAAACAGTTGAGGATTTAGTCGCGTTAGATATCGCTTTGCGACGCAATGATAAAGATTGGTTTGAAACCTTGCCAGAAAGTATTAGTCAGCATTTTATTCATAAATTATATTATGGTCATTTTTTCTGTTCGGTTTTCCATCAAGACTATTTAGCTAAAAAAGGTACTGACTGTTCAAAAGTGGAAGAAGAGATGTTGGTGATACTTGATCAGCGTGGAGCGCAATATCCAGCTGAACATAATGTTGGCCATTTGTATCATGCTAATTCAGATTTAAAAAACTTTTACCATGAGTTAGATCCAACTAATAGTTTCAATCCGGGTATTGGTAAAACCTCCAAAAAGAAATTTTGGAAATAATTCAAAGCAAAATTTTAAAATTAACACCGCCATTATTGATTTAATGGCGGTTTTTTTATTAATTTACTATTATTGTTGATTAGTTAAAGTAATTTTTTTAATTGGTAAATGGTTTCTAACGCTTGTTTTGGCGTTAGTGCATCAGGATCGATCTGTTGTAGGGCTAGTTCGACTTCTGATGGTTCTGCATCGCCAATAAAGGTAAGTTGTGAGCTTTCAATATGGCTATTAGCTGATTGTTTAGAGATGACTTCTAGCTCTTTTAGTTTTTGTTTGGCGCGTTTTAAGATGGTTTTCGGTACACCTGCAAGTCCTGCTACCGCTATACCAAAACTCTTACTAGCTGCACCTTCTGAGACTTCATGGATAAAAGCGACGGTATTGTCGTGTTCTATGGCATCAAAATGGATGTTATAAACACCTAGCATTTGTTCTGGCAATTGAGTTAGTTCAAAATAGTGGGTAGCAAATAGAGTCATCGCTTTGATTTGGTTAGCCAAATTTTCAGCACATGCCCATGCTAGCGATAGACCATCATAAGTTGACGTTCCACGCCCAATTTCGTCCATTAAAACTAAACTATTTGGTGTCGCATTATGCATAATATTAGCGGTTTCAGTCATTTCCACCATAAAGGTTGAACGACCAGAAGCTAAGTCATCTGATGCCCCTATTCGAGTAAATATACGATCAACAGGGCCAATTGTCGCTTTAGACGCTGGAACAAAGCTACCAATGTAAGCGAGTAAGACGATCAATGCTGCTTGACGCATATAAGTACTTTTTCCGCCCATATTTGGGCCAGTAATAATCAGCATTCGTCTATCTGATGAGAGAGATAGTGAATTGGCGATAAATGGTTTTTGTAATACTTGTTCTATCACAATGTGTCGCCCATCTTTGATTTCAATGCCTGTTTGATTGGTTAATGTTGGGCAATGATAGTTGAGCGTGAAAGCTCGTTCAGCTAGATTAGTTAGAACATCAAGTTCGGCAATCGCATCTGCACTGGTTTGCATATTGGCTAATTCTGGTATCAGTTGATCGAACAGTTGTTCATAAAGCTGTTTTTCAAGTGCCAATGCACGGCCTTTTGAGGTTAAGACCTTATCTTCATACTCTTTTAACTCAGGAATAATATAGCGTTCGACATTTTTTAGTGTTTGTCTTCGGGTATAATGGATTGGTGCTAAATGACTTTGGCCACGGCTAATTTGGATATAATAACCATGAACCGCATTAAAACCAACTTTCAATGTATCAATGCCTAAAGTTTCACGCTCGCGAATTTCGAGCTGTTCTAAATAGTTGGTTGCACCATCTGCTAAATTACGCAGTTCGTCCAGCTCTTGATTATAACCGTTAGCAATGACACCTCCATCACGAATAATTACCGGAGGTGCTTCAATAATTGCTCGATTTAACAGATCGGCAATTTGATCAAATTGATTAATTTTGGCGCGTAATGCAATAAGTGATGGTGCGTTAAATTGCGCTAACTGTTGTTGGAGTTGTGGTAATAGGTTATAGGCATCACGTAACCGAGCAAAATCGCGTGGCCGAGCACTTCGTAGTGCTAATCTTGCCAAAATTCTTTCAAGATCACCAATTTGCTTTAATAGCGGTTGAAGGTCGGTGACATCATTTTGTAACTCTTTAATGGCTTGTTGTCGATTTTCTAAAATGGCCAAATTACGAATTGGCGAGTGTAACCAACGTTTAAGCATTCGACTACCCATAGCGGTTTGGGTTTTATCTAAAATGTCGGCCACAGTATGTTCAGTACCACCAGATAGGTTTTCGGTGATCTCTAAGTTTCTACGAGTGGCGGCATCTAACACCACAAAATCAACTGAAGATTCTTTAACTATTGAGCGAATATGTGGCATGGCTGTGCGTTGGGTATCTTTGACATATTGCAATAAACAGCCAGCTGCACATAAGGCATAATGGCAATCTTCCACCCCATAACCGACTAAATCATTGGTACCAAATTGTAAATTAAGTTGCTGTTTGGCGGTTTCCAGATCAAAGTCCCAAATTGGGCGTCGTCTTAATCCGTGACGATTTTCGATTAAATACATTGATGGAAAGTCTTCAGGGTAGAGTAACTCAACTGGGCTGGTTCGCTGTAATTCAGCTTGCATTGCTTCCGGATTATCACATTCAAATACAAAAAAGCGACCTGAACTCATGTCTAAAGTGGCATAGCCAAAGTGCTGTTTTTGTTGCCATATGCAGGCAAGTAAGTTGTCTTTACGATCTTCTAATAATAATTCATCGCTTACAGTGCCGGGAGTAACAATACGAACAATTTTACGTTCAACCGGCCCTTTACTTGTAGCGGGATCGCCGATTTGTTCACAAATTGCGACTGATTCACCAAGTGAAATGAGTTTAGCTAAGTAACTTTCAACCGCATGATAAGGTACTCCTGCCATCGGGATAGGTTGACCATTAGACGAGCCTCGTTTGGTTAGCGAAATATCTAAGAGTTGTGAAGCACGTTTGGCATCTTCATAAAACATCTCATAAAAATCACCCATACGATAAAACAATAAAATATCTGGGTTTTCAGCTTTCAACTTTAGATACTGGCGCATCATTGGTGTGTGGTCGGTAAAATCTTGGTTATCTGTCATAGTGTGTTAGTTCTTTAATCTTTTAAATTCAATGTATCAAATCTATCGCAGATTCTCATAGTCGGACTGCCAACAAATAGCTTATGATAGTAAAAATTTGTAACTAAAATAAGCTAGCATATATTATTGCTAGGATAATATATATTAGGTTTATGGTCGATAAAATCTTCGCTATATAATTGTTACTTAATTTAATGATGTACCATGCTAATAATCTATTATTATAACGAATTATTTTTACTTAATGCAGTGGTTATTTTTATGCTGAGAGTAAAATTTTTAATTACATTAACCAATTGATTTTATTGATTATTGTTTGTGATTTCTTTTATGGTTAAAAACTATTTGATTAATTCGTGCCTAATTATGTGTAATGGTCTTGAATAAGACCCCAAAATTTGATAGTTTACTGTAAGTTATTTTTATCATTTAAAACAAAAAGAAGGTAATTGTTATGACAATCAAAGTAGGTATTAATGGTTTTGGCCGTATCGGTCGTATTGTTTTCCGTGCTGCACAAAAACGCTCTGACATTGAAATCGTTGCTATCAATGATTTATTAGACGTTGATTATATGGCTTATATGCTTAAATATGATTCAACTCACGGTCGTTTTGACGGTACTGTTGAAGTTAAAGACGGTAAATTAATCGTTAATGGTAAAACAATCCGCGTTACTGCTGAAAGAGATCCTGCGAACTTAAAATGGAATGAAGTAGGTGTTGATGTTGTAGCTGAAGCAACAGGTTTATTCTTAACTGATGAAACTGCTCGTAAACACATCCAAGCTGGTGCTAAAAAAGTTGTTTTAACTGGCCCATCTAAAGACAATACTCCAATGTTTGTTATGGGTGTTAATGATAAAGAATATGCAGGTCAAGATATCGTTTCTAATGCTTCTTGTACTACTAACTGTTTAGCTCCTTTAGCTAAAGTAGTTAATGATAACTTCGGTATCGTTGAAGCGTTAATGACTACTGTTCACGCAACTACAGCAACTCAAAAAACTGTTGATGGTCCATCTCACAAAGATTGGCGTGGTGGTCGTGGTGCTGCTCAAAACATCATCCCTTCATCAACTGGTGCTGCTAAAGCTGTAGGTAAAGTTATTCCTGAATTAAATGGTAAATTAACTGGTATGGCTTTCCGTGTTCCAACTCCAGACGTTTCTGTTGTTGACTTAACTGCACGTTTAGCAAAACCAGCTAAATACGAAGACATCTGTAAAGCTATCAAAGCAGCTGCTGAAGGCCCAATGAAAGGCGTTCTTGGTTATACTGAAGATGACGTTGTGTCTACAGATTTCTTAGGTGAAGTTTGTACTTCTGTATTTGATGCTAAAGCTGGTATCCAATTAAGTGATAACTTTGTTAAATTAGTTTCTTGGTACGATAACGAAGTTGGTTACTCTAACAAAGTATTAGACTTAATCGCAGTTGTTGCTAAATAATTAGAAGCAGTTGTAATTACAAAAAAAGCGGCCTTAGGTCGCTTTTTTAGTTCTAGTAAAGGGATTAAAATACTACCCTTATAAAAAAACGCCTATTTCGAGAAATAGGCGTTTTGCTTTTATTATTTAATTAAATTTTAATTAGATAACAACTACTTCAGCCGCTGCTGGTCCACGAGGGCTATCTTGGATAGCAAATTCGACTTGTTGTCCTTCAGCTAAGGTTTTAAATCCATCACCTGAGATTGCAGAGAAATGTACGAATACATCTTTGCTGCCATCGGCTGGAGTTATAAAACCGAAACCTTTACTTTCGTTGAACCATTTTACTTGGCCTGTTTTTTTATTCATTTACTAGACATCCTAACAATAATTAATAATTTGCCTTATCGGCTGTTTAGGCATTAACTAACATTAATACACCAACTCATAAACTAATCTAACTAGTCTGGAACTAAATTAAAAAGTTAATCGTTTTCATAAAAATGCTTCTTGTTGTTAGCCCATTACTATTACCTCACAATTTAAAATCGAAAGCAAGATTTTAATGACAATTTTTTCATCTTAGTGTACGGTTTTATATAAAATTTTTATATTAATTTGTTTAATTTGATAAATGACAAATTGTTACAACGCTAAGTCATTGAAGTTATTTCGAAAGTAAAAAAAAGTTTAAAGATTGAGTCATAAAAATTATTTTTTATGACTCAGTAGAAATGATTACTTTTTTGAATAATTTAGGTAGGATTACTTCTGTTTTGCTCTTTCAAAAGATTCAATAATTTCTTTACGAGCAGCTTCGGCATTATCCCAACCATCAACTTTTACCCATTTGCCTTTTTCAAGTGCTTTGTATTGCTCAAAGAAGTGCTTGATTTGAGATTTTAATAACTCAGGTAAATCGTCTACATCTTTTATATGGTCATATTCTTTTGATAATTTAGTATGCGGTACAGCAACTAGTTTAGCATCAGAACCTGCTTCATCAGTCATTTTTAAGACACCAACTGGACGACAACGAATTACAGAACCAGGTTGTAATGGATATGGAGTTGGAACTAATACGTCAACCGGATCTCCATCAAGTGATAAAGTGTGATTAATATAACCGTAATTACATGGATAAAACATTGCAGTTGCCATAAATCTATCAACAAATACTGCACCAGTATCTTTATCGACTTCATATTTAATTGGGTCAGCATTCGCTGGAATTTCAATCACGACATAGATGTCATCAGGTAATTCTTTACCGGCTGGTACGTTTAATAGTCCCATTTTTGTATCCTCTATCTTTTATTAGTAAGTAGTGTTTAATCATAAATATAAAACGAACATTATAAAAATTTACTCTGTTTCGCTCAATTCTTTTAAATATTGAAAAATTTGTCTGGCTGTTTTTGGCGGTTTATTTGCAGTCAGTTCTTTTCTAGCTGAACGTGCAAGTGTACGTAATTGCTGTCTATCTGCGGTAGGAAATAGCTCCATAATTGATTCTGCATCGCCAGTTTCAATTAACTCATCACGTAATTTCTCTAAACGATGAAACATGGCAACTTGCTGGTTATGGCGATTTTTGAGTTTATCCAATGCTTGTGTAATCGGTTCAATATCACGATTTCTAAGCAATTTACCTATGTATTGAATTTGTCTGCGATAGCCTTCTTTTTTTATTTTTTGAGCTAATTCAATAGCATATAATAAATCTTCATCAAGTGGAATTTTACTTATTTCATTTTTGCTTAAATTGACAAGTTCGACACCTAATTTTTTAAGCACCTCGGCATCTCTTTTGATTTCACTTTTACTAACGTAAATAATTTCATCATCTTCTTGATTTATATTGAAGTCGGGTTCTAGATTTGGCTCTTGATTGTTATTCATGCTATTTCTTTTGTTAACTAAAATTAAATTCTGGCATATTATAACGTATCACTAGCAGAATTGTAGAAAATAATAAAATGAGTATTGAACAAATTAAAAAAGATGCGATAAGCCAACAACAACATCTATCCGCTATTGTTGCCGATGCTATTAAACAAGCACAAGCTCGGGTCGATTCAGTAGAGGTGTCGATTAATCAATCTACTGGTATTAGTGTCAGTACAAGAGAAGGTGATACTGAAAATGTTGAATTTAATAGTGATGGAGCATTAGGTATAACCGTTTATCAAAATCAACGTAAAGGTAGCGCATCTACCAGTGACTTATCTCCACAGGCGATCAGCCAAACTGTGGATATGGCAATTAATATTATGCAATATACTTCGCCTGATTCATGTTCAGGTTTAGGCGATCGTGAGTTAATGGCATTTGATAATGCCGATTTAGATCTTTTTCATCCAAGTGATTTAAATGTTGATAATGCAATAGAACAAGCAAAACAGGCGGAACTAACAGCGCTTGCTGAATCTTCATTAATAAGTTGTGATGGTGGTTACTTTAATAGCCGTTATGGTGTTTATGTCTATGGTAATAGTTTAGGAATGTTACAAGGCTACTGTGCCAGTTCACATTCACTTTCTTGCTCGGTGATTGCTGAGCAAAATGGACAAATGGAGCGAAATTACGCCTATACTTCTTCTCGGGATATTAATGAACTGCAATCACCAGTTTGGGTCGGAAAACAAGCTGCTGAGAGGGCTGTTGCCCATTTAGGTGCTAAACAAATTCCAACCATGCAAGTACCTGTCCTTTTTTGTTCGGAAGTAGCTGTCGGCTTAATAAGGCATTTAGTTTCTGCAATTAGTGGTGGTTCGATTTATCGAAAGTCTTCTTTTTTGTTGGATAGTGTAGGAAAAGCAGTTTTCCCTGCTTGGCTGACAATTTTGGAAGATCCATATATTTTAAAAGGAGTAGGTTCTTCACCATTTGACAGTGAAGGGACGAGAACTGTTAAGCGCAATATTATTGAACAAGGTATTTTGCAAACTTATTTATTAAGTAATTATTCAGCCAAAAAATTAGGTTTGAAATCTACCGGACATGCAGGTGGTATATATAATTGGTTAGTCTCACCAAGCCAAACTGATGCTGATTTCACTGCAATGTTAAGAAAACTCGATAAAGGTGTGGTTATAACGTCATTAATGGGACAAGGTGTTAACAATGTAACCGGTGATTATTCGCGTGGAGCTACGGGTTTTTGGGTTGAAAATGGTAAAATCCAATACCCTATTAATGAAATTACAGTAGCTGGTAATCTTAAAGAAATGTATCAAAATATTGTAGCAATAGGTAATGATATTGAAACAAGAAGTAATATTCAATGTGGTTCAATATTGATTGAGAAAATGAGTATAGCAGGAAAGTAATTATACATGGGAAAGTTTACCAATAGTGCATTATTCCAAAAAATCATTTTTTGGATGCCAGGGCTGACGAGTTTATTGCATTATAAGCGAGAGTATCTTGGTTTTGATATTAAAGCTGGATTGTCAGTAGCAGCTGTATCGTTACCTGTTTCAATAGCATATGCTGAACTCACTGGCGTAGGAGCAATTGCTGGTTTATATTCGACAATCTTGCCACTGATTGTGTATGCACTATTTGGTTCTTCTAAGCAATTAATCGTTGGGCCAGATACAGCAACTTGCGCAGTTGTAGCCGCTGTAGTTTTCCCTTTAGCGGCTAATGATCCCGTTTTACGTTGGCAATTAGTTGTATTATTAACCATTATGATTGGTATTTGGTGTCTAATTGCCGGTAAACTTCACCTAGGGGCTTTAGCTGATTTATTAAGCCAACCGATTCTAATTGGTCTTTTAAATGGTATTTCAATTACGATTATGGTTGATCAGCTAGCCAAAACATTGGGATTTAAGTATGACTACTCTTATTTGATTGAGCGCATTGTTTATTTTCCTTTAAAGATATCGCAGATTCATGTATTAACTGCGTTAGTGTCATTTTTTACTTTAGTGATATTGGTGGCTTTAAAAAAATTCAAACCTCGTTATCCGGCACCGCTGTTCGCCGTCATAATTATGACTTTTTTTTCATGGCTGTTTAATTTTGAACAATATAACGTACGGATTATTGGTAGTGTGACCAGTGATTTCATCCCAGCAGAGTCATGGTTAGATTTTGATAAAGGCTTAATGCGAAATTTAGTCGTTCCTTCTCTTAATATTGCCGTTATCTGTTTTGTTAGTATGATGATAACGGTACGTAGTTTTGCTTCTAAAAATAATTATGAAACCAATGCCGATATAGAATTTAAAGCATTGGGTATGGCCAACATAGTTGCCGGGTTATCTCAAGGATTTGTTGTTAGTGGTACCTCATCTCGAACAGCTGTTAATGATGCTAATGGCGGTAAAACCCAATTAGTGTCAATCATAGCAGCTGTTTTAATTGGTTTTGTAGTGTTGTTCTTTTTATCTCCATTACAATACATTCCTACCTGCGTATTAGGCGTGATTCTCATCTATTCTTCGTTGTCACTTATTAATTTTCAAACCATTATTCGGTTTTTTAAATTTGATCGCGATGCATTCTATTTAAGTTTAACTACACTTATTTCAGTTTTAGTTATTGGTATTATTCCGGGGATGGCGCTGGCGGTTTTATTAGGATTATTTTTATTTTTACGTCGTGTTTTTAGACCGAATGATCAACTATTAGGTGTTGATGATGGTGGTCGAATTCATTCAATTGGTTCAGATGTCAAACCATTGAGTAATACTATGATTTATCGATTTAATTCGCCACTTACTTATTTTAATATTGCCTATTTTAAGCGTAGAATCATCAATTATATTGATGATTCTGCTGATCCGATCAATTATGTCATTGTCGATGCGATACCTTGTTTTACTTATAAAGATGTTAGTGTGTTGACGGGTATTGATGAATTGATAAATTCATTAAAAGTTAGAAATGTTGTGCTAATTTTGGCTGGTCGACGCAAAACATTAAAAAATTGGTTTAAACAGATGAATCTTAAATTAGATAGTGATTATATCGAATTTGCTTATGACCTCTATTTTGCTGTGCGATTAGTGCAAAGTAAGGAGCATATGGATAGTAAAGAGGATGAAGAAGTTATTAACTAAACATTGAATAATCATTTTTAATTAACTAAGGGTAATTATGGCTAACATCAAAGATCGTATTAAAATTGAAATGCTTAGTACCGGTGATGAAGTTTTATATGGTCAAATTATTGATACTAATGCTGCATGGTTATCTGATTTTCTGTTTCAAGAGGGTATTATCATTACTTCTCGTCATACAGTAGGGGATAATTTATCAACGCTGATTGATACTTTGCAAGAGCGTAGTTTGCAAAATGACATTTTAATTGTCAATGGTGGATTAGGGCCGACTAGTGATGATCTTAGTGCTCAAGCAGCCGCACTGACTAATAATGAATCGTTAGTTTTACACGAAGAATGGCTTAAGTCACTTGAGCGTTATTTTCTTAATCGTGGTAGGGCGATGCCTGCAAGTAATATTAAACAAGCCATGTTACCTCAAAGTGCGACGTTAATTGATAATCCTATTGGTACCGCATGCGGTTTTAAAATGAAGCTGAATAATTGTCTATTATTCTTTACTCCTGGTGTACCTTCTGAATTTAAACAAATGATTCAAAATGAGATTCTCCCCGAGATCAAGTTCAACTATCCACTGACTGAGAGCCAACTTTGTTATCGATTAACAACAATGGGCCGAACTGAAAGCGATTTAGCACAAGAAATTGACGCTACACTGGAAATTCCAGAAAATATCACGATAGGTTATCGTGCTGCAATGCCTATTATTGAATTAAAATTAACGGGTCCTGAAAGCCAAAAAAATGAAATGGATAAGCTATGGCAACAAATTAAATCGATTGTTAATGCTAATTTGCTTTATGAAGGTGTATTAAATGAATCAGATGAGTCAGGATTGGCTCATGTGGTATCAAAATTATTGCACGATAAAAATCAATCTGTCGTTATTATTGAACAGCAATCAGCGGGGATTATTAGTTATCAATTGCTCGAAGCTGATGCGCCTGTCATAAAATCAGAGATTGTACCTTTATTATTGGATGATCCGAGCAGTTATTTCACAAAATTATTAAAAGAACATGGTGCTAATATTGCGATCGGTATTATCAATTTTCAAGAAAAGAATAGTCAATTTACTTTAATTATTGCAACATTAAAAAAAGTATTGCATTTCAACTTAAAGTATATTGGTCGAAGTCAAAGCAAAAGAACGCAGCAACAAGTTTTGGCAGCAATTGCGTTGGATGGCTTACGACGTTACCTTTTAGATATGCCTATAATAGGTGCTAATGTTTGGCTAGAGGTAATGGAATAGATATTTATTATTTTAATTTATCTAAAATAGTGAATTTTGCATAACATAGTAATATTAGTTATGGACAATTCGCTACAAAATTAAGTAGAATAGCGGATCTTTCAATTGAAGCATATAAGTTAAAATATTAGAGGTAAAAATGGCTCGTGTAACTGTCCAAGATGCAGTAGAAAAAATTGGTAATCGCTTTGATCTCGTTTTAGTTGCCGCAAGACGTGCTCGTCAATTACAAGTCGAAAATAAATCGCCACTAATTCCAGAAGAAAACGATAAAGAAACTGTGGTTGCTTTACGCGAAATTGAAGATGGACTTGTCAATAAACAAATTCTTGATACTGCTGAATTCCAAGCTCGTCAAGATGAAGAATCAGAAGTGCGTACAGCCCTTCATGAAACGGTACTTTTAGAAAATACTCCTTCATACGAATAAACATTGCTGAGAATTGCCCATGCAATATTTTGAGAGCTTAAAAGAGGTAGTTGCATCTTATCTTCCTGTCAAGCAAGTTGAATTGATCCAAGCTGCATATCTCTTTGCTAAACAAGCACATGAAGGGCAATTCCGATGTAGCGGTGAACCATATGTAACCCATCCGGTTGCTGTTGCAGCCATTTTAGCTGATATGCGGCTAGATTATGAAACCATTATCGCTGCACTTTTGCATGATACTATCGAAGATACACCGGTAACCTTCCAAGATATTACGCAAAAATTTGGTAAGCATGTAGCAGTTTTAGTGGAAGGGGTTTCAAAACTTGATAAGTTAAAATTTAGAAATCGACAAGAAGCTCAAGCTGAAAATTTTCGGAAAATGGTTTTAGCCATGACCGAAGATGTGCGAGTGATTTTAATTAAATTAGCTGATAGAACGCATAACATGCGTACTCTTGGTGCTTTAAGACCAGATAAACGTCGCCGTATTGCTAAAGAAACTTTAGAGATTTATGCGCCATTGGCTCATCGTTTAGGCATTCATCATATTAAAACTGAGCTTGAAATACTTGGTTTTACTGCTATGCATCCTAATCGAGCTAAGGTTCTTAAAAAAGTGGTTAAAATTGCTCGAGGAACCAGAAAAGAACTGATCCAGCAAATTCTCTCTGAAATACGAGGTCGTCTAGCAGATGCAGGTATTGATGCTCAAGTAGAAGCGCTTGAAAAAAATATCTATGCGATTTATCAGAAGATGCAACTGCGTGAACAACATTTTCATTCAATTATGGATATTTATATTTTCCGAATTGTAGTGGAAGATGTTGATGCTTGTTATCGTGCACTTGGTTTAGTGCATAATTTATATAAACCACGCCTTAATCGTTTTAAAGATTATATTGCTATTCCTAAAGCTAATGGTTACCAATCATTGCATTCATCATTAATTGGTCCGCATGGTACCCCGGTAGAGGTTCAAATACGAACTGAAGACATGGAACAAATGGCGGAAATGGGCGTTGCTGCGCATTGGATTTATAATGAAAATGATGAGTTAAACAATACCACCACTCAGATTAAAGCCCAACGTTGGATGCAAAGTTTGCTAGAACTTCAGCAAAGTGTTGGTAATTCATTCGAATTTATTGAAAATGTTAAATCAGACCTTTTTCCAAAAGAGATTTATGTTTTTACTCCAAAAGGTCGTATTGTCCAATTACCTGAAGGCTCAACAGCAGTTGATTTAGCTTATGCAGTGCATTCTGATATTGGTTTCCAATGTATTGGTGCGTTAGTTGATCGTAAACCTTATCCGCTTTCTCAACCTTTAAGTAATGGCCAAACTGTCGAAATTATAACTTCGCCAGAAAGTCGTCCTAATGCTAGCTGGCTAAATTTTGTCGTTAGTGCTAAAGCACGATCTCGTATTCGCCAAGCACTAAAAACGTTAAAAAGAGAAGATGCAATTGAGTTAGGGCGTCGTCTACTTAATTTAGCGTTAATTAAATCAGGTGGTATTGAATCATTAACACTCAAACAGAAAGATCGTATTGTTGAGTTAACCAAGTTAACATGCTTTGATGATGTATTAGCCGAAATTGGTCTTGGTAACATCATGTCCCATTTTATTGTTAAAGGTTTAGAACATAAAGCGCTTTTATCTAATCAATCTGATACCAATAAAACCCTAGTTATTACCGGTAGTGAAGGAGTTTTGGTGACCTTTTCAAAATGTTGTCATCCTATTCCTAATGATCCGATTGTTGGCCATGTTAGCCCTGAAAAAGGTTTAACCGTTCATCATGAATCATGTCGCAATATTAGTGGTTATCAAAATAACCCAGAAAAATATATTGCACTTAAGTGGGCACCAAATATTGAACAACTATTTGTTGCTGAGATTTGGATAGATATTATTAATAGTCAAGGCACTTTAGGTCATATTCTTTCGATTATTAATGACGAAAAAGCTCATATTCAGTGGTTGAATACCGAAGAAAAAGATAGGCAAATTTATACAATTATTTTGCAGCTTGAAGTTAAAAACTCACAACAATTAAATGATTTAATTAGAAAGTTATCACTACAACAAGATGTAGTGAGTGTGATGCGTAATATTAATTAATTATCATGTCTGATCGTTTACTAAACCATATACCACTAATCAAATTAGCTGGTATTGGTGCTAGTTTAGAAAATAAATTCCATGCACTAGGCATTAAAACCATTCAAGATTTATTATTACATTTTCCTCTACGTTATGAAGACCGAAGTTCTTCTTGCGCTATAGGTGATGCTACAATTGGCGAATATACCACTATTGAAGGGCGCATAATTAAAACAGAGATTATTTTTAAGCGTCGCCAAATGCTGTTATGTTATATTCAAGATGATTCTGGAATCGCTATTTTACGTTTTATGCATTTTAATGCAGGTATGAAAGCGTCGATGATAGTAGGAAAATGGATAAGTGCATATGGTGAAATAAAAAGCGGTAAAACTAATTTAGAAATTATTCATCCGCAATTTAACATCAAAGCGAATAAAGATGAACGAGCATCGCTAAGCGATTTAAATGAAGAGCGATTTACACCTATTTATCCTTCTACATATGGATTGACACAAAATGTAATCCGTAAAATGATAAAATCGGCATTAATTTTACTGAAAAACAATTTACCAAATGAAATATTACCTGATTCATTAAGTCAAAATTATTTACCTGTTTTAGATGCATTGAATATCATTCATAATCCTTCTATTACGACTGATATTGATCAGTTATTAGTTGGTGAACACCCAGCTATAAAACGTTTTGTATTTGAAGAGTTACTTGCCTATCATTTAAGCATGTTAATGATTAAAAGAGATAATCAAAAGCAACATGCTTATTCAATGCACAGTAATCAGCGATTGACTCTACCTTTTCTAGGTTCATTACCATTTAATCCAACTCACGCTCAACAAAGAGTTGTACAAGATATCTATCAGGATATGACAAAGCATATTCCAATGATGCGACTAGTGCAAGGTGATGTAGGCTCAGGTAAAACTTTAGTTGCAGCTATGGCCGCCCTAAATGCGATAGAGAATGGTCATCAAGTTGTTTTAATGGCGCCAACCGAAATATTGGCAGAACAACATTTTAATAATTTTAAACAATGGTTTGAACCATTAGACATTACTGTAGATTGGTTATCTGGTCGATTAACAGCTAAAAATAAGCAGCAGCGATATGAAGCTTTAAAGCAAGGTGAAATCACGATGTTAGTTGGTACCCATGCGGTGTTTGTTGATAAAGTTGAATTTTCCAATTTGGGGCTAGTTATTATTGACGAACAACATCGATTTGGTGTGAATCAACGGTTAAGTTTGTGGGAAAAGGGTATTAAAAATGCCATACACCCACATCAATTAATCATGACAGCAACACCAATACCAAGAACGTTGGCAATGACAGTTTATGCAGATTTGGATGTCTCAATAATTGATGAATTACCTCCAGGACGAACCCCAGTTACCACTGTTGTTATTCCTAATTCCCGTCGAGAAGAAATTATCGACAAGGTTAATCAAGCTTGTTTAAGTCATCGTCAGGTTTATTGGGTTTGTACTTTAGTGGAAGAATCAGAAACTCTAGATGCTCAAGCCGCTGAAATGTTAGTTGAGGAATTGAAAGAAAGGTTACCACACTTAAATATAGCACTTGTCCATGGCAAAATGAAATCTGATGAAAAGCAATCTGTTATGCAGGCTTTCAAAGCGGGAGAGGTTCAACTTTTAGTTGCGACAACGGTTATTGAAGTTGGGGTCGATGTGCCCAATGCAAGCTTAATGATCATTGAAAATGCTGAACGTTTAGGACTTGCTCAACTACATCAATTACGAGGTAGGGTAGGACGAGGCAGTGCAATTTCACATTGTGTGTTAATGTATCAAGCTCCATTAAGTAAAATTGCTCAGGCTCGCATGAAAGTAATGCGTGAAAGCAATGATGGTTTTGTTATTGCCCAAAAAGATCTTGAAATTAGAGGTAGTGGTGAAATTTTAGGGACTAGGCAAATGGGGGAAGCAAATTTTAAAATTGTTGATTTAATCCGTGATCAGCATTTAATTAGCGAGGTGCAAAAAGCATCATATCTTATCTTAAGCGAGTCTCCGGAGTGTGCTAAACAACTTGTTGATTGTTGGCTTCCTGAACGGCAAAAATATATCAATGCTTAATCTTGTTCTTATTGATAAATTGCTTTTAGTTTTGAATATTAGTGATTATTGTTTTGTTGAAATCTCTTTTCTCACTAGAATATAACAAAATAGAAAAAACAATAAAAAAGTGGACTTAGAAAGTTGTTCTAGTCCACATTAGTTAGCTTTTTAATTATAAAAATGAACGGTATGGCAGTTCAGGTTCATCGGTAAAGATATCTCTAAATCCACGATAGTGTTGATAGTGCATTTTGTTTTTATCGGTTGGATAAGTATATTTACCACCAACTTGCCAAAAGAATGGTGTAAATTGATATTCAAGACGATCTTTTTTCATTCGCCAAAGTACTTCAATTTCACGCGGGTCACTTTGGAAATTCGCCCATATATCGTGGTGAAATGGAATCACTACTTTAGTATTTAATGATTCCGCCGCCCGTAAAATGTCTGATGAGGTCATTTTATCGGTTACGCCGCGCGGGTTCTCTCCATAAGATAACAAAGCAACATCAATTTTATGATCATTACCATGTTTGGCATAATAATTAGAGTAGTGAGAATCGCCAGAATGATAAAGTGATCCGCCTGAGGTTTCGAATAAATAGTTAACGGCACGATCATCCATACCATCTAATATGGATTTATCGGTGGATGAAACACCTTTCGGTAGAGTGACTAATGAAGTTCTATCAAAAGAGTCTAAAACGCGAATAGTAATATCACCAACTTGGATAGTTTCACCTACTTTGGCAACGATACAGCGATCTTCAGGAACCCCCCAACTTTTCCATAATTCAACACATGCTTTAGGACCAATAAATTTGACTTTTGGTGAGCAGTTTTGAATGACTGCTGCTGCAACATTGACATCAATATGATCAGCATGGTCATGGGTTGCCATTACCGCATCAATCTCTTTGATTGCAAAAGGATCAAGAACAAATGGGCTAGTTCTAAGATTTGGTTGTAATTCACGTACTCCACCCATTCGCATCATTTGATGTTGTTTGTTCATTAATGGATTTGCGTGAGTTTTTTTACCTGTACCACACCAAAAATCGACAGAGATATTAGTATTACCTGC
The DNA here is from genome assembly GCF_016101085.1 of Gilliamella sp. W8123. Lineage (NCBI taxonomy): Bacteria > Pseudomonadati > Pseudomonadota > Gammaproteobacteria > Orbales > Orbaceae > Gilliamella > Gilliamella sp. W8123. The sequence continues at coordinate 90,216 of NZ_JACFRE010000007.1, forward strand.
TGATTTCAACCAAATCCCTGTACAAGCAAGCCACCACATCGTAAACGTATTAGGTTTAACTTCTGTTGTTTCTATTTCTTCATTAAGCCAAGTTCCCCATTCAGGAAAGGTGTTTAATATCCAAGATTCTCTGGTAATTTCGTTTACTTTACTCATACTTTGTTCCTTTTACAATTTAATTATTAAACTAAAATCACTTCTGTGCCCTGTTCCTTTATGCTTTCAATTACTTCCTTATTTGCTTGTTTGCCAGTTATTAAAATATCAATTTTAGTAACCGGGCAAAAAAGCATGCCAGAATTTGCTTTGGTATTTATTTTAGAACTATCAACAACGACTACTAATTTTTCAATTTTTTCAAGTATTTGTTGTTCAGCTACCGCTCCCAGTATTTCATTCTTATACAGCCCATTTGGTGTTAATGTTTTACCACTTGTAAACATCCATTTTCCTGCATAAGAATCAGTTATATTTGCTATAGGATTTAGAATAATGTTTTGTGTTTTATTATATAATCCTCCCATAATGATGACGTTTTCGTGATCATGTTCAATCAAGTAACAAGCTAAAGGAAAATAGTTGGTAATGATCGAAACATTTTTACCACATAATTCACGACCTAATAAAAATGCCGTTGAGCCACAGTTAATAACTATATTTTCATCACTTCCACACAACTTCGCCGCTCTTATGGCAATACGTGCTTTTTCATGATAATGATCGGTATTATTATTTCCTATCGGTGCCCAAATTGGTTTTTGTACTTCTATTCGCATAATGCCATTACGAACTTTTTTTACTTTTCCGTCCTGATCGAGTTTTGTAATATCTCGACGGGCTGTCGCTGGTGATATTGCAAAATAAGAAACCAATTCAGTAACTCTTACCATCCCTTTTTCATTAACCATTGCCACTATTTGGGTGTGGCGTGATATTTCGTTCATTGTACCCTCTTATTAATTTAATATGATTAAACTTGATTAAAAATGATGTTAGTTATCATTTTGTATTTTGTCAATTATTTAAATATTAATATCAATAATCATAAGTTCAATTTATTGATAATAATAGTTATATTTTTAATTTTTGCTTCTGTTTTTTAAAGATAATGTGATGGATATCACAATTGCTAAGTCAATAAATTTAGAAAAGTGATCAACATCAAAATAATCACAAACAATCATTGAATGATTGTTTGTGATTGTAGAATATAACAAATGTTATTCAGCGAACTGAATAATATTAAATAGGTTGAAGTTCCATCTATGAGTTTTGCGATAGGTAATTATAAAAAAGACATTTGAAGGTTATAGATACCTAAACAATAACGTTAACGTTAGAAATGTCGATAACCAATGAGAGGGACATATGGAAGTAATTTATAACATTTTTTATATCTTTTATAGTCAAGTTATGACGAAGGCACCATTATTACTGGGCCTAGTTACCTTGCTAGGTTATTGTCTTTTAAAAAAAGATATCACCACAATTTTAAAAGGCACGATTAAAACCATTGTTGGTTTTATGCTGTTACAAGTTGGTTCAGGTGTTTTAGTTTCAACATTTAAACCCGTTATTGCTAAACTTTCCGAATATCATGGTATAACCGGATCGATTATCGATACTTATGCCTCAATGGTGGCTGTCGAAAAGGGGATGGGTGAACAATATTCATGGGTTGGTTATGCAGTATTACTTGCATTAGCGATTAATATTTTACTGGTCATCTTTAGACGTTTCACCGGAATTAGAACCATCATGTTGACCGGTCATATCATGTTCCAACAAGTTGGTTTAATTACACTTTTCTACTTCCTATTTGGTTATGGCATGTGGGAAACCATCACCTACTCAGCAATAATTACGGCATTATATTGGGGAATTTTTTCAAATATGATGTTTAAACCGACTGAAGCGGTAACTGGCGGCGCAGGTTTTTCTATTGGTCACCAACAGCAGCTTGGTTCATGGATTGCAGTGAAATTAGCGCCAAAATTGGGCGATAAAGATGATTCAGTAGATAATTTAAAATTACCAAAATGGTTACATATTTTCCACGATAGTATTGCTGCCACAACGATAGTGATGACAATCTTCTTCGGCATTATCCTTCTTTCATTTGGTTTGGATAATTTACAAACAATGGCAGGGTCAACTCATTGGACTATCTACATTTTCGAAACCGGACTTAAATTTGCCGTAGCCATCCAAGTTATTGTTGGTGGTGTAAGAATGTTTGTAGCTGAGTTATCTGAAGCATTTAAGGGAATTTCTGAAAAATTAATACCAAATGCAGTGTTGGCTATCGATTGTGCGGCTATCTATGCTTTTTCACCTAACGCCATGGTATTTGGTTTTATTTGGGGGGCATTAGGTCAATTTTTAGCAATAGCGCTTTTACTGGTATTTAAATCGCCAATCATGATTATTCCTGGTTTTATTCCTATGTTTTTCTCTAATGCCACCATTGGCGTATTTGCCAATCATTATGGTGGATGGAAAGCGGTAATGAAACTCTGTTTTGTTATGGGAATGGTTGAGGTTCTAGGCTCTGCTTGGGTAATTAATATTTTCGCCCAAAATGGTACGCCAATTGATTCTTGGATGGGAATGGCTGATTGGGCAATCTTATTCCCGCCGATTTTACAAGGTTTATCTTTCTCTCATCTATTTATCTATGTCTTGATTGCGTTATCTCTGGTCTATATGTTCTTTGCAGCTAAATCATTAAGAGCTGAAGAAGCCTTACAAAAACAACAACCGACCAATGATATTCATGATGATGTTAATGAAGCCGTAGTTGAAAAAATGGATGAAGTGGCAATTAGTGAAGGTCAACCGATTCGTATTCTTGCTGTTTGTGGTAGTGGTCAAGGATCATCAATGATGATGAAGATGAAAATTGCCAATTATTTAGATAAAAAAGGTATCGCAAATGTCATGGATTCATGCGCAGTTACGGATTACAAATCAAAACTACCTAATGTCGACATTATTGTTGCTTCTAAACATTTGATTCATGAAATCGAGGTTAATGAAGGACAACATGCGTTAGGTGTCCAAAACATGTTAAATCCTCAAACTTTCGGCGATGAACTTATTGAGCTTATCAATAAAGTGAATGGTAAATAGGCAGAATATTAAAGGAGTCCAACAATGGCTTTCAAAGAATCATTAATTGAAAATAACTCTATTTTACTTAAAGCAGAAGCTGCAAGTTGGCAAGACGCGGTTAAGTTAGGAACAGATATGCTAGTTGCGTCTAAAGCGATTGAGCCTCGTTATTATGATGCCATCATTCAATGCGTTAAAACCATGGGGCCTTATATCATTATTGCTCCTAATTTGGCCATGCCACATGCTCGACCAGAAGATGGCGTTAATCGTACGGCTTTTGCATTAGTAACTTTGAAAAAACCTGTTTATTTTGAGGGGGAAGCAGATCCTGTTGATGTCCTAGTTACCCTCGCCGGCAGTACTTCTGATCAGCATATGGAAGGATTAATGGAAGTGACTCAAATTTTAGATGATGAAAATAGTGAGACAGGTGTTGATCTGGATAAATTGAGACGTTGTAACAGCAAAGAAGATGTTTATGCGGTTATCGATCGCGCGCTAAATGGAGGCTAAATGATGTTTCAAGCATTAAAAGAACGCGTACTACAGGCTAATTTATTGCTACCACAATATAATTTAGTCACCTTTACATGGGGAAATGTATCAGAAGTGGATCGTGCAAAGGGAGTCATGGCCATCAAACCATCAGGGGTTGAGTACTGTGATATGACCATAGATGATATTGTTGTGGTTTCATTAACCGGCGAAATTGTCGAAGGCAAACTAAATCCCTCTAGTGATACCGCAACTCATCTCGAACTCTATAAGGCATTTGCAAATATTGGCGGAATTGTACATACCCATTCTCGCTATGCAACCGTTTGGGCACAGGCTGAATTGGATATTCCTGCATTAGGTACCACTCATGCTGACTATTTTTATGGTGATGTACCTTGTACCCGGCGACTAACTGATAGTGAAATTGCCACAGATTACGAAAAAAATACCGGATTAGTTATTATCGAGGAATTTAAACATCGCGGTATTGATCCTCTGGCGATGCCTGGGGTTATTGTCTCTGGTCATGCGCCATTTTGTTGGGGTAAAAATGCCTTAAATGCGGTGCACAATGCTGTGGTACTTGAAGAAGTCGCAATGATGGCAATTTCAACTCGACAACTTAATCAAACCATCAAAATTCAACAAACATTATCCGATAAGCACTATTTTCGCAAACATGGCGCTAATGCTTATTATGGCCAAAAATCAAATTAGATAAGGAAACCAACATGACAACACCAAAATTACAAATTGCTTTAGATCAAACAGAACTAACCTCAGCATTGGAGGTGGCAAAAAATGTTTCAGGATTTGTTGATATTATCGAAGTTGGCACTATTCTCGCCTTTGGTGCAGGAATAGAAAGCGTTAAAAATCTAAGAAAATTATATCCTAATCATATATTAGTCTGTGATTTAAAAACGACTGATGGTGGAGCGATATTAGCTAAAATGGCTTTCTCAGCTGGGGCTAACTGGTTAACGGTTTCGGCTGCAGCGCATATCGCTACCATTGAAGCATGTAAAAAAGTGGCTGACGAATTTAATGGCGAAATTCAGATCGAATTATATGGTCATTGGACACTAGAAGATGCCAAAGCATGGCGAAAATTGGGGATTAAACAGGCTATTTATCATCGTTCTCGTGATGCTGAATTAGCTGGTATTGGCTGGGGAGAGGATGATTTGGTTAGAATGCGACAATTGTCAGATTTAGGTCTTGAACTTTCCATAACGGGCGGAATTATTCCTGAGGATATTCACCTATTTGCAGGAATTAAAACCAAAGCCTTTATTGCTGGTCGAGCTCTTGCTAGTGAAAATGGTAAACAAACTGCTCAAGCTTTAAGAGAGCAAATTGCTAAATATTGGTAATAGATGCGATGCAGTCAGTAAAATGACTGCATATTTGATGTTCAAATAAATATTATTAGGTTTTATTATGGCAAAATTTGCAATTAATCCGACCAATCAATCTAATTATATTGGTATTTATGAAAAGGCATTACCTAATGAACTTACTTGGCAAGAAAAACTGCACGAAGCGAAAACATTAGGATTTAATTTTATCGAGATATCAATTGATGAATCAGAACAGCGAAGAGCAAGACTTAATTGGTCAGATGATGAGATTTATCGATTAAAGCGATTATGTGAACAATATGGACTACCATTGCATTCTATGTGTTTAAGTGCTCATCGTAAATTTCCATTTGGATCTGCCGATAAAAGTATACGTCAGCAAGCCAAAGTTATTATGAATAAAGCACTGATACTCGCCTATAAACTAGGAATAAGGGTAATTCAATTAGCTGGATATGATGTTTATTATGAACCAGCCAATTTACAGACTCACCAGCGATTTATTGCGGGAATGCAGTGGTCAGCGAAACAAGCTGAAAAAATGGGGATAATGCTTGCCGTTGAAATCATGGATACTAGTTATCTCAATTCACTCAGTAAGTTTGAAATTCTAAAAAAAGAGGTCAATTCTCCTTATTTTATGGCTTATCCAGATGTAGGGAATATTTCTGGTTGGAATTATGATGTCTGTACAGAGCTTATGTTAAGTCGAGAGCACATTGTTCAAATACATCTAAAAGATACTTATAAGGTTAAAGCTAATTATTCTGGTCAGTTTAGAGATTTAACTATTGGCGAAGGGGAGGTTGATTTTCTTGCTATATTTAAAATACTAAAACAGATAAATTATACTGCTCCGCTTGTTATTGAAATGTGGGCAAAAGATCATAAATGGAGAGAAAACATTATAACAGCTCAAAAACGACTCAAAACCATAGCCGAGAATGCCGAATTTGTTCTGTTTAATTGATTTCTATCTAATCATGAATTATCAATGTTCCATGTTTCATGAATTCTAAAAATGGAGCATTGATATACTTTATAAATCATTTGAAGATATATAGTTAATCCAATTATGGTAACTTTAGATTTATTAGTTGCTATTATAATTTTATTTTTAGACTCTCTGATTATCAATAATAAAATAATTATCATTAATTGAACTAAATTTCAGCAATACTATGATGTAAGCGTTGTAATTTATATTCAATTTTTATATAACTTTTTATTATCAATAGTATAAAATTATTCAAATTTTTTTGTATCTTGCTTAGAAAACTTAATGATTTGTTCTTTGCACGAATATGGCTATCGTGTAATATAGTCTGTATTATAAATCTGATTAAATTGCGAATATTTTATGAAATCCGCTCTAAAACTCTTTTCTCTTTTTTTAGTTATTTTCACATTATTAGGCTGTGGTTTAAAAGGTCCACTTTATTATCCTGCAGATCAGTCAAATGCAATTATTGAATCTAATGATACAAATAAATTGGCTTAAAGGAATAATATAATGGACTTTTTACATTATCAAAATGGCCATTTATTGGCGGATAACGTTGCTATTTGTGATTTGGCTAATCAATATGGTACCCCTTTATATGTTTATTCTGCTGATCATATAACTAAGCAATTTCATTCTTATCAAGATTCTCTAAAAAATAAGAAGCATTTGATTTGTTATGCTGCGAAAGCGAATAGCAATTTATCTGTTTTAAACTTATTAGCTAAACTTGGTGCAGGTTTTGATATTGTTTCACAAGGTGAATTAGAGAGAGCTTTAAAAGCTGGTGCTGATCCTAAAAAAATTGTTTTCTCAGGGGTTGCAAAATCAGTTGTTGAAATTAGACGTGCGCTTGAAGTAGGAATTAAATGTTTTAATGTTGAATCAGAACCTGAATTATATCGTATCAATGATATTGCTCATCAATTAGGGAAAATAGCTAGTATTTCTTTACGGATTAATCCTGATGTAGATGCAAAAACACATCCGTATATTTCAACAGGATTGCGTGAAAACAAATTTGGTATAAGTTATCAATTAGCTTTAGATACTTATCGTAAAGCAGCATCATTAAATAATATTAAAATAGTCGGTATTGATTGTCACATTGGCTCTCAATTAACCGAGTTATCGCCTTTTCTTGACGCGGCTGATCGTATATTGGCATTAGTTGACCAACTAGCAGCAGAAAATATTCATCTTGAGCATATTGATTTAGGTGGAGGGTTAGGTATTTGTTATCATGATGAACAGCCACCATCAGCGACATTACTGGTATCAAAACTAATTGAAAAGTTAAAAAATTATCCTGAACTTGAAATTGTTTTCGAACCAGGTAGATCAATCATTGCCAATGCTGGATTATTAATTACTAAAGTTGAATATACTAAGCATCAAGATGGTAATCACTTTGCGATTATTGATGCCGGGATGAATGATTTAATACGACCAGCTCTTTATCAAGCGTGGATGCAAGTTATACCAGCCAAAAAGTCAACAGATTCAAATACCCAAAAGATTTATAATGTTGTTGGGCCAATTTGCGAATCTAGTGATGTATTAGCTTATCAACGTGAACTCTCAGTTGAACAAGATGATCTGTTAGTTATTTGTAGTGCAGGTGCTTATGGTTTTAGTATGGCATCTAATTATAATAGTCATCCTCGACCGGCAGAAGTCATGCTTGAAAATGGTAATCAGCATAAATTGATTCGAGAGCGTGAAACTTTTGATGATTTATGGCGTGGTGAATTAGTATTATAATTCATTATAAAGCTGATAAATATGTTTTCTAAATTTTGCTTGATAAATCCATATAATCAAACAAATATGATGAAAAAGTAATAAATACTGATGATTTACAATAAAAGGTAACTAGAGATGAACTTTTCAAAAATGCATGGACTGGGTAATGATTTTATGGTTATTGATGCAGTAACGCAAAATGTTCATCTTTCAAGTGAAATGATTAAACGTATGTCAGACCGATATACAGGGATTGGGTTTGATCAGCTACTTATTGTTGAGCCACCTTATTCTCCTGAAAGTGATTTTCATTACCGTATATTTAATGCCGATGGTTCTGAGGTTGAGCAATGTGGTAATGGCGCTCGTTGCTTTGCTCGCTTTGTGCGATTAAAAGGATTGACTAAAAAAAGAGTGTTAAAAGTCAGCACTATGAAAGGTAATATTGTTTTGACGGTGAATGATGATGAAACCGTTCGGGTTAATATGGGAACACCAATTTTTGAGCCTAATAAAATTCCTTTCAAAGCCATTAAAGAAGAAAAAACTTATATTATTCGATCACAAGAACAAACAGTTTTATGTGGTGTCGCCTCTATGGGGAACCCGCATTGTATAATTCAAGTTGAAGATGTGCTAACTGCTCAAGTATTAACTTTAGGTCCGCTATTAGAGCAACATGAACGCTTTCCTGAAAAAGCGAATATTGGTTTTATGCATATTATTGATCGAGATAATATTAATTTGCGTGTTTATGAAAGAGGCGTGGGTGAAACTCAAGCTTGTGGAACAGGAGCTTGCGCCGCTGTTGCTGTTGGCATTAATCAAGGATTATTAAACCAGCGGGTGAATGTTAATCTACCCGGAGGAAAATTAATAATAGATTGGAAAGGTAATCAGTCGCCGCTTTATATGACTGGACCAGCTACACATGTATATGATGGTTATATTGCTATTTAATTGCGCTAAACTTTATGAATTTTATTAACTGATTACATAAAGACAATGAAATAAATTATGGTCGTAAAAAAAACACAAACATTGAAGTTAAAACAGCCGCGACGAAAAAAATCATTTGTTAAATTAAATGATGAAATGGTTAGCCAATATATTATTGATAACCCAGATTTTTTTATTCGAAATGCGACTCATATTGAACGCATGCGCGTACCACACCCTGTGCGAGGTATGATTTCACTACCTGAATGGCATATGGCAAGGCAACGTAATAAAATTAGTCAACTCGAGTCAGAAATCACATTACTGATGGAGCACGCAAGTGCTAACGAATTACTCTTTAATCAGTTAATAAAATTGCAATTTCAATTAATAAAAGCAAAAGATATAAACGAATTATTAGATTCTTTAAAAATTTGGGCCAAAGATTTAGGACTTAGTGGTGCCTATTTATATTTATTTGATGATAAATGGTTACTTAGTGCACCATCAAATTATCATTATTTAGCTTTAAACTCCTCGCAGTTTGATTTTATTCGTGTAAGACATTTACAGTATAGCCAATTTTATTTGGGGTCATTAAATACAACTGAATTAGATTTTTTATTACCTAAACATGGTTATGTTGGCTCTGTAGCTTTATCACTATTGGGGCAATTTGGTGATCTTGGTTTATTAATGTTTACGAGTACAGATCCTCAGCATTATCAGACTGGACAAGGAACCTTGTTGTTAGAAAAGATCAGTGAAATATTGCCAATTCTTATTGAAAAATGGATTATGCGAAAAAAGTAAGGAAATATGATGGTTAAAATTAATCCTAATTACTCTTCTTTTTTAACCGGGCCTGTTGAGCATTTTTTAAATTATTTGAAATCTGAAAAACAACTTAGTATAAATACTCAAATTAACTATCGTCGTCAACTTTATGCGCTTATTGATTTAACTGAAGGCTTAGATATTACTAAATGGCAGGATATTGATTCATCTGCTGTGAGGTTACTTATTAGTCGCAGTCGACAAACCGGCCTACAAGCTCGTAGTTTATCATTAAGATTATCTGCATTACGCAGTTTTTTTGATTGGATGGTTAAAAACGATCAAATCTCAGCCAATCCAGCCCGTGGTGTATTAAACCCTAAATTGGGTCAACATCTTCCAAAAAATATTGATATCGATGAGATCAATCAACTACTTGATATTGAGTATAGTGATCCGCTTTCTGTACGTGATAGAGCAATGTTAGAAGTAATGTATGGCTCAGGATTACGACTTTCTGAATTAGTGAGTCTCAATTGCCGAGAATTAAATTTAACTGAAGGTGAAGTCCGAGTAACAGGAAAGGGTAATAAAGAGCGAAAATTACCTTTAGGCCGAGAGTCAATTAAATGGATTGAGCACTGGTTAACTATGCGAAATGATTTAAATCCACAAGATGATGCCGTTTTTATCTCTAAACTGGGTAAGCGTATATCACCACGAAATGTTGAAAAACGGTTTGCACAATGGGGTGTAAAGCAGGGATTAAGTTCACATATTCATCCGCATAAACTGCGCCATTCATTTGCTACTCATATGCTTGAATCGAGCGGTGATTTACGCGCAGTACAAGAATTACTAGGTCATGCGGATTTATCCACCACCCAAGTTTATACCCATTTGGATTTTTCACATTTATCAGAAGTTTATGATTCGGCTCATCCAAGAGCTAAAAGAGGAAGAAAATAATGCACTTTTATCGTTCAATTAACTGCATTAAAGCAATCACATTCGATCTTGACGACACTTTATATGACAATAGTACGATTGTTGATAAAGCTGAAGAGGAAGTGATAAAAAACTTACAACAATATGAGCCATTACAGTATCTAACCTTGGATTTATATTATCAAGAAAAAAAGTTGGTCCTTGCTGTAAATCCAGAAATATATCATGATGTTATAGATTGGCGAGTTGAGACAATCAAATCGTTATTAAATAAAACCAATATCCCTTTAAATGAATATAGCAAGATTATTGATGAGGCTATTGATTGTTTTAATTTTTGGCGTCATAAAATGGTTGTTCCTAAATCAACACATATATTACTAACTAAATTAGCCAATAAATACCCATTAGGTGTGATTACTAATGGTAATGTTGATATAAACAGAATCGGTTTAGGTGACTATTTTAAATTTTCGCTAAGAGGTGGTCCTGATGGTCGCTCAAAACCATTTCCCGAAATTTTTGCTTTAGCCGCTCAGAAATTAGCTATTCCTAATAATTATATTTTGCATGTTGGTGATAATTTGGAGACAGACGTCAATGGTGCGATCAATAATGGTTTTTTAGCTTGTTGGATTAATATTTTTGGTAAGGATATTTATCATCTTTCAGATGCTAGATGTTTACCACATATTGAAATAACACAATTGCCAGAATTAGATAATCTGTTATAATTCAGTGCATATATGTATAAAAAGACAGGCATTAAATGTTTATTACATTTAATGCCTGTCTTTGTTCTTTTTTATACCTACTTATAATAATTATAAATACAATGAAAAAATTAAAAACGTTTACAACATTTACAACATTAATACTAATTAATGTTTGCTATAATTGCGATGGGTTAACACATCATGGAAAATAAACAGTCATTATTAATCGACCTAAACACTGAACAAAAAAATGCTGTTACAACTGATAGCCAATACACCATTGTTCTTGCTGGTGCGGGAAGTGGTAAAACACGTGTATTAGTTCATAGAATTACTTGGTTGTGTGTTGAAAAAAATTATTCACCAAACTCAATTTTTGCCGTTACCTTTACCAATAAAGCGGCGGCTGAAATGCAAGAGCGTATACAAGCTTTAGTTGGTGAAGGATACTTAAATGGTATGTGGGTAGGAACTTTTCATGGTTTAACCCACCGTTTGTTGCGTATGTTTTCTCAACAAGCTAAATTACCTGAGAATTTTCAACTTATTGATAGTGAAGATCAGATCCGCCTTATCAAACGAATTTTTCGTGAACTTAAAATTGATGAAAAGGAATGGTCACCAAAAGAGTGTGCTAACTTTATCTCCACGCAAAAAGAAAAAGGACTTAGGGCAGATAATCTAAAACCAGAAGATTCGAAACAAGCAATGTGGCAAACAATTTATCGTGATTATCAAGCAATTTGTGATAGAGTTGGTTATGTTGATTTCTCAGAGTTAATTTTGAGAGCATATGAATTGCTTTGTAGTAATGAAACTGTTTTAAATTATTGTCGCCATCGTTTTTCAAATATATTAATAGATGAATTTCAAGATACTAATAAAATTCAATATTGGTTGGTGAAAAAATTAGCTGGTGACACAGCAAACGTAATGATTGTTGGTGATGATGACCAGTCAATTTATAGTTGGCGTGGAGCTAATGCTGATAATTTACAAATGTTCATCGATGATTATCCAGAAACTGAAATCATTCGTTTAGAGCAAAATTATCGATCGACAGGCATTATTTTAGACTCTGCAAATAAGTTGATTGCTAATAACCGCAATCGTTTGGGTAAAAATTTATGGACCGACAGTGGTGACGGAGAAAAGATTTCACTATATATTGGTTTCAATGATATTGATGAAGCACGATTTGTTGTAGGTCAAATAAAAAAATATCATGCTGATAATCATAATTATGCTAGCTGTGCCATTTTATATCGTAATAATGTGCAATCACGTATTTTTGAAGATACCTTATTACAAGCCGGTATACCTTATCAAATTTATGGTTCAATAAGATTCTATGAAAGGCAAGAGGTTAAATTAGCTTTAGCTTATTTACGATTATTGCATGACCATGATAATGATATGGCATTTGAAACTACGGTAAATACCCCAACTCGTGGCATAGGCAGTGTCACTTTAGATAAAGTTAGATTATGTGCTAAGCAGAATAATATTTCGTTATGGGATGCATGTTTAATGCTGATCGAAAAAAATGCTTTAGCTGAAAGACAACGCTCAGGTATTAGTCGTTTTTTAGAATTAATGGAATCTATTCATGTCGAAGTTAATGAATTACCATTTTATAAACAATTAGATGCAATTATTAAATTATCTGGCGTATTGCAAATGTATGAACAAGAACCTGGTATTAAAGGACAAGCTAGATTAGATAATCTAGAGGAACTTGTTTCATCTGCAGAGCAATTTTTTAGAGTTAACCAAGACAATGTAATTCAAGACAATGAAACTGGCAAAACCTTGACTGTTTTAGAATCATTTTTAGCATTTACCTCTCTTGAAAGCCGTGACGTAGTAAATCAACAAGATTCGGTGCAATTAATGACGTTACATTCAGCGAAAGGTTTAGAGTTTGACAATGTCTTTATTGTTGGTTTAGAGGAAGGTCTTTTTCCTGCACTACGCTCTCAAGAACGAGAAAAAATGGAAGAAGAAAGACGCTTAGCTTATGTTGGTATTACCCGAGCTCGTAAGTTTTTAACTCTCTCTTTGTCTGAATCAAGGCGACTTTATGGCCGTGAGGAGCGTAATTTGCCATCACGTTTTTTAGCTGAATTACCAACTGAAAATTTGCAAGAAATCAATTCTCGAGCTAATTTAACATCATATAATAATGATTCTTCCAATAAAAATGAGCAGTTCTACCAAGATCGTAAAAAGTCATATATTAAGAAGAAAAAAGAAAGCGATGGATACACATTAGGTAGGAAAGTTAAGCATAATCGTTTTGGTGAAGGTACCATTGTTAATTTAGATGGTGAAGGTGAGCATAGACGAGTGCAAATTGCTTTCATTCATGAAGGGGTTAAATGGCTAGTAGTGAAGCTGGCAAATCTTACCTTAATGTAAATGATAGATTCTAAATAATTAAAGGATGCTAAGTTTTAGCTTAGTATCCTTTTTGGATTATTATTGCTCTGATTGCTCTTGTACTGATAAAGCAAATATCTCTTCAAATGGTTGATCTGTTCGATTACATATCCATTTGTCATCAATCAAATCAAAATGATAACCTTGCTTTTGTGTTGCTAACCAAACTTGAAAAAGTGGTTCTTGAGTATTAACGATAATTTTACTATTGTTTGGAAAACTAATGGTAATAACGTTGCCGTTAGTTTCATAATCGAGGTCTATATCATGTTCGTCAGCGTATTTATCTAGATATAATTCAATTTGATAAAAAAGTTGATCCGTTAAGGCATGGAATTGCGTGATATTCATATTGATGTGATTACAATTTTGTAGTTAATAAATTGATATTAGCATAAAAAAAAATACTCTGCCACCGCTAGGTGGCGAGTGTAAAAACGAATGAAAATGGAACTAACTGTTTAATGGTAAGGAACAAGCAATAACCATTAATTTATGCTTTTCATCGCCTTTTTCTGCTCTCATCCATCGACTAGGAATATCAATAGTGTTTATCAATTTACCTTCGGCAAAATAGTTTTCGATAAGTTCAATTTTACCTTTTGCAATTTCTTTTTTATCACAATTAGCATAATAATTAATAACTACAGTGTGATATGGTGTTTTTACATTATCAATATTTTGAACTAATGCTGGAACATAATTAGAAACTTCTTTAAAAATACGAATTTTATTGTTATAAGGATGTAACTTTATAGAATTTTTATCAAGATAAGAATAACCAATAGTGTTGTCCTCATCAGTTTTAGATAGAGGTGTAAATTGAGCACCAATTTTAGGATTACTTAGCATTACCTGTACCTCTTTAGCTTGAGAGGCTAATTCAGCTTCAGTAAGTGGTTTCTTTTCTTCTGCATGAGTGATAGCGGTAAAAGAAAAGAGCATTAAAAATAAACATAATTTTTTCATTTAAATTTTATCTCCCTCTTTTGAGCTATTTTCAATTGGTTTATTTTGTTGAGTTTGAGACTGTTTTTCTTGAGCTTCTTTTTGTTCTTTTTCTTGTTGTTTTTTCAATTTATAAGCTTTGATCTTTTCTTGACGCACTTTATCCATCTGTTCATCAAGTGGTTTCATATCAGGGCGATCTTTATAAAGAATGTCTTTCTTAATATCTCCTTGAATAGAACAGAGTATACGGTTTTGATTATCAGTAAAAGTTTCTAAATAAAGAGATTTTTCAATGGTACCAAGTTTGGGGACAACACCATCAATCGAGTAGGGATTATCTTGCCATACTGGTGATTTTGCATTTCGATCATAAATTTTGGCATTGGCAATATAAACATTGTTATTATATTGTAACCATTTTAAATTATTAAGTGTTTTAGTAATTTCCTCTTGGCTATTATCGAAGATAAAGCCCCAATAGTAATATTGTCCCGATAAATTGGTTGGAATATAGATATTTTGATAGCCAGTTATCGTTAATCCGTGGTATTTAAGAGGTTTTTTGAAATTAACTTTATCTTTATTTTGTTGATAAATTGATTCTACAGGAATATAAGTAACATTATCTGTTGTTGTTAAATCAACATATTCGCTGAATAATTGTTTATTTTCAGCCAATTGTTCAAAAAAATGGTTATCACAAGCGAGAAAACTATCTACTATCTTATCTGTAATGCTTACGGTATCGTTCTGCGCCAGAGCCATGCAAGAAACGAAAGAAGAACAAACAAGCACAGTAAGTTTTTTTATTATCATAAAGCGGTTCCTTTCACCAAAATCACGCTAATTGTTTGTAATAGTATTGTAAAGTAATGTAAATATTTGTGTCAATCTAATTCAAATTATTTTGAACTAAAATTAGTAAGTCCCCGTTTTTAAAAGAGATTTCTACTTTATCATTAATGGCTTTGTTACGTAAACTAATGCAGCCGCCAAGAACTAATGTTTGATCTTTTAAGGGGTATTCAAAGCCAGTTATAGTCAAATTAGTTACCGTCGACAATGGCATTAACGAAATAATATGATTTTTTACGTGGTCAATAATCTGATGATGATCAGCAAAGAAAAAATAGCAATAATTATCATAAAACAACATTTTGAACTGGTGATAGTATTGCATAGCTGTAGACAAGTTACCTAAGAAATGATCACTAGCTCCGCCTGATGCACCATATATTGTAAATTTTGTAACACCTTTACTATTTAAAAATAGTAATGCTTTTTCGAAATCAGGCTTAGATTGATCTGGAGTATGAATAATTTGTGTTTTTGACGGAATTGCCCTAGTTGAGTCAATGCTATCTAAATCTCCGATAATAAAATCAGGTTCAACGGCTGATTTAAATAAATAGCTATGATATGCACCATCAGTACAGGCAATATAAGTATAATCTTTTATATTACTAGGAATATCTTTTGGAGGTTCACCATTGACAAATAGTAATGCTGTTTTTTGGGGCATGATTATTCCCATTAAATTAATTTATAGTGTTAATGTATAAGCCATAATAATTGCATCTTCTTGATGACCATCAACAGTTGGATAATAATTTTTTCTGACTGTTATTTGATTAAAGCCAATTGAATGATATAACTCAATTGCTGGCGTGTTAGATTCTCTAACTTCTAACCATAGAGTTGAAATAACCTGTGGTGAGTTTATGGCTGTTAAATTATCAATTAAATGATTTAATAATGCTTTAGCTAATCCCTGTTGTCTATAGGCAGGATGTATTGCAATATTAAATAAAGTTGCTTCATCGGCAACTTGTTGGCAAATACAAAAGCCGACCAGTTTATTATCAACGGTTATTTTAAGATTAATATAACGTTCACCTTGATTTGAAAAAAAAGTTTCTTTAGACCAAGGGATAGGGTGGCATATGAGCTCTAACTCATAAGCTGCCGTTAAATCATGTTCATTCAGGATGGAAATTGTTTTCATATTCACATAACTGCTGCCAAAGTTTACGTTTTTGTTGTGGATCTTTCGCTAACGAATCTAAATCACTGGTGTTTATGGTTAAATTATTTTGCCATGGTTCATTGCTAAGCACATCTATAAACCATGTCACTATTTTCACTTCATCCGCCGAAATAATTAATTGCGAAGGGGTAAGAAATAACACTTGTTCTTCTGTTAAACGGATGGCTTTTAAAATATCGTAATATATTTTTTGTGTTGGTTTTTGTTTAGCAACGACAATTAAACGAATTTTTTCGTCTATATGAGTCGCAAGTTCTCCCTGGAATACGGTCGAATTGCGTAAAACATATTGAGTAATATTACATTGCTTAAGATACCAATCAGTTTGTGTCATTGTCAGATTACGGTTTTACTAGGGATTAAAGAAAGTTAATTGTATAATCTTCGCTTCAATTTATAAAGGTTTTTCATTGAGGCATTATGGCAACATCTGTTTTTACTCCAGCTAGCCAAGTACTTGAACGTCATCAGTCATTTTTTGATGATAAAAATATTCTTATTGCTGGCGATATTCAAGACAATTATCCTGCGATTATTGCAGCAAATATCGTCAAGATTCATTGTTCCCAATATCATACTTTTTTAAGCTTTAAAAATAGTAAACGAGCTAATAACACTATATTTTCGCTCTATCCTGATACATCTTTTTATAGTGATATAAATACCCTCATTTATTATTGGCCTAAAACCAAGAGTGAAGCACAATTTCAGTTATCATATTTATTGAACAATATGCCTAAAGATAGTGATATTTTTATCATTGGTGAAAATCGTTCTGGGGTAAAAAGTGTTGAAGGGCTGTTAAGTGACTTTGGTTCTATCCAAAAAATAGATAGTGCAAGACGATGTGGTTTATATCATTTTCGAGCTGATAGTCGTTTGGCTTTTGAAGTAAAAGACTGGTGGTTGAGTTATCACTTAACGATTGAAAATCAGGATATCGAAATTAAAAGCTTACCAGGTGTCTTCAGCCAGAAAGCCTTAGATGCAGGAAGTGAGCTGTTATTAAATGCACTTATGGATCATAGTGATATTATCAAAGGAAATATCCTTGATGTCGGTTGCGGCTCGGGCATATTATCAACAGTAATAGGTAAACTAAATCAAGATATAAGCTTAACATTAACTGATGTAAGTAGTGCTGCATTAGAATCAAGTAAAGAGACTTTAGCTGCTAATAACATTGTTGCACGTGTTATTGCTAGTGACGTGTTTTCAGATATAAGCGATAAATATCATTTAATTATCTCTAATCCACCTTTTCACGATGGCAAAGAAACAAGTTATACCGCAGTTAATAAGTTGATTAAGGAAGCAAAAAAACACTTAAAACTAAATGGTTATCTTTGTATTGTGGCAAATTCATTTTTACCATATCAATCGATCTTGGATGAAACATTTAAAAGTGTTGAAATTATTGCTCAAACGACTAAATTTAAGGTTTATTTAGCCAGTCATTAACATTTAAATCAGTATCATTAAATAGTCATGCGTGAATTTATTTAATTAAATCACGCGTGAAAACTGTTGTTGTCGCACCAATCGACGCATATAAATATCAAAACACATGCAAATATTACGAATTAAAAGCTGGCCTTTAGATTGAACATTGATGCTATCTTGATTAACGACAACTAATCCATCTTGTTCTAGTGGTGCAAGTAGTTTTAAATCTTCAGCAAAATAGTCATCAAATTGGATATGGTAATGTTGTTCAATCTGTTTTTTATCAAGCTGAAAATGGCAAATAAGTTGTTTAATAACATCTCGACGTATTTTATCATCACGATTTAAGGTAAATCCTTTCCATAAACCATGTCCTTTTTGTTCGACTTGATCTTGGTAACTTCTTAAATCTTTTTGGTTTTGGGCATAACTGTCTCCCAACATACTTATTGCTGATACACCAAGACCAAGTAAATCGGCATCTCCCTTAGTGGTATAACCTTGAAAGTTGCGATGTAACTTGTTTTGTTGTTGTGCGATAGCTAACTCATCAGTAGGTTTTGCAAAATGATCCATACCTATAAATTGGTAACCAGCGAGAGTCAATTTTTCAATACTGGTTTGTAAGATTTTCAATTTCTGACTCGCATTAGGTAAATCATTATCTTTGATCTTACGTTGTGCAGCAAATCGACTAGGTAAATGTGCGTAATTAAAAACACTTAATCTATCAGGCGAAATATCAATCACTTTATTTAATGTTTCGGTGAAACTTTCAACAGTTTGCTTAGGCAATCCGTAAATTAAATCTAGACTAATAGAACGAAAGTTATTTTTTCTTGCTTGGGTAATTAGTGAACGGATCAAATTTTCATCTTGCTCGCGATTAATTAAATTTTGAATTTCATGATTGAAATCTTGGATCCCCATACTTAACCGATTAAAGCCAACATTAGCTAGATGATCAATCGTTTGTGGACTTATTTCTCTTGGATCTATTTCAATGGATAGTTCGGCATCTTGAGCAAAGTTAAAGTGTTTTTTGATCGATGAGAGCAAGCGGCTAATTTCAGCATCAGTTAAAAAAGTAGGGGTGCCGCCGCCCCAATGCATTTGTGTTACAGTCCGGTTTTTAAATAATCTGGACT
This sequence comes from Gilliamella sp. W8123, assembly GCF_016101085.1. Taxonomy (NCBI): domain Bacteria; kingdom Pseudomonadati; phylum Pseudomonadota; class Gammaproteobacteria; order Orbales; family Orbaceae; genus Gilliamella; species Gilliamella sp. W8123. The sequence continues at coordinate 109,358 of NZ_JACFRE010000007.1, forward strand.
GTTTAGCGATCTCGATATCTAATACATCAAGGTATTTAGTGACTTTGTGGGTTTGTCGTGTAATCAGTTTGTTACAACCACAAAAGTAACAAAGTTTATGGCAAAACGGAATATGTACATACAGCGATAATGGTCGTTCAGGATAAAGGTTGGTCGCTAAAATAAAATCTTGTTCAGTAAACTGTTCGTTAAATTCAAGTGCTGTTGGATAAGAGGTATATCTTGGGCCTGAATAGTTATATTTTTCAATTAACGCTTGATCCCATAACTGGGTTTGAATCACATTTTTATTTAATCCTGCGTTTGACATTGTCATTTCCATAACGTTTTGCTGTATTACGTTGTTTTGCTCTTATTTGTGTTTTTAATTTAATGTAATTAGTTTTTTTTAAATATAATAATGTGCAAATAAATAATCCTAAATATAAACCTAGCATAATCAATAGTAGCATGGTGGTATATGACTCTTTATCGTGGTTATTTTGTATATAAGATTATTGATGGTTTATAATGCATATTTAACTAAAACTAACTTAATTACGTTTAAGTAAACTGACGATATCTTCTTTGGTTTCTTCTTGCTCATCCTCGAAATCTTCATCTTCATAACCTAATATTTGCATAAGTTTGTCTATACGGTTTAGTTTATTATCAAGATAAGTTTGTTGCTCGTCAGTTAAGATTTTACCTTGCTCTACTAAATCTAGTAATTGATCCAGTTTAGTATCATTTTCAAGTTGTTCTAATTCTTGTTGTGGTGTTAACTTGGCTTTAGTTATTTTGGGTTGATTAATTTTATCTATATTTTTAATAGATGAATTATCATCTATTACCAATGAAATTGGTTTTTTACTGCCAACACGAGGATCTTTTATTGTTTTAGTTGCTTTGTTATTTTGATTGTTATCTTGACCATTAAAACGTGAACCACTCGGTAAACCTTTATGTTTACGTTTGCGCTTTAACTCACGAGATTCTTCATTAATCTCTTGGCGGGTTTTTTTAGGTTTTTGTTTTGATTTATTTTTTAACATACAATCTCAATTTAATATCTGATAATTAACTCACTAAACGTATTTTACCAGTAAGTCATCAATATAGCTATGAGCATGAGATAATACCAATTTATGATTGTAAAAAAATAGATTTAGTATAATCTGAGCCAAATTATTTATATCAGCTAGCAATAGAGAATAAAATATGACAAATCATTTGAGCCCTTACATGCAATTTACCCGACAAGAATGGGCGAGCTTGCGTAATGCGGTACCAATGACTTTAACGCCAGAAGAATTGACTTCATTACAAGGTATTAATGAAGATTTATCCATGGATGAGGTAAGTGAAATTTACTTGCCTTTATCTCGATTACTCAATTATTATATAAGCAACAGTTTTAGCCGCCAGGCAGTGTTATCAAAATTTTTAGGGAAAAGTCAAAAAATACCTTATATTATTGGTATTGCAGGTAGTGTAGCTGTTGGTAAAAGCACTACCGCCCGTGTCCTACAAGCATTGTTGACTCGTTGGCCAGAGCATCGGAAAGTTGCATTGGTAACAACCGATGGTTTTTTATACCCTAACCGTTATCTTGAAGAACGTGGTATCATGAATAAAAAAGGATTTCCACAATCCTATGATATCAAAAAATTACTTAATTTTGTTGCTGATGTAAAGTCAGGACAAGCAGAAGTTAAGGCGCCCGTTTATTCTCATTTAGTTTACGATATTGTTGAAGATGAACATATTGTTGTTGATAGTCCAGATATTTTAATTCTTGAAGGATTAAATGTTTTACAAGGCACCATAAACTATACTCAAGCTAATAATCGTGTATTTGTTTCTGATTATGTCGATTTTTCGATCTATGTCGACGCACAATTACCGCTATTACACGATTGGTATGTTAACCGATTTTTAAAATTTAGAGCTGGGGCATTTAGTGATCCTAACTCTTACTTTAACCATTATTCAAAGCTTCCAGAGGAAGAGGCCGTGAATATTGCTAACCGCCTTTGGCGAGATATCAATGAATTAAATTTGATTGAAAATATCCTACCAACACGGGAACGAGCAAGTTTAATTTTAACCAAAGGTAAAGATCATAAAGTAGATTGTGTTCAATTAAGAAAATAAACTTAAGGGGAATCAATATGAAATCAGCAATAAGGTTATTAAGTAAGTTAAGCATTATCACTTTAGTTACTGCATTTTCGGTAAATAGTTATGCATCAAGCAATGACGAAAACCAAGGATTAAATTGTGATGCTAAAAAGCAAGCAATTGAAACGAAAATAGAACAAGCCAAAAAAGCGAATAATACCAATGAAGTGACAGGTCTTGAAAAAGCGTTGCAAGAAGTTAATACCAATTGTACTGATGAAACCTTAGAACAAAAATATAAAAGATTAGTAGTTGAAAAAACTAAAGATGTTACAGATAAAACCAAAGAATTAGCTGAAAAAACTAAAGAGTATGCAAAAGATAAAGTTAATGCTCATCAAGATACAATCGATGCATTAAAAGCGAAATTAAATGATGCCGAAAAAGAATTAGCTGATGCTAAAGATAAACTTGCTGATTATTACAAACAATTGACCAGCAAATAAGTTATATTTGACTTAAAAAAGTGCTTTCCTCACACTTTTTACCTAAGTTCTCAATAAATAAGCACCATTGATCTAGTATTAATGGTGCTTTTTGTTAAGACACGCAACGTTGCTTAAACTGGACTTTTTTATTTAAAAAGAGTATGGTGGGCGCCTAATTACGTGGTTCGTGAACCTCCCACGCTAAAAAACTAAGGAAAAAAATGAGTAATATAACACTACTTGGCGATCAATCCGTTCGCTATCCTACTGACTATTGTCCAGAAATTTTAGAAACATTCGATAATACACATCCAGAAAATGATTATTTTGTAAAATTTAATTGTCCTGAATTTACCAGTCTTTGTCCGATAACAGGACAACCTGATTTTGCCACTATTTATATTTCGTATGTGCCAAATATTAAAATGGTTGAAAGTAAATCGCTTAAGCTTTACCTATTCAGCTTCCGCAATCATGGTGATTATCATGAAGATTGCATTAATATCATCATGAAAGATCTAATTAAATTGATGGATCCGAAATATATAGAAGTGTGGGGTAAATTTACTCCCCGAGGTGGAATATCTATCGATCCTTATGCCAATTATGGTAAAGCCGGTACGAATTGGCAACAAATAGCTTTGAATCGCTTGGCTAATCATGACCTTTATCCTGAAAAAATCGATAATCGTTAATTTTTCTACTGGATTCGTTAAAAATGCAAAATCGTAAAGCTCTTGTTATCTTTTCAGGTGGCCAAGATTCTACAACTTGTTTATTGCAGGCCATTGCTGATTATGGTCGTGAAAATGTCGAAACCATTAGTTTTCAATATGGTCAGCGTCATGCAATTGAACTGGAAAAAGCTAAATGGATTGCTGAAGATCTTGGTGTCAAACAAACTGTTATTGATACTTCGGTGATTAAACAGACCACTAATAATGCTTTGATTGATGACTCGCAAGAAATCAAAGTGGCCAAAGAAGGGGATTACCCGAATACTTTTGTTGACGGTCGTAATATGCTGTTTTTACTTCTAGCTGGATGTTATGCCAAACAACAAGATATTTGCGACATTATTATTGGTGTTTGTGAAACTGATTTTAGTGGCTATCCTGATTGTCGTGATATTTTTATTAAATCAATGAATGTATCGATGAATCTGGCTATGGATTATAACTTTAATCTTATTACACCGCTAATGTATCTCACTAAAGCTCAAACATGGGAGATGGCCGATAAACTTGGTTATTTGGCTTATGTCCGAAAGCATACACATACTTGTTATTATGGCGTTGATGGTGGTTGTGGTAAATGTCCTAGCTGTATTCTTCGCGAAAAAGGTTTAAACGAATATCTTAATCATTCAAATTAATTGTAACACTGGGTTCACTTACCCCATTAAAAAAGGAAAAATTTATGTATCTGAACACTAATTCAGAACAAACTAGCCAATTTACTCACGCACAACAAATGAAAGCCCTTGGTTGGCTTTCGTTTTTTCATATTTTGGTTATTGCTTCAAGCAATTATCTGGTACAAATCCCTTTTGATATTTTTGGTTTCCATACCACTTGGGGAGCGTTTACCTTTCCATTTATCTTTTTGACTACCGATTTAACTATTCGGGTCTTTGGCGCGAGTTTAGCGAGGAAGATTATTTTTGTGGTGATGATTCCCGCTTTACTATTTTCTTATTCTATCTCAGTACTGTTTTTTGAAACCCATTGGATGGGATTTTCCGCGTTAGCCGAGTTTAATAGCTTTGTTTTCCGGATTGCTTTAGCGAGTTTTGCCGCTTACTTAGTAGGTCAATTGATGGATATTACCGTGTTTAATTATTTACGTAAAAATAGAGCATGGTGGGTAGCGCCTTCAGCATCGGCAATATTAGGTAATGGTATTGATACCATCGTCTTTTTTGCGATCGCCTTTTATAAAACTAATGATGAATTTATGGCTACGCATTGGGTTGAAATTGCTACTATCGATTATAGCTTTAAAATTATTATCTGTGGATTATTCTTTTTACCGTTATACGGAATTATTTTAAACTTTATCTTAAAAAAATTGCTTATCAAATCTCAGTAACTTGACTTTAAGTTTACCTACAAGTTATTACTTATTCGCTAGTTAGAGTTTATTGACAATATAGTAAATTCTAACTGCCTATTTTTCTTTCTCAAAAAGGCCGTTCCTCAAAATTTTTAACAAAATTCATAACTTAATTATAAAAAAAATTATAAATCTGATTAAAGAAGTTTTGCTAAACTTTGTCTGAAAGTGCATAATATCGATAAAAAAACAGTACATTCATTGTAACAGTAAGGGATTAGGTGAAATAATGAGATTGATAAAACACTTAGCGGTGTTAAGTTTATTTTTGATGCTATGCGCTTGTGATAATCAGAAAGATAAAACAGTAGATTCACTACAGGCTGATAAAACTGAGGTAGCAACAGATGTCATTGACAATAAAACCAATGCTGTTGCAACAGAAACTTTAACTGAAGCTGAGGCTGGATCTCATAATGCCTTTAATCCAACACCAGAATTAATTGAAAAGTACAAAGGTAAACAATTAACTGTCATTGATAGTTCTGAAGTTATTATTGATGGTTCAAGTACTTTAGTAGTGACTTTTTCGGTACCTCTTAATCCTAAGTTGAATTTTTCTAATTTACTCAGATTAGTTGATAGAAAAACAGGTAATGTTGATGGAGCATGGGAATTATCTGATAATGGTTTAGAGCTAAAACATCGTTATCTTCAACCAAATCGACAACTGGTTTTAACCATTGATAAATTATTATCAGCTATCAACGACAGTCATTTAGAATCTGTTTACCAAAAAGAAATTACGACTCAAGACCGCCAACCTACAGTAGGTTTTGCAAGCTCGGGTATATTACTACCAAGTAAATCTATGAGCGGATTACCTGTCACAACGCTGAATGTAAATAAAATTGATATTAACTTTTTTAAAATTAAACCAGAAAAATTATCTAAATTAGTGGATGATTTTGGTTTTATTGATTTGCTTTCGATTTGGCGTTCAAAAGAATTGACTAAATATGCTGATTTAGTTTATTCATCAAGATTCGATCTTCATCCAAAACCTAATGCACAAGAAACAGTTTTAGTAAACCTTGCTAATATTGCTGAACTTAATCAAGAAGGTGTTTATATTGCTGTGATGAATGAAGCAGGTATTTATAACGAATCGAATCCAGCAACTTTGTTTTCAATTAGTAATATTGGTGTGTCAGTTCATCGTTATAAAAATGCTAAGATAGCAGTAATGACTCATGGTTTAGATAATGGTAAACCATTAGCAAATATTGATTTATCATTAATGTGTCGTAAAGATGAAAATAGAAAAAAATGTCATACAATTTCAGCAGTAACAGATAAAGATGGTTATGCTGAATTTGACCTAGGTAATAATTATGACTATTCGTTATTAACAGCCAGTGATGGCCAGCAAACTTCGTTTGTTAATATTGATCGTAATGCGCTTAATTTGACTGATTTCAATTTGTCCGGTAGTCCTTTTTATCAAAAACAATTGTTTGTTTTCGGACCTCGTGATCTTTATCGTCCAGAAGAAACCGTCTATTTTAATGCATTATTACGTAATGCTGATGGGCAATCATTACCAGATCAACCTATCATTGTTGATATTCTTTCTCCTGATAGTCGAGTGATTAAAAATTACCAATTAAAAAGTAATGCTGATTTAAATGGGTTATATCAGCAAACGTTTGATATTCCTTATGATGCCGCAACAGGTAAATGGGCAATTCGTTTTAATTTAGGCGATGATGATTATCGTTACTGGAGCTTTAAAGTTGAAGAGTTTTTGCCTGAGCGTATGGCAATGGAAATCAAAAGCACTACAAACGGGGCGGTTCTTAATAACGAAGATATTAACTTTAATGTTAAAGGTTGGTATTTATATGGTGAACCAGCAATAGGTAACAGTTTAGAAGCTAATCTCTATTTAAAGACCGTCGATTCAGTTACTGGCCTAGCTGATTTCAAAATTGGAAAAGTGACAGACGAAAGCCTATATCGTGAGCTTGATTCTCTTGAAGTTGAGTTGGATGATGATGGTTTAACTCAAATTGAGGTTAGCAAAGATAATTGGTCTGGATTACAGTCTCCTGCTAAATTGGTTTTACAAGCAAGTCTACTTGATTCAGGAGGTCGACCGGTTACACGTTATGCGACACAAACCATATGGCCGGCAGATAAATTACCTGCAATTCGAGCGCTATTTGAAGATTCACCATATTATGATTGGAATAAGGATGAATATTATGATCGTCCTACCGTTGACATTGACCATAATGCCGAATTTGAAATTGCTTATATTAATCTTGAAGGTGAAAAGTTAGCTACAAATTCACTAAAAGCTCGGTTGATTCGCGAACGTCGTAATTATTATTGGACTTGGTCAGATGAGGATGGTTGGCGAGTAAACTATAATTCTAGTGAATATATGGTTTCAGAAAATCAATTATCTATTGATGCAGGTAGTACAACAAAAATAAGTTTCCAACCAACTGATTATGGCTCTTATCGCGTTGAAGTTGTTGATCCTCAAACTAATGTTGTGACAAGTTTCCGTTTTTGGGCTGGTTATGATTGGGAAGATAATACTCGTGGCACAAAATCTGTACGGCCAGATCAAGTTAAGTTAACTATTGATAAACCATCTTATAAAGTTGGCGATATAGCCAGAGTGAATGTTCAGGCACCAGTTGCTGGCTCTGGTTATATCTCTTTAGAAAATAATGGTGGTACCATTTGGAAAAAATCAATAACTATTGATGAAAATGGTTTAGATGTTGATATTCCAATTGAAAATTGGGGACGACATGACATTTATATTAGTACTATGATAGTTCGTCCATCGACAGATGCTGCTGTACAAACAGTTAAACGAGCAATTGGGTTATTATATTTACCAATTGACACAACAGACCGTCAGTTAAATGTTGCAATCAATGCACCAGTACAAGTTGAACCAGAAACTACTGTACCAATAAAAATCAAAATGGATAAACAATTTATTCAACAGGATAAAAAAGTCACAGTTTTGGTTTCTGCAGTTGATTCCGGTGTGTTAAATATAACTGATTTTGTTACACCCGATCCATACACAGGATTTTTAGGTCGTAAACGCTATGATACCAGTATTTACGATGTTTATGGTAAATTGATTGAAGCTTCAGGTCGTAATGTTAACATGAGCTTTGGTGGTGATGCGATGGGTGCTGGTGGTAAAAAACCATTAAATGACGTCCTAATTGTAGCACAACAACTTGAAACTATTCAGTTAAATGATGAAGGCGAAGGGATAATTAACTTACCATTGCCTGATTTTAATGGTGAACTACGAATTATGGCGCAAGCATGGGATACCAATCGTTTTGGCAGAGCTGAAAAAACGATGAAAGTTGCTGCTCCTGTTATTGCTGAATTAACAACACCTCGATTCTTATCTGGCGGTGATCAGGCGATTTTAGCGTTAGATTTGCATAATTTGACTGGTAGTACGCAAAACATGCAAGTTGAGGTATCAACTAGTGGTTTGCTTCATCAAAATGAAACAAAATCGGTTACTGTAAAACTAGATAGTAAACAGAAAGATATTATTAAGATTCCTGTTGCTGCCGATTACGGTTATGGTAAAGGAACAATAAAGATAGATGTAAAAGGCATTTTGCTTGAAGATAATTCTGATTTCAATATAAGTCGTTCTTGGACAATTGGTATAAGACCTGCATATGCCGCAACTTCAAGATCTTATGTCTCAGCAGTAGATGCAAATGAAAGCTGGCAATTATCAGACCAAGCTTTAACTGGTTTAATCGAAAATACTGTTGAAGGACAATTAGTGGTCTCTAATCAACCTCCGTTAAATATTGCACAATATATTAAAAGATTATTTGCTTACCCATATGGCTGTTTAGAGCAAACTACGAGTGGCTTATTCCCATCTTTATATGCTAACAGTGAACAACTGGCGCAGTTAGGCATTAAAACTGATTCTGATGAAAAGCGCCGAGAAAAAGTTCAAACAGGTATTTCACGCATTTTATCAATGCAACGTAGTAATGGCAGCTTTGGTTTATGGAGTAACTATAGTGAAGAAGAACATTGGCTAACAGTCTATGCCACAGACTTTTTATTGCAAGCTAAAGAGCGCGGATATCAGGTTAATGATAAAGCGCTTGATGCTGCAATGACGCGTATTGGTCAATATATTTATGATGCCTCTGCATTTAATAATCTTAGTTATTACGGTGATTTAGACGTGCTTGAGTTTAATAAATTATCTATTAAAGCCTATGCTTTGATGATACTTTCTAAACAAGAGAAAATCACTGCAGCAATGCGTAATGAAATTAATTATTTAACCGATAAAATAATGAGCAGTGATACATCATTTATCTACTCACCATTACCATTAGCTCATTTAGCGGTAACAGCAAAATTAAATGGTTATCAGGCAACCTATGACAAATTATTGCCGTTAGTTTTTACTACTCCATATACATATAATGATAGGTGGTTAGGTAATTATGGTAGTACAGTTCGTGATCAGTCATTAATTCTTTCTTTATTGATAGAAAATAATATGGCGCAGAATAATCAAGCAAATTATCTATATAATTTGTCAGATTTATTAAATGATCAACGTTATTTCTCAACACAGGAATTAAATGCGTTATTTATTGCTGGTTGGACATTAGAACAACATAAAAGTGGTAATCAATTCAAAGTTTCAATAAATGGCAAAATTGATGATGTTGATTCAGTTGTTTCTCACTCCTATGATTTTGATGGATTAGCACAAGGATTATCTATTAATAATTCTGCTCATGATGAGCCGCTTTATATTAAATTTTCTGTTACAGGCTATGAAAAAACACCTCCAGCACCAACATCGCAAGATGGTTTTTTAACTATTAAGCGTACCTATTATGATTTACAAGGTAAAGAGATAATACCATCGAATATAGAAGTAGGTTCAATGATGGTTGTCGTTTTAGATGTAACAGCTCAAAAAGCTGTGCATGATGCCTTAATTGTTGATTTCTTACCTGCAGGTTTGGAGCTAGAAAATCAAAATCTTGCTAATAGCAGTGTAAATTTATCAACAATTCCATGGGTCGCTGATTTATTAAAAAATGAGGATATTAACGAGATTAAATATCAGGAATTTAGAGATGATAGATATGTTGCTGCGGTGAATATCAATACCTATGTCAATGAAAATAAATATCGTAAACGCGTTGCTTATTTAGTTAGAGCAGTGACTACTGGTGATTACATGATTCCTTATCCTTATGTTGAGTCTATGTATCGACCAGATCGGTTTGCTATAGGACAATCACTTGATTTGATGACAATATCCAGTCCTAGTAAAAAGGATAACAATGAAGAAGGTGATAAGTAATTTCACCATTACATTTTATAAAATGATTATTCCGCCAATATAGTTGGCGGAATTTTTTATTTCTAAATAAATTTAGCTGGATAATATAATAACGATAATGAAAAAGTGCTTTTATAAACTATTTAAATTCTTATTGATATTACTAGTTTTATTCGTTGGCAGCTTTTTTGTTGCTGATTATCTTTTTCCATTATCTGTTTCACAAAATAAAACTACGCAGACTGTTATCGCTGAAGATGAAACGCCATTATGGCGATTTGCTGATAAAAATGGTATTTGGCGTTATTCAGTTAGTCTTGATGAAGTTCCTGACTATTATCTAGACGTTTTATTAAATTATGAAGATCGTTATTTTTACGATCATATTGGTATTAACCCAATTTCTTTACTACGTGCTGCTTGGCAAAATATAACAAATGATAAAATTATTTCTGGTGGCAGCACTATTTCAATGCAAGTGGCTCGGTTATTATATCCTCATGATCGAACACTGCTTGGTAAGTTAAAACAGATTTTTCGTACTTTTCAATTAGAATTACATTATAGTAAAGAAGAAATTTTGACATTATATATCAATCACGCACCTTATGGTGGCACAATTGAAGGCATAGGGGCTGCAAGCTGGTCTTATTTTGGTAAACAACCCAAAGCATTAACCCGTAGTGAAGCTGTTTTATTAGCCGTTTTACCTCAAGCTCCTAGTCGATTACGACCTGATCGGTTTCCTGAAAGAGCTAAGCAAGCGCGTAACAAAGTCCTAGATAGATTGGCTGAATATCAAGTATGGTCAAATGATTTGATTGAACAAGTCCGACGAGATGAGGTTTGGGTTTATCCACGAAAGACTCCGCAGTTGGCTCCATTATTAGCTTATCGACTAAAACAGCAATATCCTAATGAGGATATTATACATTCAACCATTGATGTGTCTATCCAGTATAATTTAGAAGATTTAGCGATTAACCGTAAAAAACAGTTACCTCCTAAAACATCACTGGCTATTTTAGTTGTTGACCATACGGATATGACTGTAAAAGGCTATGTAGGTTCTGCTGATTTTAATGATAAAGAACGTTTTGGCCAGATTGATATGATTAGTTCATTACGTTCTCCTGGTTCTACATTAAAACCATTTATTTATGCCTTTGCTATTGATGAGGGTATGATTCATTCTGAATCTTTATTGCAAGATGTTCCTCGTATAACGTCAGATTATCGACCAACTAATTTTGATGAAGGTTTTTATGGCCCTGTTAGCGCATCAGAGGCATTAAGTAAATCACTGAATCTACCAGCAGTTCAGTTAATTGAATTATATGGTCCAAAGCGATTTACCGCCAAACTGGCTGGTATTGGTTTACCCTTATCCTCTATTGCTAATGAACCAAATATTTCTTATATATTAGGTGGCGCTTCGTTAAAAATGGATAATCTTGTTAGTGCTTACAGTGCCTTTGCTCGGCATGGTGAGGTGAGTCCGTTACGCTTTACTCAAAAAGAACCTTTAATAAATAAACCACTTATTTCTGATGGTAGCGCTTGGATAACAAGACAAATGCTAATTAATAGTAATTTATTAGCATATAAAACTGGTACCAGTTATGGTTATCGGGATGCTTGGGCAATTGGAATCAATCCAAGATACTTAATCGGTGTTTGGGTAGGGCGACCAGACGGTACTCCTGTTCCTGGACAATATGGTTCAATGTCAGCAATGCCAATTTTACAGCAAGTGAATTCAATATTATTAAACAGAGAAACTCGTTTGAATCGACCTATTATTGATAATGAAATGCCTAAATCAGTTTCTTCTATGAAAATCTGCTGGCCATTAGGACAACCTCTTCCAGAATCGGATGCGAATTGTCATCGGCAAAAAACGGCATGGGTATTGGATAAAATGGTACCACCAACATTAAGTACTTATAGCGAATTGAAAAACAACATTTACCGTTCTGGTTGGATAAATATTTGGGTAAATGAACGAGGTGAACGTGTCGCAGCTGATTGTTTAGGTGCACAAAAAAAACAGGTAGCATTATGGCCTGTTTCATTAGAAAATTGGTTACTAACTAAAGAACGAAGGAAATCAATATTACCTCCAATAGATAAAACATGTCCTGTAATGGGTAAGGATATCTTTTCTTCTCTCAATATTGTTGGGCTACGTGATAAACAATTGATTAGAGCTTTACCAGGATTTAATCAAGTGACTGTTGATCTAATTCCAGAAGGTGGTTATGGTGAAAAATGGTGGTTTTTAGATGGGGATTTAGTAGCTAATTCCCATAATAATGAAAAAGTTGCTTTAACAGTGACCAAAAAGGGGATACATCGTTTATTATTATTAGATGAAAGTGGTCAAATTGTTCGATTAACTTTTATATCAGATTAATAAAGGAATTCTCATATGGCTATACAACGCACATTATCAATCATTAAGCCCAATGCAGTTAACAAACAAGTCATAGGTGAGATTGAAACTCGAATATCAAAAGCAAAACTCAAAATCATTGCTATGAAAATGATTAAGCTGACAAAGTCTCAAGCTGAAGGCTTTTATGCTGAACATCAAAATAAGCCTTTTTTTGATAAATTAGTTAATTTTATGATTTCAGGTCCAATAGTTGTACAAGTGCTTGAAGGTGAAGATGCCATCTACCAATATCGCCAATTAATGGGACCTACCGATTTAAGTAACGCTGAGCAAGGAACATTAAGAGCTGATTTTGCCGATAACACCACAGAAAATGCAGTACATGGTTCAGACTCTATTTCATCCGCCGAAAGAGAAATTGCCTATTTTTTTGTAGATAGTGAAATAGTTGGATAATTGTAGAATAAGACAAATATCACAGATAAATGAATTTTATTTTTTATTGATTTATCTGTGAAATATATTAACTGGCAATATGTAACTTAAATGGTTGGCTTTGAAGATTTTGTACTGTTTCAGTATCTAAATGGTTATCGGTAATAATATCGGTAAAACGATTGAGTGGTATAGAGGTAAATAAAGAATAAGAATTGTATTTACTGCTATCTGCGACAAGTACTACTTTATCCGCCTTTTGAGCAAATCCTGCTTTAATTAATGCTTTGTCTTCAGTTGGTGCAGTTACACCTTTACTTAAACTCCATGAATTACAACTTACAAATGCAATATCAGGATTAATTTGTAGTAGCAATGAACGTCCATGTTCACCGATGCATGATTGACTACTATCATCAATTTTACCGCCAATGATGGTCACTTCAATCTGTTTAAACTCAGATAAAAAAAGAGCAATATGCAAATCTGATGTAATAACTCTGACAGGCATTTGGGTAATTCTTTTAGCAATTTCCAAAGTTGTTGTCCCTGCATCAAGCGCTATTGAGTCTCCAGCTTTTATTAGTTCGGCTGCAACATCTGCAATAAGCTGTTTTTCATTAAAATTTTTATGAATTTTTTCAGATTTAGTTGGTTGACTAGGAATAAAACGATTTAGAGTAACACCCCCATGAGTTCGACTAATTACTCCTTGTTGATCTAATTTAATTAAATCACGACGAATTGTGGCAGGAGAGGCTTCAGTAGCTATAACTAACTCTTCGACTGTGACTAAGTTATGAATCTTAAGATAATCCATGATTTGATCAAGTCGATTGTATTTACCCACTGAAAATTCTCCTTTTTGTTTTGCTATGTTTATTAATATTGTTCACTATGATAACAGTTCCGCTAATCGGATTGATTCTATCATACTATCGGCTTTTGCAATACCTTGCCATGCAATATCAAATGCGGTGCCATGATCGGCTGATGTTCTAATAAATGGTAGTCCGGCTGCGATATTTACCCCATCATAAAAGCCTAATAATTTAAGTGGGATATGACCTTGGTCATGGTACATTGCGACAACCATATCAAATTTACCTTGATGGGCTTGTAAAAATACTGTATCAGGTGCACATGGACCAATAGCATCAATGCCACAAAGCCGCATTTTTTCAATAGCAGGTGTAACAAATTTTATTTCTTCATCACCAAATAGGCCATGTTCTCCTGCATGGGGGTTAACACCAGCTACAGCAATTTTGGGATCAGAAATTCCTACTTTTTTAAGAAAGTCATCAGCAATTTTAATTACTTTTTCAATTCTATCACTACTTAATTTATCCAAAAAGTTTCGTAGTGAAACGTGTGTGGTAACATGAATCACTTTTAGTGAATCAGTATAAAGTACCATAGCGACATCTTTACTATTGGTGAGCTTCGCTAACAACTCAGTATGTCCTGGATACATGTGCCCTGCTGAGTGTAATGCCTCTTTGTTTAGCGGCGCTGTTGCAATTGCCGTAACTTCGCCCGCAAGAGCTAATTCTGTTGCTTTTTTTACACATCGATAAGCTAGATCTCCCGCTTGTGGTTGAATTTTTCCTGGTTGCAATGAATCGATATCTTCCAATTTTATATCAATTATATTAATCACATTTTTTGAGAAATCTGCTTCGCTAACGCTATTGATTATATTAAGATTAATGTTCTTAAATAATCCCATTTTTAATTGTTTTTTTAATAAATCAGCCGAACCAATTACAACCGAATTTATATTTTTTACAATATCTGATTGTAGTGCTTTGACAATAATTTCCGGCCCAATTCCTGCTGGATCTCCCATAGTTATCGCTACGATTTTTGACACAAGTTATCTCCTTATATGAAATTTTAAATTCAAATATTAATCTTTCTAAACTATATATTTTTTAATTTGAAAAATCCACTTAATTTGATTAAATTTAATCATAAATAATATTTGTGTGATCTTGGTCATAAAACTAATCATTTTAAATATAATTAAATGCTATTATTGATAATATATGATTCAAATAAATCAAAATGATTTATTTGAATCATATTTAGTGGATGATTTGTAAAGAAGTACCAATTATTATTTCAAAGGAATTAATATGAATATTTTAAATACGGTAAAAAAAATACCTGGCGGATTGATGGTTGTTCCGTTGGTTCTTGGAGCTATTACTAATACTTTTGCTCCACAAGTTTTTTCAATTGGAGGATTCACTGAAGCATTATTAAAAACAGGAGCTCCAGCTTTATTAGCTGCGTTTTTATTATGTAATGGCGCACAAATACAGATAAAACAGGCAGGTTTACCTGTTCTAAAAGGAGTTATCTTATTATTAGTTAAAGTTTTAATTGGTGCAATATTAGGTATCATCGTAAATTATTTTTGGGGTATATATGGTGTGTTAGGAATTACCCCTTTAGCAATAATTGCTTCATTAACCAATAAAAATGGTGGGTTGTATGCAGCACTTGCTGGAGAGTATGGAGATTCAACTGATGTTGGGGCTGTATCAGTCATCGCGTTATCTGATGGTCCTTTTTTTACTATGTTGGCTTTTGGAGCAACAGGTCTAGCTCAAATTTCATTTACCGTCTTATTAGCAGCCTTAGTTCCTATTCTACTGGGATTAATTCTTGGAAATTTAGATGATAATATTAGGAAATTTTTAGCTCCAGGTACAAGTATTTTGATTCCTCTTTTTGCTTTTCCTTTAGGTGCTGCTCTCAATTTTAATCAACTTATTAATGCTGGTATGTCAGGTATTTTACTAGGTATTAGCTGTGTTTTTATTACAGGTTTTGCAGGATATTTTGCTTTTAAACTATTTCGTTTTAAATTTCCGCAAGTAGGGGCTGCTGTAGGTGCAACCGCAGGAAATGCAGTTGCTACTCCAGCAGCTGTAGCAGCTGTTGATCCTACTTTCGCTGAAATAATGCCTCAGGCAACTGCACAGGTAGCTGCTGCTGTTATTGTTACTGCAGTTTTATGTCCAATCTTAGTTAGCTTTTTAAATAAGTTAGAAAATAAGAAAAAAGCAAAACTAGAAATGAAAGCTAAATAGGAGTAAATATAATGACAACCCAATATTTGATTGTTGCAGATGATTTTACAGGGGCAAATGATACAGGAATACAGATGAAAAAAAGAGGGATAAATGTAGATGTATTATTGTCTCCAGCATTTCATTCAAGTTCAATAGTGCTTGATACTGAATCAAGAAACCTTAATGCTAACGATTCATATTATAAAGTATTTAAAATGGTATCAGAAGTTTGTGCATTAAGTAAATTTGATATTATTTATAAAAAAGTAGATTCAACTTTAAGAGGAAATATAGCTCATGAAATCAGAGCTATTGCAGATGTTTATCACCCTGATTTAATTGTATTTGCTCCCGCATTTCCCAAAATGAATCGTATTACTAAAAATGGAAAACAGTATTTAAATGATGAACCATTAATGAATACTGAATTGACAAAAGATCCTTTAAGTCCTATTAAAACTGATAATTTAGCAGAAATTCTTAATCAAGCATTTAAAGAATCAGTCAGATATCATGAGGTATCTGAGTTAGATAATAATTGTTTCAATATTTCTGATGAGTATTTACATGTTATAGATATAGTATCAGATAAACAGATATCAGATTTATCAAAAATCCTATTGAAGCTTAATAAAAAAATTCTATATGTTGGAAGCGCTGGATTAGCTGAAGGCCTTTTCAACTCATTATATCCCACAGATCCTGTTCTAGGTGTTGTTGCAAGTATTAGTCAAGTATCAATTGAACAAATAAATTATGCTGAGTCAGAAGGAATTAATATTGTAAAAATTGAACCTGCTGATATATTTAACAATGAAACATATAATAAATATGCTGAAGAAATTTGCTTAAAATTGTCTCAAAAAAAGGATGTAATCTTAACAACCTGTAAGAGTAAATCTGATTATGAACAGACTTTAGCATTTTCAGAAGAAAATGGTATTCTTTTTCATGATGCAATAACTAAAGTTAAAGAATGTTTAGGATCTATTGTAGATATTGTATTAAAAAATGTCTCTATTTCTGGATTGTTTTTAACCGGTGGTGATACTGCCGTTAATATTGTTAATAAAATTCAAGCTGCAGGATGTTGTATTAAGCAAGAAATATCCCCCGGAATTGTGATGTCAACATTAATTCATGAACGTTATGGTAATATTAAAATTGTAACAAAAGCGGGAGCATTTGGGACCAAAAAAGATATCGTTACAAGTATAAATAAGTTAAAAGAAAAATGATTTTTTAAAATTCAATATTGAAATAATAAAAACGTCAATTTTGGGCGTTTTTATTATTTTTAATATAATTTAACTTTAAACATATAACCAATAGTTATATAGATGTAAATATTTGTTATTTATCCTAAAGACTATTTATTGTTAGACTTTTTATGTAAATACCTCTCTTATTAAGGATGTTGTCATGAAATTTCTAACTAAATCATTAACAGCTGTAGCTTTGATTAGTACACTATTAGGCGTGAACACTGCTTATGCAGATCGTTTAGACGATATTGAAAAACGAGGTGAGATTAAGATTGCTGTATTTGATAGTAATCCTCCGTTTGGATTTATTGATGAAAAAACCAATAAAATTGCCGGGCTAGATGTTGATTATGCTAATGAAATAGCTAAAGCATTAAATGTAAAAGTGGAACTTGTTCCAACTAATCCAGCTAATCGTATTCCATTACTTACCTCGCAAAAAGCGGATTTGATCGTTGCCAACTTTACGGTTACTGATGAGCGAGCTAAAACAGTTGATTTTAGTTTGCCTTATTTTGCCACTGGTCAGAAGTTTGTGGCTAAAAAAGGATTGTTAAAAACAGCTGATGATCTTAAAAATCTTCGTATAGGGGCTGATAAAGGGACTGTAATGGAAATTACGTTACGTGAAAAGTTCCCAACCGCTAAAGTGATTTCTTATGATGATACGCCTTTTGCTTTTGCAGCATTACGTAATGGAGTGGTACAAGCTATTACTCAAGATGATGCTAAGTTAATTGGTTTACTCGCAAATGTCCCAGAAGAACAACGTGCTGTTTTTGAAATTTCACCATTTAGTATTACTGAAGAATATCAAGCTGTTGGTGTTCCAAAAGGTGAAACTCGTTTAAAAGAAAAAGTTAATCAAATATTGTTAAAACTTGAAAATGATGGTGAAGCATTAACTATTTATAACCGCTGGTTTGGTCCAGATACAAATTCTGCGATGCCTCGTGGTGATTTCAAAATAGGTAAAGGTCAATAAATTATATGTATGAGCAATTACTAGAGCCACGTTATTTGTGGTGGTTGTGGGATGGTTTTTTAGTCACTATGGCTATCTCTTTTTTAACAATTATCTTTTCTACCACATTAGGATTTTTATTAGTTATTGCTCAGCAAAGTCATATTAAAATTATCAAAGGCGTTGTTATTGGATATAACGCCATTTTTCGTTATTCGCCATTACTACCGCAACTTTTTTTCTGGTATTTTGGTATTGGTAATTTGTTACCGATTGAGTTTAAATTATGGTTATTTGATGAACCAGAAATTCAACTGTTTTTGTTCACTCTAAAAATGCCATCTTTTGAATTTATTATTGGTTTAATTGGTTTAACATGTTATTCCAGTGCTTTTATTGCTGAAGAATTCCGGGCTGGTATTATGGGGGTGAGTAATGGACAAGAACAAGCCTCATTAGCGTTAGGTCTCACTCGTTGGCAGAGTATGCGATTTATTATTTTACCGCAAAGCTTTCGTATCGCTTTTCCTCCATTGATCGGTCAATATATGAATATTATCAAAAACTCATCGCTAACCATGGCAATAGGTGTGTTAGAACTATCTTATGTTTCTCGTCAAGTAGAAACCGAATCGTTAAAAACATTTCAGGATTTTGCAGTAGCAACTTTTTTATATATTTTCGCTATTGTTATTGTGGGTACCCTAGGCAATATTTATCAATCAAAATATTTACAAATAGGCAAGGTCTAATACGTTATGGATTTTAAGGGTTTTGAAATTATTTGGCATAATCTCGATTATCTTATTTTTGGTAATTTCCCTGGTGGCGTAGTATTAACATTGTTAATGAGTTTTGCTGCTATTGTTTTTTCGACCATTATGGGTATTTTCGCGGGAGTCGGTTTAACGGTTTGTGACGGATTTTTACGTAAACTTTTAGTTATTGTATTAGGTTTTTTAAGAGCGATTCCCGTTATTATGCTCATATTTTGGACTTATTTTTTATTGCCAGTTTTATTAAATATTGATGTGCCAGCTATCACTACTGTGATTTTTGCTTTATCATTAATTGGTGGTGCATACATTGGTCATTCTGTTCATGCAGGAATGGTAGCTATTGGCAAAGAACAATGGCAAGCAGCTTCTTCATTAGGTTTCACGAAAACCCAAGTCATTATTTTTATTATCTTGCCACAAGCATTAAAAATGATGTTACCTTCCTTTGTTAATCAGTGGGTATCATTAATTAAAGATACCTCTCTAGCTTATATCGTTGGTGTTGCAGAGTTTACCTTTATTGCTACCCAAATTAATAATCGTAGTATGGTTTATCCTACAGAGATTTTTTTGTTTGTTATTATGGTTTATTTTATTATTTGTGCCACACTTGATTTTACCGTATCAGTATTACCAAAATATCATTTATTTTCTCGCAAAAAATAGCTAGATGGTTTGTTTTAATAGTATTGAGCAAAACATCTCTAAAAAAGTCAAAAAGGTTATTAAGGTTCTTTTAAGCTTTGTTTGCTAAATTATAAGTAAATATTATCAATATTGGTTTTGATATGTTACTTAATATGAACACTCATCTTTTTTTATTAATTAATGCTCAAGAACACGCTTCGAAGTTGTTTATTCTTTTTGCTGTGTTTTGTGCTAATTACTTAATATTGCTACCTATTGGCTTATTAGGAATATACTGTATATACAAACCAGTATATAGAACATTGGTGATAAAAATTTTAATAAGTTTAGCATTGGTGCTAACTGTTACTTTTATTATGAGGCATCTATTTTATTCGCCACGGCCATTTGTACTTAATGTTGGTACTAATTTTTTAACTCATGATAAAACGAGTTCGTTACCGAGTCAGCATGCTGTTTTTATTTGGACTATCTGTTTTTCTATTTATTTAAATTATAAAAAGCAATTTAAATCGTTTGCTTATTTATCTACTGTAGTTGCTTTGCTTGTTTGTTGGAGTCGTATCTACTTAGGGGTTCATTGGCCACTAGATATTCTAGTTGGTATGTTATTAAGTTTTATATCAGTTTATTTAATTAAAAAATTTTGGTTTCTATATTACAAAATTTATAAATGATTAAAAATTTAAGTTGTTCAAGGTTAGGCATATACTAGTTAACTATGCTAGTTAGGGTATTTTTCAAATCTACTTAAGGTTGAACTATAATGAAAATACTTATAGTCGAAGACGATAGTTTATTACAAAAAGGGTTATACGATGGTATAACGTCTGATGGCTATGTTTGTGAAGTGGCATCTAATGGTAAGCAAGCGGAAGAACATATAGAGTTTTCGCAATTCAGTTTAATTATTCTTGATTTGGGACTGCCAGATTGCGATGGTTTAGATTTACTCACTCGTTGGCGTAAAAAACAAATTGAGGTTCCTGTTCTTATTTTAACTGCCCGCGATACTATTGAAGATAGAGTAGAAGGTTTAGATCTTGGTGCTGATGATTATTTAATTAAGCCTTTTGCTTTAACTGAATTACTAGCAAGAGTCAGGGCATTGATTCGTCGAAATCAAGGAACAGCTGATAATGTTATTAATTATGGTCCGATTAGCATTGATATTAAACGACAAACAGCGACATTAAATGGACAAGAAGTTATATTAACACCTAAAGAGTTTATTTTATTGTCTAGATTAATGTTAAAAGCTGGAGAAAAAGTACATCGTAATTTATTGCAAAATGATTTATATGATTGGCAAAGTGATCCTAGTTCAAATGTGCTTGAGGTTTATATTCATGCGTTACGAAATAAATTAGGTAAACATTTAATCAAAACTGTACGTGGATATGGTTATCAACTCAATATTGATAATTAGCTATTATTCTAAATTTAGTGAATGATAAATTTATGATTGAAAAATCCTTGACCAAGATCCGTCATAGTATTCGTTGGAATCTTTTTTTTACTTTAGGCGCTATTATGTTAATTTGCCAAATTATTACGGTATTTTGGTTATGGCATGAAAGTAAAGAGCAAATTGATGTTCTAGTTAATTTAACATTAAGTAAAAATAAAATCGACGAAGTAGTTGAGCACGAGGAGTTAGAGGCTATTTTTGCTCTGTTTTGTTCAGCTTTTTCTATGATGGCTGTGACATTATTTTTAGCTTATAAAGCTATTAAATGGATTACTAAACCTTTAGAGATTCTGGAAAAGGATCTAAATCAAAGAACCGCGGATAATCTTAAGCCGATAAAGCCAATTAGTAATATGCGTGAAATCAAATCGATTACGTTGGTATTAAATAATTTATTTGAGAGACTCAATAATACTCTTTCGCAAGAACGTCTATTCACTGCCGATGTTGCTCATGAAATGCGAACACCATTGGCTGGTATTCGTCTGCATTTAGAATTACTTGAAGCAAAAAATAAAATCGATTGTCGTGAATTAATTGAACGTATAGATCGTTTAGTCAATACCGTAGAACAACTTTTAATGCTTGCTAGGGCTAGTCAAAAATTTACGTTAGGTCAGTATCAAAAAATTAATTTTTATGATGATATTCAAATACCACTTTTTGATGAATTAACCGAACTAACAGAACAAAAACAACAAACAATTGAATGGCAAATTACTAATAAGATTACTTTTAGTGGCGATGCTACTCTGATTCGTTTACTGATTCGCAATCTTGTTGAAAACAGTTATCGATATAGTCCAAATAACAGTAAAATTACGATATGCTTTTATAAAGACATTCAAGATATTATTATTACTGTTCAAGATGAAGGTTGTGGTATTGATGAATCAAAGACTGAAAATTTAACCCAAGCCTTTTTCCGAATGGATCGTAAACATAATGGAATAGGGCTTGGCTTAAGTATCGTTAATCGAATTACTAAATTACATCATGGGCAATTTACATTAAGAAATCGGCAGGACCGTCAAACAGGTACTATTGCCGAAGTTAGACTTAATGATTCACTTCATCAATTAACTTAGTTATTAAATTGTTATATTGATTTTCTTTAATAAGTGATGACAAAAAACGTTGCCAAGTGCGTTCTATTTTTGCTTTGGCAAAAAATCCGACATAATTAGCAATCGGAATAAAGGTTGAATTACCTATATTATCAATAATGATTAAGCGATTGTTTTCAGATGACAAATGCTGAAATAAAATATTTTTACTCTTGATTGTCATGGTAATAATTCGATCTTTTAATAACGCTGTTTTTAATGCTTTAAGTGATACAACTAACTCACTATAATATTGTTGAGTTAATTGTTCGTGAAAGAGATATTTTTCTAACGGTGTAGCAATTTTCCCATCATAGTCCCTAATTAATTCAAAAACATGTCCTTGTCCAAAATTAGTTGTTACTGGGCCATAATATTTTGCTAAAACATCCCACGATATTTTGCGTTTTATAAGATGTTTATAATAAGCAATTTCACG
This sequence comes from Gilliamella sp. W8123, assembly GCF_016101085.1. Classification (NCBI taxonomy): domain Bacteria; kingdom Pseudomonadati; phylum Pseudomonadota; class Gammaproteobacteria; order Orbales; family Orbaceae; genus Gilliamella; species Gilliamella sp. W8123. The sequence goes on from NZ_JACFRE010000007.1 coordinate 131,990, forward strand.
GTTTGTTTCCTCTTCGGCACCATCATTATAATTTACTTTGATACATTTATTCGGATCATCTGGATGGTGGTAGCACTTTCTATGTAGTCCTTTGCTTATATAATCTTTTTCAGTAAGTTGAATTAATTTTTTCATCAATTGATATCGTGTAATTAAAGGTTAACTAAAAGTGTAGCAGTTAGTGTTTTTTATCGCTATGGTTTTTTTATTATAAGTTCTAGCGCTTTTATAATATTTCTGTATAATATTGCCACCCACGTTACAACAGTGTTCTTCCCAACACTGTTTTCGATTGTCAAAATTAGTATAGCAACTCGAAGGGGTTAGTTAGTTAATAGTAGCAATCAAAAAGTGTAAATAAATCAAATGATTTATTAACGTGAGATTAATTAAAATTTGGATAAATACGAATGAGTACTTTTTCAGCTAAACCAGAAACAGTTAAACGCGACTGGTATGTTGTTGATGCAGCAGGTAAAACGTTAGGTCGTTTAGCTACTGAAATCGCAAGCCGTTTGCGTGGTAAACACAAAGCAGAATATACACCACATGTTGATACAGGTGACTATATTATCGTTATCAATGCAGAAAAAGTTGCTGTAACAGGCAAAAAACGCACTGATAAGATCTATTATCGTCATACTGGTTACATCGGTGGACTTAAAGAAGCGACTTTTAAAGAAATGATTGAACGTCATCCTGAACAAGTCATCGAAATTGCTGTAAAAGGCATGTTACCGAAAGGTCCTCTTGGTCGTGCAATGTACCGTAAACTAAAAGTTTATGCAGGTAGTGAGCACAATCATGCGGCACAACAACCGCAAGTATTAGATATTTAAGGGGATAGAAGATGGCTGATAATCAATATTACGGTACAGGTCGCCGCAAAAGTTCCGCTGCTCGAGTGTTTATCAAACCAGGTAGTGGAAATATCGTTATTAATAAACGTTCATTAGAGCAATACTTCGGTCGTGATACAGCTCGTATGGTTGTTATGCAACCGCTTGAGTTAGTTGAAATGACTGACAAACTTGATCTTTATATCACTGTTAAAGGTGGTGGTATTTCAGGTCAAGCAGGTGCAATTCGTCACGGTATTACTCGTGCATTAATGGAATATGATGAAACTTTACGTTCTTCATTACGTCAAGCGGGCTTTGTTACTCGTGATGCGCGTCAAGTTGAACGTAAAAAAGTGGGTCTACGCAAAGCTCGTCGTCGTCCACAATTCAGCAAACGTTAATTGCTACGTTACAAATTTGTTTCAAAAACCCAGCGCAAGCTGGGTTTTTTTTCTGTTTTATTTATTACTATATAAATTTAGATAACAACCACCTAAATAAAAATAATTTATTATTATTCAATATGATATATCATAAATATTTTATTCTCATCTAAAAATATAATCTTTTTCTAAGACGAAAAAAATACAAATCTGAGAAAAAACAAAAAGAAAATTCATTTTTTTTAACAAATTTGTTATCCAATTTGTTAGAATAGTCATTAATATAAACTTATTTAAACTTTTTGCATATTTGGAGTGAACATGGTTGTTGCTGTTAATAAACGTTCTGTAATGACATTATTTTGTGATACAACAGATATTTATGGCCATCAGATTCGTTTTGTGTTGGCAGAAAAAGGGGTAACAGCTGAGATCGAGTTTGTTACAGCAGATAATCTACCTCAAGAATTATTGGATTTAAATCCCTACGGTTCAATTCCAACACTAATTGATCGTGACCTTACCTTATATGAACCACATATTGCATTAGAATATTTAGATGAACGTTTTCCTCATCCACCGTTAATGCCTGTTTACCCAATTGTAAGAGCGAATTCTCGATTAACCATGTATCGCATTAAGAAAGAATGGTATAGCGCTTACGAAACAATTTTAGCTAATCCGGACAGCGAAGCAGCTAAACAAGCACGTAAAAATTTACTTGATGATCTAGTATCAATCTCGATAATGTTTAAAGAAAAAGATTACTTTATGAGTGATGATTTTACATTATGTGATTGTTATTTTGCTCCTCTACTTTGGCGTTTACCTATGATTGGTATTGAGTTGCCAAAAATAGCCGAGAAGAATTATCTTGCTTATATGGCTCGCATTTTTGAACGTCCAGCTTTTATAAGCTCTTTAACTGAAGATGAAAAGAAAATTAGAGCGTAATAGTTTATTTTTTATCTAACGACAGATTAGCAATTAAACAAGGTAGCCGTTATGGAAATTGATAACATGACTCCTCGTCGCCCTTATATCTTTCGGGCTTTTTATGACTGGATATTAGATAACGAATTAACTCCGTATATTGTGGTTGATACATCTGTATATGGTGTATTAGTACCGCAAGAGTTTATAAAAGATAATCAAATCGTACTTAATATTGCCCCGCAATCGGTCGGTCAATATTTAGCTAATAATGAACAAATCGAATTTAATGCTAGGTTTTCTGGTATACCTCAACATATTGTTGTACCCATGGCGGCTATTGAAGCTATTTATGCTCGTGAAAATGGTGTTGGTATGGGATTTGAGGATGAACCATATTATAAAGCTCTCAGAGAAGGTGCGAATAAACCAGCAGAAAATGTTAAACCGAAGCCAGTTAATCCTTTCCGAGTTGTCAAATAATTATTCTTAATTACAAGAATAATCAAATTTTTCACTATCTTATTTACAATATTATTATTTAGTCATAAATAGGATAGTCTTTTTTTGTCTGTAATATCTATAATAGTAATAGCCAATATAAATCAAAGTAGGGGCGAAAGTAATTGTTATTTTAAATTTTATAATTGATAATGATTATTATTACCATAATAGAGTGTTTATTTTATGAAAACGTGTAATAACAATCCTACTTCTCGTCTTTGGCAACTTGCTTTTCGATATAAAGTACTCATCATTTTATCTTGTTTATTTTCAATCTTAAGCGTCGCTACTGCTTTTATTCCTTTTATTTCAGTATATTACATTGTTTATGAAATTATTATCAGTCTAACCAACAACACAACATTAAATAATCAACTTATTATCGATTATGGGTGGGTAGCTTTTATTGCTGCGGCATCATCTATATTTTTAAATTTTGTTGCACTTTGTCTCTCGCATATTGCTGCGTTTAAAACTCTTTATCATTTAAAATACAATTTTATTCGATACTTATCATGTTTACCTCTCGGATTTTATACTAAACATTCAAGTGGCGAATTACGAAAAATTGTTGATGATGATATTGAAAAAATAGAGATTTTTATTGCACACCAATTGCCTGATATGATTGGCTCATTTGCTACTCCAATTATTATTTTTATTATTTTAGCCATTTTCGATTGGCGTTTAGGTTTGGCAACATTGGTACCAATCATTTTAGCTTATATTGTTTTGAAAAGCGGTTATCGTCGTAAAGAAATTAAAAACAATATGCAAGAGTTCCAAACCCGATTAATTGATATGAGTAATGCATCAGTTGAATATATTCGTGGTATAACAGTGGTTAAAGCTTTTAATCAAACTTTCTTTTCTTTTAAACGCTTTTATGAATCGATCAAAGCTTATCAACAATATTGCCTTAAGTTTATAGATTGTTTTAAATATCATATGGCACTATTTTTGCTCATATTAAATAATATCTATCTTTTTATTATTCCAGTAATGATTTTATTACTAGGTACAACAGAAAATTATGCCAATTTTATTTTGTCATCTATTTTCTATTTAATTTTCTCATTAGCTTTACCTGCGCCTTTTTTCAAACTTTTATATGTATCACAAGGTTTTCAAAGAGCAGTTAAAAGTGTTGAAAATATGGATAATGTCCTCAATATAAAATCATTGGCTGAACCTGAATCAGGTCTTGAAGTTGATAATTATGACATTTGTTTTAACGATGTTACATTCTCTTATAATGAGAATAAAGATAATGATTCTTTAGAAAGTAATGCCCTCAATCACATCTCTTTTACTGCCAAACAGGGAACAACCACCGCATTAGTTGGGCTTTCTGGTAGTGGCAAAAGTACCATTTCATTACTTATTCCGCGCTTTTTTGATCCTGGAGAAGGATCAATAACCATTGGTGGTGTAGATATCAAACAAATGAGTAGTGAATATTTATTGTCATTAGTTAGCTTTGTGTTTCAAGATGTTTTTCTCTTTAAACAAACAATTTTAGATAATATTAAAATCGGCAAACCAGACGCCGATCTAGACGAAGTTATTGCCGCGTCTAAAGCTGCTCAGTGTCATGATTTTATTGAAAAATTACCAGATGGCTATCAGTCTGTAATAGGCTCTAAAGGATTGCATTTGTCTGGGGGAGAAATGCAACGATTAGCAATTGCTCGAGCATTACTAAAAAACTCACCTATATTGATTCTTGATGAGGCTACATCTTTTGCTGATCCTGAAAATGAATACAAAATTCAACTTGCCTTAAAAGTATTAATGGAAGGTAAAACCGTTATTATGATTGCTCATCGTCTATCAACAATAAAAGATGCCGATCAAATTGTGGTATTAGATAAAGGAAGTATTGTTGAAAAAGGAACCCACCAACAACTTATTGATAAACAAAATACCTATTACAAAATGTGGCAATATTACAGACAAACATTAGATTGGCAAATGGATCAGCCAAAATCTACTAAAAATTGTCATTCAGATCACTCTTGTCATAATGATGGAGTTGCACATGTTTAAAAAAATATTGATGTTGTCAGATATAGAAAGTAAAAATCTCAATCAAGCTATCATTGCTTGTACCTTATCCAATTTGACATTAATGTTGCCCTTTGTAATTTTATTACAGGTAATCATGTTGTTAATTGAGCCTTTAACTAATCAAATACCAGTGAATGTTTATTATCTTTGGATAATGGCAGGCTTAGGCGTGTTATCGGCAATTTTGTTCTTAATCTGTTATAAAAGAGAATATAAAAAGACTTACGCTAATGCTTTTAGTCAAGCGGCCAATACTAGAATTGCGGTTGCTGAAAAACTTCGCAAATTACCACTAAGCTTTTTTAATCGAAAAGATCTTTCTGAACTTACTGCAAATATTATGGGTGATTGTGCGGTTATTGAAAATATGCTTAGTCACGTTATACCGCAATTAATAGGATATTCCGTTAGTAGTCTAATAACTTGTTGCTTATTAGCATTCTATGATTGGCGGATGTCTGCAGCTATTTTTTGTACTCTGCCGATTGCTATTATTATTGTTGTTGCCGGTAAGAGACTTGAACAAAAATTGGGTGAAAAACATGTTCAAGCTAAATTAGCCGTTTCCGATGAGGTTCAAGAATATCTCGATGGTATAAAAATCATAAAAGGTTTTGGGTTAAGTGGTAAAAAATTCCAGCGCTTAGATAAAGCTTTGAAAAATATGATGTGGGCATCAATTAAGTTTGAAGGAATAGGTGGAATTATTGTTACTTTGTCTACTATGACATTACAAGTGGGTCTAGGTATTGTTGTTTTACTCGGAGTAACTTTAATGGTTTCTGGAAGTTTGGATCCAATTACTTTTATTGCCTTTGTAATTATTAGCTCACGAATTTATAGTCCTTTAATTTCAGTTTTAACATTATTACCTGAACTGTTCTATATGCTGGTTTCTATCGATAGAATGAAGAGTCTGCAAAATGAGACTATTATGGAAGGTAAAGATGAGGTGACTTTTACTAATTATAATATCAATATTGATCAGATTAATTTTTCCTATAACCAGACAAGTGTTATTAATAATGTAAGTTGCACTATACCTGAAGGAAAAATGACAGCACTAGTTGGACCATCTGGTAGTGGTAAAAGTACTTTATTACAGTTGATTGCACGTTTCTGGGATGTAACTTCAGGAAAAATTACTATAGATAATCAAGATATTAAGCAAATAGATCCGGAAACATTAATGCATTCAATGGCTTTTGTTTTTCAGCAGGTGGTATTGTTTGATGATACTATCATGAATAATATTCGAATTGGTAGGCATAATGCTACTGATGAAGAGGTAAAACTAGCGGCTAAAATTGCTAGATGTGACGAACTAGTTGCTCGATTACCAGATGGTTGGAATACATTAATTGGTGAAAACGGTAGTAAACTTTCTGGTGGTGAACGACAACGTATCTCAATTGCGAGGGCATTATTAAAAAATGCACCTATTATTTTGCTTGATGAAGCTACCGCTTCTTTGGATCCAGAAAATGAAGTTTATATTCAAGAAGCCATTGCTAATCTAGTAAAAGATAGAACTGTCATTGTTATTGCTCATCGCTTAAAAACTATCATTGGTGCTGATAATATTATTGTCTTAGATCAAGGTTCAATTGTAGAACAAGGCAATTATCAGCAATTAATGGCTAAAAATGGCTTATTTACTAAGCTTTACAGCCTACAAAAACAGACATTTTCGATTACTTCATGACAGGCTATATTTATCAACTTAATCAGTATATCATATAGCAAAATAACTGATAAAAAACAGACAAATGAGTAACGAAATTGAATTAAAGTTTCAAATCAATCAAAGTGATATAGAGCAGTTACAAAATTACTTAAATCAATGGGTTTGTTGTGATGAAGCTGAGTTTTCATCGCAACAACATTTGGTTAGTCAATTAAATCTGATTAACACTTATTACGATACTGAAGATCATTTTTTACGACTTAATGGTTGTGGTCTTCGAATTCGAACTACAGAAACTGAGCAAAGTAAGTGTTTTGAAATTACCTTAAAATCAAAAGGTAATTCTGTAGGTGGGTTACATGAACGCATTGAAATTAATCAACCTTTACCTAATGATAAGCTCGATTTAAGTGTCCTACCGAAAGAGGCATTACCTAATGGATTAACGCAGTTAAGGCCTCTTTTTACCACCAATTTTAAACGGCAAACTTGGCTGATTTCATTTGCCAATAGCGAAATTGAAGTTGCTTTAGATTTGGGGCAAATTACCTCAAATGGTCAATCTATGCCAATACAAGAGGTAGAGTTAGAAATCAAACAAGGCAATAAGCAAGATTTGCTCAACTTTGCGATCGAATTAAGTCGCTTTAACTTACATCTATTTTCTCAGAGTAAGGCTTCTCGGGGCTATCGTTTATTAGATAACTTAACCTTAACTCCTACTGTTCTTTGTTCACAAATTGAGCAAGATTTAGCCGATCTACTAAACTTTTGGCAACAAAATGAAGAATATGCTTTAGCAAATAATGATTTAATTTTTTATAAACAGCTACTTATTCAAATAAACGAGATACTTATTAACAAAAATCTGCAAATTGAGCCTGAATTTAAACAGTGGCAAATGGCGATACCATTTATTGACTCGATTAAACAGTTTGCTTATTGCGAGGTGAATACCAAGTTCAAGTTGATGTTAATGGCTGAAATAAATAAAAAATAGGTATACGAATTAAAATGAAAACAACCCTCTTTAAATTACCACTATTATTAGTGGTATTTTATTGGTTATTATATAGTGTTTTTACCGTTATTTATCTTACTAGATTTGATAACGATTTTATATCGTTATATGTTGGGACTGACCAAATTGCCTTGAAAATTGTTAAGCAAGTTTTAATCAGTTTTTTTCTTCAAATACCTAATTCAGTAGTTCTTTTTACTATTTCCACAATAGCATTTAATCAGTATTCCATTTCCATAATTAATCGGAAAAACATTATTAATACCTTCTTAGTTGCCATATTTATTGTATTAAGCGATATGGTTTTTCGCTTGAGTTACTACTCTTATAGTTATGATTGGATTGTGTCTAAACTAAGATTTTTAAATATTAATGATGGAGATAATTTTTCGGCATATATATTTCATCTCGCAGAGCATCTCATTTTCTATTTTTTTATAACACTTTGTACTTATCTTAGTATTAAATTATGCAAAAAAAATTATATTTGTAACCAAATCATATTAACCGAAACAGAAAGTCAGAAGTTACATATGGTGTTATTCATCTGTTTTTATAACTGTTTCTTTATAACCATGTCATATTTGTTGCTTTTCGATGGTATGTATTACAGTTTAAGTAACCTGATTTTCTCTATAGTCTTATTGGCGATATTTTTATCAATAGTAAATTTAATTGGTTATTTCTTGCTAAGAAAATGCTTTACAGCGGTAACAGAAATTTTGGCTTTAAAAAAGGTAATTTTTAGTTCGCTTATTACCTTTATATTAAACTGCCTTTTATTAATACTTATTCTATACATTTACAACTATATCTATAATTTCCTACCATTCGATATTATCTCTAATACTTTTAAATTGTTCTACTTATGGATGTTTTTAATTACTTTGTTGATTTCAAGTTGTCTATTGGTAAGAAAGATGACAAAGTTGTTTTTTGATAAACATTAACCCGCTATTCGAATCAAAGAATATAACATTGTTATTGGCCATTACGTTATAACCAATAACAATGATAAGGTAAACAAGCAATATAAGACCTAACGATAGTCAGCAGTTATAGTTTTATCGGTAAACAGATTGCGAAAAAGTATCAATACTGTTTTTCGCGATTTGTTTAATAAAAAGATAGGTGAACTTAAAAAGTCATTTATAATATTTAATTAGGTGATTTTATGTATATATAAATATTTTAAGTGAGTGCTAATTATGTCCCAGCCAAGCTCGTTAGTTTCACCATTAATTGTTGAGCAAAAACAAAAGATTATATCCCAATTGTCACAATGTGATGCAAAAGAGGTGCTCGATAACCTTGATATTTTGCTGCAAAGTGATTTTCTGGTTGATGCTTTTTATCGATTTCCCGAGTGGCTGACAGATATTATTACTTACCCCCCTCAAGCTGATGAAAGATGTTTCTATCAACAATGGTTAAATGAAAGACTAGTATCAGTATTTGATGAATTAGCTCTAATGAAAGTATTAAGATTATTTAGGCGTTATATTCTGATAAGGCTTGAATGGTCACAATTAACCCGCACAAGTAGTGATGAGCAGATTTTATTACAACTCTCGCAGTTAGCTGAAGTGATTATTATCACTGCACGTGATTGGCTTTATGAGCTTAGTTGTAAAGAATGGGGAACGCCATGTAATTTACAAGGACAAGCACAACCTTTACTTATCTTAGGTATGGGAAAATTAGGTGGTGGCGAACTTAATTTTTCCTCCGATATTGATCTTATTTTTACCTATCCTGAGCATGGTCAAACACAAGGTGGCCGGCGAGAATTAGATAATGCGGTGTTTTTTACCCGTTTAGGGCAACGCTTAATTAAAACACTAGACCAAATTACCGAAGATGGTTTTGTCTACCGCGTTGACATGCGTTTACGTCCGCTTGGCGATGGCGGTCCGCTGGTTTTAAGTTTTTCTGCTATGGAAGATTATTATCAAGAGCAGGGCAGAGACTGGGAACGTTATGCCATGGTAAAAGCTAAAATACTTGGTGATCAGCAAGATCCTTACACCAAAGAGCTTTACCAAATGTTAAAACCATTTGTTTACCGCCGTTACATTGATTTCAGTGTATTGCAGTCATTACGAAATATGAAAAGTATGATAGAGCGTGAAGTTCGGCGTCGAGGTTTGACTAACAATATCAAACTTGGTGCAGGTGGTATTCGTGAAATTGAATTTATTGTACAAGTTTTTCAACTTATACGAGGTGGACGTGTTGTAGGTCTACAAACTCGCTCATTATTAAATGCCTTACAAGTAATAGAACAAGAATCGTTACTTAGTGTTAATGAAGTAGATACTTTACGAGAAAATTACTTTTTCTTACGCCGTTGTGAAAATTTACTCCAAGCGATATATGATGAGCAAACGCAAACTCTACCAGAAGATGAATTAGACCAAATACGTTTAGCAATCGGCATGAATTTTAGTAACTGGAACGAATTTGTAACGGAACTCACTCGAAGAATGCAATTTACTCGACAAATTTTCAATCAGCTTATCGGTGATGAATCAACAGAAACAGTTCATAACGTAAACAACGACCAATATGCTGATCTTTGGGTACCAGATTTACAATTAAGTGACGTTACTTCGGTATTAACCAACTATGCACATGATGATGCTGAAAAGCTCTATCAGATGCTTTGCCAATTTCGTGATGATATCGGTAAAAGGACGATTGGTGTTCGCGGCCGAGAAATCCTTGATCAGCTAATGCCAAGATTATTGGAGTCGGTTTGTAATGATAAGCATGCGCTAATCGTATTGTCGCGGATTTTACCGCTATTAGTGAATATTGTTAGTCGAACAACGTATTTAGAATTACTGCTTGAATACCCAACCGCATTGAAGCAACTAATTCGATTATGTAGTGCTTCGCCAATGATTAGTGAACAGCTTGCACATTATCCAATCCTATTAGATGAACTAATAGATATTAACTCACTTTATCAAACTGTTGCACCTAATGAATACAAAAGCGAACTTTATCAATATTTACTGAGAATTCAGGTTGATGATGAAGAACAACAACTTGAGGCATTAAGGCAGTTCAAACAGATGCAACTACTGCATATAGCTGCGGCTGATGTTGAACAAGTATTAAATACTATGAAAGTAAGCGATCATTTGACCTATGTTGCAGAATCACTAATTGATTTTGTTGTGCAAATGGCATGGAATCAAATGGTTGCTCGTTATGGAATACCCGCACATTTAACCGATAATCAAAAAGGCTTAGTTATTATTGCTTATGGTAAATTAGGTGGCTTAGAATTAGGATATGGTTCAGATTTAGATCTGGTATTTCTTCACGACTGTCCAGCCGATAGCATGACCAATGGGGATAAACAGATTGATAGCCGCCAATTTTATTTGCGATTGGTGCAGCGAATCATTCACCTATTTAATGTCCGCACAAGCTTTGGAATTCTCTATGAAGTTGATGTTCGTTTACGTCCACAAGGTGATGCTGGTTTATTAGCTTGTAGTTTAAATGCATTTTATGACTATCAAATGCATGAAGCTTGGACATGGGAGCATCAAGCACTGGTTCGAGCAAGAGCTGTTTATGGTGAAATAGACCTTATTAAACGCTTTAACCAAATCAGACATGATGTTCTATGTAAAAAACGTGAGGAAAATATATTAAAAACCGAAGTCCGAGAGATGCGTGAAAAGATGCGAGCCCATTTAGGTACTACTGAATCTCATCGGTTTAATTTGAAAATTGATGAAGGCGGTATTGGTGATATTGAATTCTTATCTCAATATCTGGTACTAAACTATGCACATCAATACCCTAAAATGACCACATGGAGTGATAACGTACGAATTCTAGAGTTAGCGGCAAATTATCAAATTATGGATAGTCAAGAAGCAGAGCAACTAACTAAAGCTTATATTGATATGCGTAATGAAATACATCAATTATCATTACAACTTTTACCTAGCACCGTTGATGATTCCTGTTTTAAATCAGAAAAACAGATTGTTAACCAAAGCTGGTTAAAATGGCTTAAATAATAATTAGCCTGAATATAATTATGATTAATTAAGATCGTTAATAAATATAAATTTTAGGTGATTTATCGGCGATATAGATTATCACCGATAAAAAGATAATTTATAGAGAATAGCTAATTGCTAGTTAGCCTCTTTCCACAGAATTAGATCTTGATCGTCGAGTTCTGACGCATCAAATCCGACCATGGCTGGCAATTCTTCACGGTCAAAGGCTAAATCGCCACCATTGATATCAATATCACCTTTCTTAATCCCTTTGAAATCGTAAAGATTGGTATCACATAAATGCGAAAGGGTGATATTTTGTGTAGCACGAAACATGGTTTCGATACGGCCAGGAAATTTCTTATCCCAATCATTTAGCATCTCTTTGATCACTTGCCGTTGTAAATTAGGCTGTGAACCACAAAGATTACAAGGAATGATAGGAAACTGTTTTATTTCAGCATATTTTGCAATATCTTTCTCTTTGCAATATGCAAGAGGTCGAATAATAATATGCTCACCTGAATCATTCATCAATTTAGGTGGCATAGCCTTAAGTTTGCCGCCATAAAACATATTTAAAAACAAGGTTTCCAAAATGTCATCACGATGATGTCCAAGCGCTATTTTGGTTGCACCAAGTTCAGTTGCAGTGCGATATAAAATACCACGTCGAAGCCGAGAACAGAGTGAACATGTAGTTTTGCCTTCAGGGATTTTTTCTTTAACAATTCCATAAGTATTTTCTTGGACAATTTTATATTCAATACCTAAGGATTCTAGGTATTGAGGTAAAACATGCTCTGGAAATCCTGGCTGTTTCTGATCTAAATTAACGGCAACTAATTCAAATTGCACTGGAGCACTGATTTTTAAATTAATAAGAATGTCTAGCAATGTATAACTATCTTTACCGCCTGATAAACAGACCATTATACGATCGCCTTCTTCAATCATATTAAAATCAGCGATTGCTTCGCCAGTAAGACGGCGTAAGCGTTTATGTAATTTATTTTGATTGTATGTATTCATCACGATTTAATTGATTATTCCGCTCGGCTCATATATCGGCGTTCAGCAATATGAATTTTAACTTTTTCGTGGTTATCAATATATTCAGGTACTTGAATAACAAGACCAGTAGAGAGTGTAGCCGGTTTAGTGCGTGCACTTGCCGACGCACCTTTAATACTTGGCGACGTTTCAATGATTTCAAGTTCAACAGTTTGTGGTAATTCTAAAGCCACAACTTCACTTTCAGCCATTAAAACTTGAATGCCATCCATACCACCTTCAGGGATAAATAGCAGTTCTTCTTCAATTTGATCTTTCTTAAAAATAAACGGCGTATAGTCTTCATTATCCATAAACACATATTCATCACCGTCAATATAAGAAAAGCTAACAGGGCGTCGAAATAATTCGATAGTATCTAAAATATCATCACCTTTAAAACGTTCTTCAACTTTACCGCCAGATTTCACATCGGTAAAACGCATTTTATAAAGGGTACTAGCACCACGTGCACTAGGACTTTGAACATCAATCTCTTTCACCAATAATAGTTTGCCATTATAGGTGACCGCATCACCACGTTTTATTTCATTTGCTTTAGCCATAATACTTTCTTCATGTTTAATAGAGTTAAAAATTTAGCTCGCTATTTTACCCTTAACTTGCTATTGTCACCATTAAAATTTATAAAACAACAACAAATTCCTCTAAATCCAATGACTGATTCATTTAAATGTCGTAAAAATTGCGGTGCATGCTGTATTGCGCCATCAATTTCATCTACTATACCTAGTATGCCTAATGGTAAACCAGCTGGGATTGCCTGTTTTCATTTAGATGAGAATTTTCAATGTAAATTATTTGGTAATGCTAGTAGACCTCTAGTCTGTAGTCGTTTAAAACCTTGTTTTGAAATGTGTGGAACAAATCGCGATCAAGCGATGGATTATTTAACTCAATTAGAACAGTTAACTAGCAACTAAGTATTGCGAATATTTAACATATCAGTTGTATTATTAGAATTATTTATCTCGCAAAGAAATTTTTTTGATACACTTCAACGCAATTTATCAGCTAATGATAAATATCGGAATAAATTATTTTAAATCAGTTATTAACCTAGATATAAAGCATAAGGTAGTAACTAAGTATATTTAGAATCTGTTTAACAAGAAGAAAATTGATATGAATAATAAATTAAAGCGTGATTTAAAAGCCCGTCATTTAGCGATGATAGCCATTGGTGGCTCCATCGGTACCGGGTTATTTGTCGCTTCAGGCGCTACTGTTGCACAAGCAGGTCCTGGTGGTGCACTACTTTCTTATGCCATTATCGGCATAATGGTTTATTTTTTAATGACTAGTTTGGGTGAGCTTGCTGCTTATCTTCCGGTTTCTGGGACATTTGCGACCTATGGATCACGCTATGTAGATGAAGCTTTTGGTTTCGCTATTGGTTGGAACTACTGGTATAACTGGGCAATAACAGTTGCCGTTGACTTAGTTGCGGCACAGTTAGTGATCTCCTATTGGTTTGATGCTGGTGCTTATAGTTGGTTATGGAGTTTATTGTTCCTAACTATTATCTTCTGCTTGAACTATATTTCTGTAAAAGGCTTTGGTGAAGCTGAATTTTGGTTCTCATTAATTAAAGTCGTCACTGTGATTTTATTTATTGTAGTTGGTTTATTAATGATTATTGGCATTTTAAAAGGTGCTGAAACTGCTGGTTGGCAAAACTGGCAAGTTGGCGATGCTCCATTTGTTGGCGGTTTTTCCTCAATGATTGGTGTTGCGATGGTTGTTGGTTTCTCATTCCAAGGTACTGAGCTAATTGGTATAGCTGCAGGAGAATCAAAAGATCCAGAAAAAAACATTCCAAAAGCAATGAAACAAGTGTTTTGGCGAATATTATTATTTTATATTTTGGCAATTTTAGTTATTAGTTTAATCATCCCATATACTGATCCTAACTTACTACGTAATGATGAAACTGATATCAGCGTAAGTCCATTTACTTTAGTTTTTCAGCATGCAGGACTATTATCTGCAGCAGCTATTATGAATGCGGTGATTTTAACTTCAGTTCTTTCTGCAGGTAACTCAGGGTTATACGCTTCAACCCGTATGCTATATGCTTTAGCTAAAGAAGGTAAAGCACCGAAGATCTTCGGAAGATTATCTTCATCTGGTGTACCTGATATGGCATTATTTGCGACAACATTAGTGGCTATGCTTTGCTTCTTAACCTCGCTATACAAAGATCAGGAAGTTTATTTATGGCTACTTAATATGTCAGGTATGACAGGGTTTATTGCTTGGCTTGGTATTGCTATTAGCCATTATCGTTTTAGAAAAGGCTACATAGCACAAGGACATGATCTAAATAAATTACCATATCGTTCGAGTTGTTTCCCATTTGGCCCTATTTTTGCCTTTATACTTTGTTTGACGATAACATTAGGTCAAAATTATGAAGCATTTTTACAAGAGACCATTGATTGGAACGGTGTCATTGCCACTTACATTGGTATTCCATTATTTCTTTCGATTTATTTTGGTTATAAAATCGTTAAAAAGACTAAATGGATAAAGTATGAGCAAATGGATTTTTCTCAAATGGATTAATTAGATAGTAACCTAAATTATGACTTGCACTTCCGTCGACTTTAGTCGACGGAATTGTATTAAAAAAGAGAAAATAACTAATCAACTTATTAGTTAATAATGTAAAACAACAAGCGTGATAACTATATTAACGACTACGGAATATGATACGTGCTTTTGAAAGATCGTAAGGTGTCATTTCTACCGTTACTTTATCACCAGTTAGAATTCGAATATAGTTCTTTCTCATCTTTCCAGAAATGTGTGCAGTAACAACATGACCGTTTTCAAGTTCAACACGAAACATCGTGTTCGGAAGAGTATCAAGAATAGTACCTTGCATTTCAATGTTATCTTCTTTTGCCATTGGGGCCTCTTAATATTAAATACAAATTAAATACACTCAAATTAAAAAACATCATTCTCATTTTCTTTACGATTAACTAGAAAAGCGAATTAATCAAACTCAACTAAATTACCAAAATGTTTTTTGATCAAGATAAAGTGATTGATTTGAGTATAAACACAGAACAGCTACATTTAAATTATCTAAATATAGCGGCGAAATAATGCCGAAAAAACTCTCAGATGTAAAGTCATTTCTAACATTTCTTTGCATTATAGAGCCTATTTTCATGTATATATTGCCAAACTTTAGGCGATAATAACTTTTCACAGCTTTGTTGATTATCAATATTTTGTCGGATTTCTGTTGCTGAAATTGCTTCAAGCGGAGTATTAGCAAAGTAAATATAGCCATTAGGACATTGATGTAATGTTTGACTAACTTGGGTTTGGTGTTGATAAATCCATTGTTGTAACTTGGTATCACAAGAGGTTTGAGCATAACCAGGCCGCTTACATATTAGCAAATGACAATAATCAAGTAATTTTTGCCATTCTTTCCATGTTGGTAAACTAAGCAAAGAATCTTGCCCCATTATAAAAGCTAAACTTTGCTGAGTACCATTTTGCTGACGCCATGATTTGAGAGTATCAATGGTAAAAGAGGGCTGATTGATTAGCGTTGGTTCTAATTCTCGAGTATCAATTGAAAATAGAGAATAATCAGCTATAGCCAGCTCCAACATAGCTAAACGTTGCTCAGTATTGGCCTCAGGTTGTGGTTTATGAGGTGGAATTCGGTTAGGTAACAGATTAATTTTAGTCAATCCTACCTCTTTGGCTAAGGCTAAAGCTGGGCGTATATGTCCATAATGGATTGGATCAAAGGTTCCACCAAATAACGCAGTTAGCACTTATTTAGCCCCATAAACTGCATAGTTAAACTCAACAGCGCATCCCAGACAGGTAAATCATTATTATGTTTTAGACTAATTTCAATGTCGGTTAAAGTCGCTAGTAGGGCGAATAATGCTTTGATATCAAAACGATTCAAATAATAGCTATACATGGTTCTTCTATTTTGCCACACTCTGTATTCGTCAAAAACTTGACGAGGTGATTTTTCGGCCAAAGCTAATTTTAAATTGATCAACAAAATCAATTCACGTTGAATAATCCGCATCAATATTAATGGCTCAAAGTCATTCATTTTTAGCTGTTGTAAAACATGTGTTGCACGTTTTGCTTTATGGGAAAGCATTGCATCAATCCAATGAAAAGGCGTAAATATTGCTGAATCATTAATATTTGATTCAACTTGCTCATAAGAAATAGTTTGATTGGGATAGAGTAAATTTAATTGTTCAATAAGCTGTGTCAACGCCAACAAATTACCTTCATAATAATAGCTAAGTAACTCAATCGCAGGAGATTCAATAACTATTTGCATTTGTTGCAAATAGCTTTTGATCCATTGTGGTAATTGTGCTGCTTCAGGTGTTGAACAATTCACTACCACTAATTTGTCAGATAAAGCCTTATACCATGATGCATTTTCTTGGTTCTTAGTGATCTTAACTAGACTAATTATCAAGCCAATATCAGGCGTCAACATTTCACATAATGTATTTAATCTTGCCGCGACCGAAACATTTAACACACCTTCTCCAATATCTATACAGAGTAAAGTCTTGCTTGAAAATAGATTCATTGCTTGGCAACTATCATACATTGCCGACCAATCTGTTTGGCTATTTATGGTAAAAGAAAGTTGCTCGTCATATTGAGCTTGCTTAAAAGCATAACGTAATTGAGTTTGTACATAATGTTGCAGATAAGGATCGCTACCTAAAATTAAATAATAAGGCGATCCTAATTGCTGGGTTATTTTTTCAGCACTAATTTTTATCATAACAAGTCGTTAGTTTGCTGCATCAACTGCTTTCAATTTACGGATGATGTCTTTAGCTGCTTGCTTATACATTTCATCTTCAATCAAATTTTGTTCTACAGTTTTAGCCAATGCAGCTGCTGGATTATCGAAGAAGGTACGGAATATACGAACAGTAATTGGATGAATTTGTTCGCCAGCGATGACTACTTGAGCTTGAATAGCCAATACTAACTGATATTCCGCAGCTTTACCATCTTGATAGATTGATATAGTGCTTCTATCCAATGAATCACTGACTATGCGTAATGATGGATATTTAGCTTTATTATTGGCTTCAGCTAATGTAACCCCATTATCGCGTAGCAACTCTTTAATATCCCTTGACAATCGGCCGTATGGATCACCACTCTCATAAGACAGTGTCTTAAAGCGAGCAGGAACTTCGGGTTCATATTGCAAATGAAAACCGCATCCAGACAACAATATTGTCAATAACATCAAAGCCAAATATTTTTTCATTGGTATCATCACCTATATCTTAGTTATATCCAACATTATTAACTTACAACCAAATTCAATAATTTGCCTGGCACATAAATAACCTTACGAATAGTTGTATCAGCTAAATATTTTTGAATGTTTGGTTCTTGCTTCGCTTGCTCTACTACAAAATCTTGTTCGGCATCCGCAGGAACGGTAAATTTACCACGCACTTTACCATTGATTTGTACCACAATTAATTTTTCATCTTCAACCATTGCTGACTCATCAGCAGTAGGCCATGACGCATTATCAATGGTTTCACTATTACCTAATGCTTGCCACATAATAAAACAAGCGTGAGGCATCATAGGATAAAGTAATCTAACAACTGCATTTAATGATTCATCCATTAACGCACGGTCTTGATCTGTATCTTGTGGCGCTTTTTGTAGGCGATTCATAAATTCCATTACTGCTGCGATTGCGGTATTGAAGGTTTGGCGGCGACCAATATCATCACTGACTTTAGCAATCGTTTTATGTAGTTCACGACGTAAAGCTTTTTGATCGGCAGTCAATTTAGATAGATCAAGAGTTGTTGTTTTACCTAGTTGAGCATGTTCATATACTAAACGCCATACACGTTTAATAAATCGATTAGCACCTTCTACACCAGATTCTTGCCATTCAAGCGTCATATCGGCTGGAGAGGCAAACATCATAAATAATCTAACGGTATCTGCACCATATTTTTCAACCATCTCTTGCGGGTCGATACCATTATTTTTCGATTTAGACATTTTTGTCATACCAGCATGAACAAGTTCATTACCTTTGCTATCTGTGGCTTTAGCAATACGACCTTTGTCATCACGTTCAATAGTGACTTCAGTTGGTGAAACCCAAATTCGTTCATTGGTAGGGCTGGTGTAATAGAACGCATCAGCTAAAACCATACCTTGGCATAACAAGCGTTTAGCCGGTTCGTCTGATTTCACTAAACCAAAATCACGCATTAATTTATGGAAGAATCTAAAATAGAGTAAATGCATAATTGCATGTTCAATACCACCAACATATTGATCAACAGGCAACCAATAATTTGCTGCATTTTCATCTAACATACCTTTTTCATAATGAGGGCAGGTATAGCGTGCATAGTACCAAGACGACTCCATAAACGTATCAAAAGTATCGGTTTCACGTAGTGCTGGTTGACCATTAACTGTTGTTTTTGCCCAATTTGGATCTGCTTTAATTGGACTAGTAATACCATTCATTTCAACATTTTCTGGTAAAATGACTGGCAGTTGATCTTCTGGAGTTGGGATTGTTGTGCCATCTTCAAGTGTCACCATAGGAATAGGTGCACCCCAATAACGTTGACGAGAGACTCCCCAATCACGTAAACGATAATTTACTTTACGATTACCAATACCTAATGCGATAAGTTTATCTGCGATGGCATTAAAGGCTTGTTCAAAATTAAGACCGTCAAACTCACCAGAATTAAATAATTTACCATGTTCAGTATAAGCTTGCTCAGAAAGATCGGGCGCTTGATCATCTTGTGTTAAAATAACAGGTTTTATTGGTAGATTATATTTTGATGCAAACTCATAATCACGCTCATCGTGACCTGGCACCGCCATTACGGCACCTGTGCCGTATTCAATTAAAACAAAGTTTGCAATCCAAACTGGAACTTTATCACCAGTTAATGGATGGATAGCAAAAAATCCTGTTGCCATACCTTTCTTTTCCATTGTTGCCATGTCGGCTTCAGCGGTTTTAGTCGTCTTGCATTCAGCAATAAATTCAGCAATTTTTGGATTATTTTGCGCAGCTAACTGAGCGAGTGGATGTTCCGCAGCTACCGAAACAAAACTCACACCCATTAGCGTGTCAGGACGAGTAGTATAAACACGCAACTTGTCGCTATAGTTTTCAACGGCAAAATCAAACTCTACCCCTTCAGAACGACCAATCCAATTTCGTTGCATTGTTTTGACTTGTTCTGGCCAGCTTTCAAGAGTATCTAAGTCATTCAATAATTCATCAGCATATTCAGTGATTTTGATAAACCATTGAGGAATTTCTTTACGCTCAACTGGAGTATTACAACGCCAACAACAACCTTCAACTACTTGCTCGTTAGCTAATACAGTCTGGTCGTTTGGACACCAGTTAACAGCTGAAGTTTTTTTATAAACTAAACCTTTTTCAAATAGTTTAGTAAAGAACCATTGTTCCCATTTGTAATACTCAGGACGGCAAGTTGTCACTTCACGATCCCAATCATAACCAAAACCAAGTAGCTGTAATTGCTTCTTCATGTAAGCAATATTTTCATAAGTCCATTTGGCTGGCGCTGTATTATTTTTAACTGCTGCGCCTTCGGCGGGTAAACCAAATGCATCCCAACCGATTGGTTGTAATACATTCTTACCATTTAAACGTTGGTAGCGCGAAATAGTGTCACCAATTGTATAATTTCGAACATGACCAAGATGTAAACGACCTGAAGGGTATGGAAGCATTGACAAACAGTAATACTTCTCTTTCGATGGATCTTCAGTAACGTGGAATGTTTTGTCTTCTTGCCAATGTTTTTGTACTTTGGCTTCAATTTCATCTGGGCGATATTGTTCTTGCATGACGAATTAATGTCCTATCTATTATTGCTAATAAAAATAATTTGCTAATTGTATTGGTTATTGAGGTGTTTTACAAACGTTATGTGAATTGTAAGATTGATTTATTAGGAATTAAAAGATGTAATTTGGATATTGTGCATTAATAAAAGCGTAAAAAGCGGGCTATGCCCGCTTAGTAAATAATTAGCCACCATTGAATACACTAGTAAACTTGGAGAAGAATGATTTTTGTTCTTCTTTTGGTATGTTTTCCAAATTGGCCTGAATAAGTTGATCAACTTTTTGGCTCTCATCAACTAAACCTAATTCATTGTAAGCATTACGCATCAATAACAGTGCGCTCTTAGTTGAATCAGTATCAGGGAATAAAGCTAACATTTGGGTAACCCGATTAATTACTGCAACATAAGCACCACGTTTAGTGTAATATTGCGATACTTTTAATTCATGACGAGCAATACGGTTTTTCAAAAATACTAAACGCTTTTTGGCATCTGCGGCATAACTACTATTTGGAAAACTAGTTACCAAATAAGTAAAATCTTTAAATGCAGCCATAGCAAACTCAGGATCTCGGTCTGAACGATCGACATTAAACCAACCCTGAATTGTATTGTCATTTTGCGCCATATTTGAAATTCCGCGCATGTAAATTACCCAATCAATATTAGGGTGTGTTGGGTTTAATTTTAAAAAGCGGTCAATTGATGCAATGGCCAGTGGATAATCCGCTGTTTTATAGTAGGCATAAATCAAATCTAATTGAACTTGTTGTGAATAAGGTCCAAATGGATAATTTTTGTCTATAGCCTCTAAAACACTAATACTGGATTTGATATTTCCACTCTCAAGCTCTGTTTTAGCTTTATTGTGGAGCTCAATCTCTGGCACATTTTCAACATCATGCTTTGTACTTGTACAGCCAATTAGCATGCTACTTAAAGCGATAGCTAACAAAGTTTGTAAACGCAATTTCATTCAGTTTTCAATCCAAAATATAATTAAACATTAAAGGCGATGATTAGTATATAATACTCTAAAACATAACAGCTTAAAATAGATAAATTACACATGCATAAGTTAAAACTTTCATCTGAAATCGAACAAACCCAGCTTGGAATGCGTTTGGATCAGGCTTTGTCCGAGCTTTTCCCTGATTACTCAAGGTCAAGAATTAAAGAATGGATCGTAAATAATAAAGTATTAGTTAACAATAATATTGTAAATAAACCCAAAGATAAAGTACTTGGTGGCGAAAAAATAATTATTGAAGTTGAAATTGAAGAAGAAACTTATCACCAACCAGAAGATATAAAACTTAATATCGTTTATGAAGATGATCATATTTTGGTTATTAATAAACCTCGAGATTTAGTGGTTCATCCTGGTGCTGGAAATCCAAATGGTACCGTATTAAACGCATTACTTTATCACTATCCAGATATCTCACGAGTACCAAGAGCAGGCATTGTCCATCGTCTAGATAAAGATACCACAGGATTAATGGTGGTTGCTAAAACCATTGAAGCACAAACTCATTTAGTAGAATCATTACAATTACGAGAAATAACTCGTGAGTATGAAGCGGTTGCTATGGGGATCATTACCGCTGGAGGTAGCGTAGATCAACCAATTACTCGCCATCCAACTAAACGGACCCATATGGCGGTTTTTCCAACCGGAAAACCAGCAGTAACCCATTATCGTGTTATGGAAAAATATCGGTTACATACCCGATTACGTTTAAGACTTGAAACAGGGCGTACCCATCAAATTCGTGTACATATGGCACATATTGCCCATCCATTAGTCGGTGATCCTCTTTATGGTGGTCGACCTAGACCACCGAAAGGTGCTAGCGAATCATTTATCCAAACTTTACGTGATTTTGATCGCCAAGCCTTACATGCCACTATGTTACGTTTATATCATCCAATTACTGGCGAGCTAATGGAATGGCATGCACCAATACCTGATGATATGCAAAAACTAATTCAAGAATTACAATTAGATACCGAACTCCACAAAGATGAACTTGATTGGTAATAGTTATGATTAAATCAATTTATCCCTATTGGCCGGCACCGACAAATATTCGTGCTTTTACTACAACTCGCATCGGTGGTGTGAGTTCTGCACCATTTGATAGCCTAAATTTAGGTAGTCGTACTGGTGATGATTTGAATGATGTTGTTGAAAATCGTCGTCTTATCATTAGTGCTGAAAAAATCCCTAGCGAACCTTATTGGTTAAATCAAACCCATAGCACAACTGTACTTGATATTTCAGAAATTCAACTACAACCAGCACATGGATTGATTGGTAATAGTGAACGTTTTGAAGCTGATGGCTCATATACCCGGCAAGCAAATCAAGTTAGTGTCGTGTTAACGGCTGATTGTATGCCAGTACTATTTTGTTCCGTCGACGGTAATCAAGTCGCCGCTGCCCATGCAGGTTGGCGTGGACTTTGTCATGGTATTTTAGAAGAAACGGCAAAGAAATTTTACTGTAAGGCTACTGATATCATAGTTTGGCTTGGTCCTGCAATTGGCGCTACAAAATTTGAAGTAGGTGGCGAAGTGAAAAAACAGTTTGAAGCTTACGATGCAAACGCGCATCATGCATTTAAACTAATAGATGCCAAACAACAAAAATATTTAGCGGATCTTTATATGATTGCCAAACAGCGATTAAATTCAATCGGTATAAACCAGATTTATGGTGGTAACTATTGCACCCATACCGAGCGAGACTTGTTTTACTCCTACCGTCGAGAAAATAAGACAGGAAGGATGGCAACAATGATTTGGTTTGAATAAAACCACTAAACAAGGCTTCGAATAATCTATTAATCATGATAAAAACAGATCTAGATGATTTGTTTTATCCTTTCTGTCATACCGATAACTAGGTAAAAATCCTTATTCCCTTAATAATGAATCATCATAACTGAAGGTATTTTATCGTATAGGATAATAGTCTATTTTATTTTTATAACCTATAGTGAAAGTTTGCCAATCTAACTATTCAATATTGGCAAATTTATGTGTTTGTAGACTTAGCATCCATTTATTGTCAATACGATTATGATTAATCTTACCTAACAACTCAATGGTATCAAACATATTCATCTCACCATTGACTTCGCAAGGTGACAAATAATAACGCTTAGCTTGAATATGCTGCTCAATATAGTAACAAAAATCGATAAATCCCGTTTGTTTCTCTGCGACAATTCTTACTTCACTAGCTGTTGATTGCAAAATTTTTTGATAACGATGGTGATAACAAAATTTAGGACTCAGTGCAATATAATCAATCAGTGGATCGACTTTACCTAGTCCATTACTCTCAATTGCAATATAGTAAGCAGCTTGTTTTAGATGTGTTAATAATAAAGATAACTCTTTTACCATTGTGGGCTCACCACCGGTAATAATAATATTGCTACTTTTATATTGTTTAACTTTTGCCAGTATTTGCTCTAACGTAAAACGCTGAAATTTGCGGAAATTAGTATCACACCAACTACAGTTTAAATTACAACCGGCAAAACGAATAAAAATAGCTGGCATACCAGTGTTATAACCTTCGCCTTGTAAAGATTCGAAGATTTCAACAATACGATATTCGATCATTTTTCGCTCCGATGATACTCACAATAAGAAGTAGGGGTTTCCCAAAGCTTAATCATCGACACAGGTAGAAATTGTGATAAGTGGTCAAAAATAAATTTACTCATTCCTTCTGCAGTAGTGCGACAAGGAAAAGCAAAAATTTTACGTTGCATTTGCTGTAAAAGCTCTGCTATTTGGCTTTCATTAGCATTATTTTGATTATAAAGATAAGCATGATCGAGTTGGTCGATAATTTGCTGTTTTACAATTGATTTTATGTCAGCATAATCCATTACCATATCAGCACTTGAACCGCTGGTAATAAGTTCATTGCTGATCTCGACTAACAAACGGTAGGTATGACCATGTAGGTTATGACATTTTCCATTGTGCCCATCTAACATATGACAAGCATCAAACTGGAACTCTTTAGCAATTTTAAACATATTTCTTTCCTAGTTTTTTTTCGTGGGATGGATTACGAACCACGGTTAGCTAACCTAACAAAATAAAGCGGCTAATATAAAGGATAACAGCTTAAGTGTCATCCAAATTTACTAAACATTTTTGCTTAAGTGCTGGTTTTTCAAACTACTTTATCTTTTATAAAGACGCGAGTAAAATATAAACGATTTTATTGCAAAAATTCGTCAAAAATATTGTTAATCAGCTCTTGAAATTTATTCTTCCACACTCATTTAGTGATTATGCAAATGGATTGAATGTGTTACACATTTAAACCAAATTTATTGCTTAGGAGATAAATAATATGAGGTTAGATAAACTCACTAACAAATTTCAACAAGCTTTAGCTGATGCGCAATCAATCGCATTAGGTAAAGACAATCAATATATAGAGCCCATCCATGTATTATCTGCCATGCTCAATCAAGAAGGCAGTGGGATTAATCCATTACTGGTGGCGTCAGGCGCAAATATTGCGACATTACAACAAGAATTAAATCAAGCAATTGAACGTTTACCCCAAGTTCAAGGCATTGGTGGTGAAGTTATTCCATCACAAGAATTAGTAAGAATTTTGAATCTATGTGACAAACTAGCGCAAAAAAATGGCGATAGCTATATTTCATCTGAACTATTCATACTAGCTGCGTTAGATGAAAAAGGTAATTTAACTGATATTTTAAAAAGAGCTGGTGTCAGCAAAGACAAATTTAGCCAAGCAGTTAACCAAGTAAGAGGGAGTGATAACGTGAACGATCCTAATGCTGAAGATCAACGTGGTGCATTGAAAAAATACACCATTGATTTAACCGAAAGAGCCGAACAAGGCAAGCTTGACCCAGTCATTGGTCGTGATGAAGAGATTCGTCGTACAATACAAGTATTACAACGTCGAACCAAAAACAACCCAGTACTTATTGGTGAACCAGGGGTAGGTAAAACAGCTATCGTTGAAGGATTAGCACAACGTATTGTTAATCGTGAAGTGCCAGAGGGTTTACGTAACAAACGAGTTTTATCATTAGATATGGGGGCATTAATTGCCGGTGCTAAATATCGTGGTGAATTTGAAGAACGCTTAAAGGCTGTATTAAAAGATATTGCCAAAGCCGAAGGTAGTATTATTCTCTTTATTGATGAAATACATACTATGGTCGGTGCCGGTAAAAGTGACGGTGCAATGGATGCTGGTAATATGTTAAAACCAGCTTTAGCTCGAGGTGAGTTACACTGTGTTGGTGCCACCACACTTGATGAATATCGTCAATATATCGAAAAAGATCCGGCATTAGAACGTCGTTTCCAAAAAGTTTATGTAGCAGAACCGTCAGTTGAAGATACCATCGCAATATTGCGCGGTTTAAAAGAACGTTATGAACTGCATCATCATGTGCAAATTACCGATCCAGCAATTGTTGCAGCTGCAACTTTATCGCATCGTTATATCTCTGATCGTATGTTACCAGACAAAGCGATCGACTTAATCGATGAAGCAGCATCAAGTATCCGTATGCAAATGGACTCAAAACCAGAGTCATTGGATCGGCTTGAACGACGTATTATTCAACTCAAACTTGAACAACAAGCGCTCAAGAAAGAGTCTGATGATGCAAGTAAAAAACGACTTGAGATGTTAAATGATGAACTTGCTGAAAAAGAAAAGGCTTATGCATCACTTGAAGAAGAGTGGAAATCAGAGAAGGCTGCACTTTCGGGTACTCAAAATATCAAGGCCGAGTTGGAAAAAGCACGTACTGAAATAGAACAGGCTCGCCGAATGGGTGACTTAAACAAGATGTCCGAACTACAGTATGGCAAAATCCCCGAATTAGAGAAGAAACTAGCTACAGCCACACAGCTAGAAGGTAAAACCATGAAGTTATTGCGTAACAAAGTCACCGATAACGAAATTGCTGAAGTTTTATCGAAAGCAACAGGTATTCCTGTATCGAGAATGCTAGAGAGTGAAAAAGAAAAACTTTTACATATGGAAGATGCCTTACATAAACGCGTTATTGGTCAAAATGAAGCGGTGGTTGCTGTGGCCAATGCTATTCGTCGTAGTCGAGCAGGGCTTTCTGATCCGAATAAACCGATTGGTTCATTCTTATTCTTAGGACCAACCGGTGTTGGTAAAACTGAACTTTGCAAAACATTGGCTAACTTTATGTTTGACAGTGAAGATGCTATGGTGCGTATCGACATGTCTGAGTTTATGGAAAAACATTCTGTGGCTCGCTTAATCGGTGCACCTCCTGGTTATGTTGGTTATGAAGAAGGTGGTTATTTAACTGAAGCTGTGAGACGACGACCATACTCTGTCATCTTACTCGATGAAGTCGAAAAAGCTCATCCAGATGTCTTTAACATCTTATTACAAGTATTGGATGATGGACGATTAACTGATGGACAAGGTCGAACTGTCGATTTTCGCAATACCGTAATCATCATGACATCTAACTTAGGTTCTGATCTGATTCAAGGTCAAGTCGAACTAAGTTACGACGAGATGAAAGCGTTAGTCATGACCGTAGTAACTAAACACTTTAGACCGGAGTTTATTAATCGTATTGATGAAACAGTGGTATTCCATCCATTAGGACAAGAAAACATCAAAGCAATTGCGAAAATTCAATTAGCTCATGTTGAAAAACGTCTTGATGAGCGTGGATATGAAATGGATATCTCTGATGCTGCACTAGAACAACTAGCTAAAGTTGGCTTTGACCCAATTTATGGTGCAAGACCATTAAAACGTGCAATACAACAAGAGATTGAAAACCCATTAGCTCAACAGATTCTATCTGGAAAATTAGTTCCTGGTAAAACGATTCATCTAGATTTGGATGAAGGTAATATTGTTGCCAAACAGTAAAGCTACTTATTGATTGGTTGTCGAAAATACAACAATATTAAAAAAAGCCAAAAAGCCTGAAAATTAATTTCAGGCTTTTTTTTTATCTATAGCATTAGTATTCTTGATTATAAAAAAATCAAATTTATTTAGTTTGACAAAAAAATTGAGGAAAGGGGTTTTTGACGGTTTATTAAAATTAAGTTGATAGATTTGGAAAGGTTAACTCATTTGAGAATCAGAATATGAAAAGCCTGAAAATTGCTTTTCAGGCTTATTTTTAGTTATCTAAAAAAGGCTTTACTTTATAATGGATTTACATCGGAAAATCTAAAAATATACTCAGGTTCTGTTAACTTACCATCCAAACTTAAACTTGACTCATAGATGCAGGTCTCGTTATCTTTAAAAAAGTTACCTGAAAACTTCACTTTTTGACCTTTTTTCATATTAGCAATTTTATCGAATAAAGGCGTATCAGGTTTAAGTAATGTTTTATGGAACGAATCTGATAATGCATTATTCCAAGTTTTAACATATATTTTTCTGGCAATTTCAATTTCTAATACACCGTAACCATCAGAATTTGAATCAATCTTCTTAATAGTTCCTACCCAATCTTTAACTGACAAATTAGTGATACCGTTACAAATTGCCTTGCTTCTCTCTCTAAGGGCACTGCCTTTTTGCATATCGTTATCAGCTTTTATAGCTTTATCCATAGCAGTTTTACTTGCTTCAATTAATGTAGTTTGATCTTGAGGATATTGGATTTCAGGCGTTGCTTCTTTCTTAGTTTCATCATTCTTACTATTCCCAAAAATAGCTACAATGACTACTAAAATTATAACGGCAAGCAAAATTTTCTTAATTATAGAACTTTTCTTTTTTGGGGTGGTTTCATTGGTCATAAGTCATCCTTTTAATAAAGCAAAAAACTCATTCTAATTAAAAATGATTAAATTTCAAATAAATATTTATATTAATCTCGACCTGATATTTCCAACACACTATATTGTGTGTCTAAAAATAATTAAGCACAATAAACATCAAGATGATCAAATCCCCCCAAAGGAAGCAGACATGATAAAGTTAATTATCACTGATTTAGATGGAACATTTTTAAATGATCAAGGCGATTATGATCGGGATTCAACTATAGCTTTGCTATGCGAAACGCCTTTGATGATATCAAAGCAGTAGCTAAATTTATTACTGGATCAAATAACGAAAGTGCTGTGATGAAAACTATCGAGTGAGGTTAGCATGGCAAACAGGGATGTTTGCCAAGGAGCGTTAAAAGCGAACGAAGGCGGAAGGTAGTCACATCGTGACCACTTGCGTGGTCGCCGCGGGAGATTGTAAAGAGGGTTCGCGC
>NZ_JACFRE010000034.1:0-248 GCF_016101085.1 Gilliamella sp. W8123
TAATAAACTCCCTGACCATCACCATCATCATCCCCCCAATAATTATACGGTTTGCCAATAAGTGAACTTAATTCAATAGAATTAGAATGAGTATCCGTTGGTACTAACATACCAATATCCTTAAAACTCTGACCAGCAACAGGTAACTCGATAGGATGGTTTATTGAATCATTGGTTGTGGGAGTAAATGTTCTACCATCAGAAAGGGATATCCCGAGTAGTGCTTCGGTATTTGTTACCCGGGTACG
>NZ_JACFRE010000008.1:0-105798 GCF_016101085.1 Gilliamella sp. W8123
AACACGACCTTTGTCTGCTTGTCGCTGACGCCGTGTCAGTGGATGCGCATTATAGGCACTTCATTTTTTTTGGCAAGTGAAAAATTGCAATTATTTATTTGTTCGAATAAGCTTTAATCAGCATTAACGCTAATACAATGATATTTATTAAGATTATATTCAGTAAATTTTTTAGTTAATTTTTCAACTTGCTGATTATGCAATGTACTTATCACAATATTATCTAAAGTAGATAGTTTATTTAAGCTATTTAGATCATACTGATCATTAAGTAATGTATTAACTCTTGATGCAATTGCATATCCTGAATCGATAAAAGTTGTATTAGGAAAAAGTATTCTTAACTCATCTTTAATAAACGGATAATGAGTACAGCCAAGTACAATAGTATCGGGGACAGTAGATAAATTTAGCCATGGCTGCAATAACTTCTCCAGTTGCTGCATATCAACAGCAATACCTTGTAATTTATTTTCTGCTATATGGGCTAATTCAGATAAACCAAGCAATTTAACATCACAATCTGGAGCAAACTCCTGAATTAAATTACTGGTATATGCTCTTTGTATTGTTGCTTTGGTTGCTAATAACCCTATACATTTATTTTTAGTAACTTTGCTGGCAGGCTTAATTGCAGGTACAACACCGACAATTGGAAAAGGAAAGTTTGTCCGTAAACTTGGTAAACAGATAGTGCTAGCGGTATTACATGCAATCACAGCTAAATCAATAGAGTATGATTGTAAAATGGTAGCAATGATATGATTCACTCTAGTAATTAAATATTCAGATGATTTATCACCATAGGGAAATCCTTCATTATCAAAAGCATAAATATAATGTAGATTCGGCATTTTATTATAGATTTCATTATAAATTGATAATCCACCGATACCCGAATCAAAAACTAATACTGTGGGAGATTGTTTTACAATATTCATATATAGTTAATGAAGGTTAAAAAAATAAACGAGCCATATCCTAAATTGATTAAAATTTTATGCAAGTAATTTTGTTTGTGGTAGTACTGGCTTTTTTTAGAATAAATCATTAAAATGGACGTCTAGATGGTAAAACTGCTAAACACAAGCAACTTTCATTGTTATTTTATATTTAGAGAATTGCACTAAATAAGTTAAAGAAGGTAAAACATGTCAGAATTTCTATTTACTTCAGAATCTGTATCAGAAGGTCATCCAGATAAAATAGCCGATCAAATATCTGATGCAGTATTAGATGCTATTTTAGAACAAGATCCTAAAGCACGAGTTGCTTGCGAAACTTACATAAAAACCGGTATGGCATTAGTTGGTGGAGAAATTACAACTTCTGCATGGGTTGATATTGAAGAATTAACCAGAAAAACCATTAATGATATTGGTTATACTAGTTCAGAAATGGGCTTTGATGCCAACTCTTGTGCAGTTCTCAATGCAATTGGTAAGCAATCGCCGGATATTAATCAAGGTGTTGATCGTCAAAATCCACTGGAGCAAGGTGCTGGTGACCAAGGTATTATGTTTGGTTATGCAACGAATGAAATGCCTAATTTAATGCCAGCGGCAATTAGTTATGCTCATGATCTTATGCATCGTCAAGCTGAAGTAAGAAAAAATGGTACTCTCCCATGGTTAAGGCCTGATGCCAAAAGCCAAGTCACATTGATTTACCAAGATGGAAAAATCCAAGGAGTCGATACTGTAGTTTTATCGACCCAACATTCAGAAGGCATTGAACAAAAAGAGTTGCATGAAGCGGTTATGGAAGAGATCATTAAACCAACGTTACCAAACGAATGGTTAACTTCAAGAACAAAATATTTTATCAACCCTACTGGACGCTTTGTTATTGGTGGTCCTATGGGAGATTGTGGTTTAACTGGTCGAAAAATTATTGTTGATACCTATGGCGGTGCCGCACGTCATGGTGGTGGTGCATTTTCTGGCAAAGATCCTTCAAAAGTAGACCGCTCAGCAGCTTATGCAGCAAGATATGTTGCCAAAAATATTGTAGCCGCAGGACTTGCTGATAAATGTGAATTACAAATTTCTTACGCTATCGGTGTTGCTCATCCAACTTCTATTTATGTTAATACTTTTGGTACTGAAAAAATTGCTCATGACAAAATTATATCATTAATAAAAGAATTTTTTGATTTACGTCCTTATGGACTAATTCAAATGCTTGATCTTATCCAGCCAATTTATCAAAAAACCGCCAGCTATGGCCATTTTGGTCGAGATATCTTCCCTTGGGAAAAAACCGATAAGGCAGCTATTCTTCGCGATGCAGCAGGATTATAAACACATACCAATTTATCTACATAATCAAGTATTGGCTTGTTTAAGAACCCACTTAATTCAAGCCAATCAAATATTAAAAACCAATTATAAAGAGCCTAAAATCAGTTACAAACCTAAAGGTAGTGTTGCAGGCTGCGCATTATTAACCCATTGGGAAATACAACTTAATAACACAATGCTCTATGAGAATAAGGAAGATTTTATTAATGAAGTTGTGCCTCATGAATTAGCTCATCTCATTACTTTTCAATATTTTGGTAAAGTAAAACCGCATGGCAAAGAATGGCAATATGTCATGTCTAAAATAATGAAAAAAGAACCAAAAGTGACCCATAATTTCAAAATTAAACGCAATGGATATATATATTTTTGTGACTGCCAAGAGCATCATTTATCACCAATACGGCATAACAAAATTATAAATAATAAAACTAGTTATCAATGTCGTAAATGCGGTACTATACTCAAACTTAAAAATTGTATTTAATTTTGAAATAAATCATGCCTAATTTTGATACTCATTTTTACAAAAGCTCGATTTTCATTGTAATTTTAAGCCTTTGTCTTTACATCTTTGGTAACTTTTACATTCCATTATATGGAAAATTAACAGTTAGCTTAGTTGAACACTTCCAATCTCTGTTCTTATTATTTATGTGTTGTTACACATACTATTATGCTAAAAATTTCAAAAATCATGCGGATCTCTACAAATTTTGGATTTGGACAATATTTTGGTGGTTTATGCTATTTGGTCGAGGAATCAGTTGGGGGCGAGATTTTTTCCCTGACGTGCCACGTTTTTATTACAAAATCATTGCTAGCATTATCATGGCAATACCCATATTAACTATATTTTTACCAACCATTCGCCGAGAAATAGCTCGTCGATATAAATATGACACAATTCCTGTCTGGCATCTGTTTTTTGCCTTTCTTTTTTTAGGTATTGCCGACATGGCTGAACACCGTCGTTTAGGTTACCAATGGTTAGTTTTAGATCCTCATCGCAAAGATCTTATTGAAGAGTTGATGGAGATACCTTGTCTTTTAAGCCTTGCATTAACAACATTTTATATGCAAAAAAATGAACAAAAGAGGTTAAATAAGTCATGTTAAGCTATCGTCATAGCTATCACGCAGGCAATCATGCCGATGTATTAAAACATATTGTATTAACATTATGTATTAACTCATTAAAAGAAAAAGAAAAACCATTTTTGTACTTAGATACTCATTCTGGAGCTGGTCGTTATTTACTACAAAGTGAACATTCTGAAAAAACAGGGGAATATTTATCTGGTATCAATTTAATTTGGCAACAATCCGAAACACCTGAATTGCTTAATACTTATTTATCGGTTTTAAAACGTTATAACCCGTTCGATAAGTTGAAATATTATTTAGGATCCCCTTTAATTGCTAAACAATTACTAAGAGAACAAGACAAGATCAGTCTTACTGAACTTCATCCTACAGATTACCCATTATTGCGACAAGAATTCAGTAAAGATAAGCGAGCTAAAGTATTAAGAGAAGATGGGTTTGCTCAATTAAAATCAAAATTACCCCCAGAGTCTCGACGTGGCATTGTTTTGATTGATCCTTCATATGAAATAAAAGATGACTATCAAAAAATCCCTAAAGCATTATTGGAAGCATATAAACGTTTCGCAACTGGCATTTATTTAATTTGGTATCCGGTTGTTTCTCGAACTCAAACGCAAAAGATGATAGATGAAATTGTTAACTTAGGTATTAAGAAAATTTCTCAATTTGAATTTGCAATCAAACCAGATAATAACCAAAAAGGTATGACCGCTTCGGGTATGATAGTTATTAATCCGCCATGGAAGTTACACGAACAAATGCAAACCATTATGCCGTGGTTGAAAAACACCCTTGATACAGAAAAAATGGGGAATTATCTTATTAAAGAATTAGTTCCAGAATAATTTCTAATAGTTATAAACCAAAAATGCGAGAACCTCTCGCATTTTTAATAAATAATATTTAAACAACAATTAAATAATAAAAATCAAGGAAAGAAATGACAAGCAAACAAATAAATCCATAAAATTATAGTTAGTAACAGGGAAAGAAAAACTGCTGCAGAACCATAATCTTTTGCCCGCCCTGACAATTCATGCCTTTCACTACCAATACGATCAACCACACATTCAATAGCACTATTAAGTAATTCAACAATCATCACAACGCCAATTGAACCCAATAATAAAATGCGTTCATAAATAGAAAAATCGATTAACATTACTGTTATATAAGCTAGAATTAATATAATTAATTCTTGACGAAATGCGACTTCATATTTTATTGCAGACTTAAATCCCTTCAAAGAATATTTTGTCGCATTAATAATGCGTTGCAATCCGGTCGGTTTATTCATATTTATATTCGATCCCTAAATTATCGTACATAACCGTAGTTCATAAGACGTTGGAATCTTCTTTCAAGCAGTTCTGATAATGCTAAACCTTCTAATTCATCCAGATCAGCTAATAATTGTGCTTTAAGTGAAGTAGCAATAGCAGTATAGTCACGATGAGCGCCACCAAGAGGTTCTGGTACGATAGAATCGATCAGATTCAATTTTATCAATTTGTCAGCAGTCATATTCATTGCTTCTGCTGCTACTGGCGCTTTATCAGCACTTTTCCATAAAATTGATGCACATCCTTCCGGAGAAATAACTGAGTAAGTACTATACTGTAGCATATTAACTTTATCTGCGACACCAATTGCAAGTGCGCCACCCGATCCACCCTCACCAATGACAGTACAAATTGTTGGTACATTTAATCGTGACATCTCACGTAGGTTACGGGCAATTGCTTCAGCTTGTCCTCTTTCCTCTGCACCAATTCCAGGATAGGCTCCTGGAGTATCAATAAATGTAATAATTGGTAACTTAAATCGCTCAGCCATTTGCATTAATCTCAATGCTTTACGGTAACCTTCTGGAGCAGGCATACCAAAGTTACGATAGATTTTCTGTTTAGTTTCACGACCTTTTTGGTGGCCAATCACCATAACTGGGCGATCATCTATACGCGCTATGCCACCAACAATTGCCTTATCATCAGCATAGGCTCTATCACCAGCCAACTCATCAAAATCAGTAAAAATTTCATTGATATAGTCTAATGTGTAAGGGCGATTAGGGTGCCTAGCTAATTGAGCCACATCCCAAGGCGATAGATTAGAAAATATTTTTTTAGTCAATTCACGACTTTTCTGATTTAATTGCTTAATTTCTTTATCTAAATTAATATCTAATTCAACTTGTTGCGAATCAATATTCTTTAAGGAATTAATTTTTGCTTCTAATTCCGCTATCGGCTTTTCAAATTCCAAAAAATTGTTCATAACGCTTGTGATTGCCTCTTGTATTATTTGTATTTTATTAAAAATACGTTACTAAATTTAGTATACTGACTATTTATTAAAATAAAATTAAACCAATTCTACTATGTAATTGTCATTGAAGTCATCAATATTTATTATTAATAGACTTAAACAGGTTAAATAGCACCTTTAATATTTATTTAAATCTTTATTTCTAAATAGCCCAAATTTTTATTACTTATTCGATTAATATAACTTAATTAATCAAATTCAAAATTCACACGCTCATTACCTAGTAAGGTTTTTAGTTCTATTATTAGTGCATCTTCAGGTACTATACGCCAAGTGGTACCAAATTGTAGGCGTACGATAGAGTCTTCTCTTTGATAATATAAATTAATTGGCACACTACCGTGTCGATAAGGTTCTATAATTTGCTGTAGTCGTTGTAGGATTGTCCGATTAACTTCAATATCAGTTAATGTAACAGCTAACCCTTTAACATATTTAGCCCGAGCATCTTTTAAGTCAACAATATCACGAACAGATAATTTAAACCCACCATTGAAATCATCATGACTTACTTGCCCTGAAACAATTAGAATTTTATCTTTTACCAGTAAATGACCAAATTTATCTAATGCTTCAGAAAAAAGCATGCCATCAATTCGTCCTGACCTATCATCTAAAGTAAATAATCCAATTTTATTACCTTTTTTGGTAATTCGAACTCTGGCATCAACAACAATACCGGCAAAAGTAGCCATTTTGCCCCATCCAGTAGGTGCTGCCTCGCTAATACGAAGGCCCCCTGAATATCGATTGAGTTCTTTTAAATATTGGGTAACCGGATGGCCGGTTAAATAAAGTCCTAATGCTTCACGTTCACCATCAAGTAAAACTTGTGCTGGTAATTCAGGTACAGCAGCATATGCATGTTCAACTTGTTCTGGCTCTTCAGCAAGGACTCCGAACATATCTTCTTGACCAATATTCTGTGCTTTAGCATATTGATCTGCCGCTTGCATGGCATCATTAATACTATGTAAAATAGCCGCTCTATGTGGTCCTAATTTATCGAAAGCACCAGCCATAGTTAATTTTTCTAACACCCGACGATTAATTCTTTTCATATCAGTTCGAGCACAAAGCTCAAAGATATTTTTAAAATAACCACCGCTATTACGCGCCTCTACAATTGCTTCAATCGGCCCTTCACCTACCCCTTTTATGGCACCAATGCCATAAACAATTTCACCTTTATCATTCACATGAAAATGGTAAAGACCACTGTTAATATCTGGAGGATTAACTTGCAACCCCATTCTTAGACATTCGTCAACTAAACCAACAATTTTATCTGTATTGTCCATATCAGCTGTCATTACAGCAGCCATAAATTCAGCCGGATAATGAGTTTTTAACCATAATGTTTGATATGAAACCAGTGCATAAGCTGCGGAGTGAGATTTATTAAAACCATAGCCAGCAAATTTTTCAACCAGATCAAAAATATGCATTGAAAGCTCACCATCAATGCCTTGCTTTTCCGCACCTTCTTTAAAAACAGAACGTTGTTTAGCCATCTCTTCTGGTTTTTTCTTACCCATCGCTCGTCGTAACAAGTCTGCACCACCTAGCGTATAACCAGATAGTGTTTGGGCAATTTGCATAACTTGTTCTTGATATAAAATTATGCCATAGGTTGGTTCTAATATTGGTTTAAGAGATTCGTGTTGATGATTGATATCTGGATATGATACTTCTTCTCGTCCATGCTTACGGTCAATAAAATTATCTACCATCCCTGACTGTAACGGCCCCGGTCGAAATAAAGCAACTAAAGCGATCATATCTTCAAAGCAGTCTGGCTTTAACCGCCTGATCAAATCTTTCATACCACGCGATTCCAATTGGAAGACCGCGGTAGTTTCAGCTTTTAATAATAATTGGAAAGATTCTTCATCATCTAATGGAATACGAGTAATATCAACTGCGGCCTTACCATCCTTTAACTGGCGCTCATTAATCATTTTAATCGCCCAGTCAATAATGGTTAAGGTACGTAATCCTAAGAAGTCAAATTTAACTAGTCCAGCATATTCAACATCATTTTTATCAAATTGCGTTACTGGATGGTGGCCCTCAGGATCACAATAAATAGGAGAAAAATCAGTAATCTTAGTTGGAGATATTACAACACCTCCAGCATGTTTACCTGCATTTCGAGTAACACCTTCCAACTGTCTTGCGATATCAATAAGAGACTTAACTTCTTCGTTATTATCATAAAGCTCTTGTAGTTGTGGTTCAGCTTCAAATGCCTTAGCTAAGGTCATACCAGGATCAAGAGGAATTAATTTTGAGATACGATCGACAAATCCATAAGGATGGCCAAGTACTCGCCCTACATCACGGATAACCGCTTTTGCAGCCATAGTACCAAAGGTAATAATTTGCGATACAGCATCTCGACCATACATATCAGCAACGTGATCAATAACCATATCACGCTTTTCCATACAAAAGTCGACATCAAAATCCGGCATTGAAACCCGTTCTGGATTCAAAAAACGTTCAAAAAGTAGATCAAATGCTAATGGGTCTAAATCAGTGATCTTTAAAGCATAAGCAACTAAAGAACCCGCTCCTGATCCGCGTCCTGGTCCAACAGGAATATCATTATCTTTTGACCATTGAATAAATTCCATTACGATCAAAAAGTAACCCGGGAAACCCATCTGATTTATTACGTTTAATTCTGTTTCTAATCGTTCATCATATTCTGGACGTTTTTGTTTTCGTTCTTCGGGATCAGGAAAAAGAAATTCTAATCTCTCTTCTAAACCTTCTCGAGATTTATGTACCAAAAAATCTTCCGTCGACATATCACCAGTAGGAAATTGTGGTAGGAAATATTCACCAAGCCTTATAGTAACATTGCATCGCTTAGCTATTTCTACACTATTTTCTAATGCCTCTGGAATATCTGAAAATAAATCGCACATCTCTTGTTCAGTACGCAAATATTGTTCAGCTGAATAATTTTTCGGTCTATTAGGATCTTCAAGTGTATTACCATCATGAATAGCGACGCGAATTTCATGTGCTTCAAAATCCGAAGATTTCAAAAATCGTACATCATTAGTCGCCACAACAGGTAAGGCATGTTGTTCAGCTAGCTTAATAGCACTATGAATAAATAATTCTTCATTAAGGCGATTTGTGCGAACCAATTCAAAATAAAAGTGTTGATTAAAATTTTCTTGATAAAAGTTAATTGCATCATCAATAATCGCCTGATTATCACGAATAATACCAATACCAATATCACTTTCACGACCAGCTAATATGATTAAACCATTGCGATGCAATGTTAACCATTCTTGATCAACAACTGGTAAATCTCCAATATAGCCACGCTGGTAAGCTTTAGAAATTAATAAAGTAAGATTTTGGTAGCCTTCATTATTTGCAGCTAATAATGTTAACCGATAAACCTCATCACTTAATTGTGAATTTTTAACAGCTAAATCGGCACCAATAATCGGTTTGATGCCCTTACCCATTGCTGAACCATAAAACTTCACCAGTCCACACAGATTGGTAAAATCAGTAATAGCAAAAGCAGGCATTTGCAACTTGCTGACTTCATTAACTAAAGCACCTACTTTAGCAATGCCATCAATCATTGAAAAATCGCTATGTAAGTGAAGATGAATAAACTTAGGTTCAGTCATATTTACCAAAAATAATTACTCCGAAAATTAGCCTCAATTATAGCATAAACCATATGAATATTCTTATTGTCTTTATTTATCGGAAAATCCCATAACGGACAAATAAAATTCGTTATTTATATTAAAAATTTTTAATAGTTAATCGCTTTATCCATCACGATATTTTGCTATTTTTAGTGATATACCTAAATATTAATATTAAATTAGTTAGTATTAACAGTTGGTTAGCTTCTTTGACACAGATATGAACTTTTTGAACTGATACTAACTAAATAAAGATTTTTAGATAATACAAATTAATATCAAAATTTATCCATAGGTATAACTACGATTATCGCTGAGGAAAACTTATCGTTTATGGGAGAAACAATAAAAGGTGTGATTCCCATCACTAAATTGTGATGGGAAAAAAAGATTAGATCTTTTTAAATAAAACTGAACCGTTAGTACCACCAAAACCAAATGAATTACAAAGCGCATATTCTAAGTTTTTCACTTGACGAGCAGTATGTGGAACATAATCCAGATCACAACCTTCATCAGGGTTATCAAGATTAATTGTCGGTGGAACAGCTTGATCACGTAACGCAAGCACCGTAAAGATAGATTCAACAGCACCAGCAGCACCTAATAAATGCCCAATCATTGATTTGGTTGAACTGACCATTACTTTATTAGCGTTTTCTTGGAAAATACTTTTAACCGCTTGCGTTTCAGCTTTATCGCCAGCTGGAGTTGACGTACCATGTGCATTAATATATCCAACTTGTTCCGCTGTTATACCTGCATCTCGAATAGCACATTTCATAGCTAATGCTGCGCCACTACCATTTTCTGGAGGTGAAGTCATATGATAAGCATCGCCACTCATACCAAAACCAACGATCTCAGCATAAATTTTAGCGCCACGTTTTTTAGCATGTTCATATTCTTCTAAGAACATGATACCTGCACCATCACCAAGCACAAAACCATCACGATCTTTATCCCACGGGCGACTTGCAGCTTTAGGATTATCATTGTTAGTTGATAATGCACGAGCAGCACCAAAACCACCAATACCCAATGGGGTACTAGCTTTTTCACCGCCACCAGCTAACATTGCATCGGCATCACCATAAGCAATCATACGTGCAGCATGACCAATATTATGCACGCCCGATGAACAAGCGGTAGCAATAGTAATACTTGGCCCCTTTAATCCGTAGATAATTGATAAATGACCAGCAATCATATTGACTATTGTTGATGGCACAAAAAATGGGCTAATTTTACGCGGTCCACCATTGACTAATGCACTATGATTTTCTTCAATTAATCCTAGTCCACCAATACCTGAACCGATAGCACAACCGATGCGTTCTGCGTTTTCTTCAGTAACTTCAATGCCAGCATCTTGCATTGCTTGCATACCTGCAACAATACCATATTGGATAAAATAATCCATTTTACGAGCATCTTTACGTGAAATATTATAATCTTCGCCATTAAAGTCTTTAACCATTGCGGCGAAGCGCGTTGCAAAAGGGGCTGTATCAAAGTGTTCTATAAGTTCTACGCCACTTTGACCTGCTAATAATGCTTGCCAAGTAGACTCAACTGTATTACCTAATGGAGATATCATGCCCATTCCAGTAACAACAACTCTGCGTTTAGACACATTGTCCTCCAGAAAAGGATTGAAATAAAATTTGAATCATTGAAAATTTTATTATGAGTTTTCAGAATTTTACGTCAAATTAACTCTATAAAATAGAGACATAAATAAAAACTAGGCGATCATTTGACCGCCTATTGTGAAAACTCTGCTAACCTTATTGATTTGCAGTAATATAATCAATTGCTGATTGTACAGTTGTAATTTTTTCAGCTTCTTCATCAGGAATTTCTGTATCAAATTCTTCTTCTAAAGCCATAACTAATTCAACTGTGTCAAGAGAGTCAGCGCCAAGATCTTCAACGAAAGAAGATTCATTCTTAACTTCGTCCTCTTTCACACCAAGTTGCTCAACAATAATTTTCTTAACTCGCTCTTCAATAGTGCTCATACTCTTTTTTTTCCTATAAATATCGCCGAAAGTGGCGGTGAATGTAAGTTTATAAAATGTTGAAAAAGATGCCAATCATTTTTCAACCCAATTGCTTATTTTTTGTTCAAAACATCAAATTATTGGTTTATTTTACACTATTCTGATCAATTACACCATATACATGCCACCATTGACATGTAAAGTTTCACCTGTGATGTAAGATGCGTCATCAGAAGCCAAAAATGCCACCGCATTAGCAATCTCAGCCGGTTCACCTAAACGTCCTGCTGGTACTTGCGCTAATGTTAAAGCTTTTTGCTCATCCGTTAGTGCTTCAGTCATATCAGTTGCAATAAATCCTGGCGCTACCACGTTAACAGTAATTCCACGAGATGCAACTTCACGTGCTAAAGATTTACTAAATCCAATTAATCCTGCTTTTGCTGCAGAATAATTAGCCTGACCAGCGTTACCCATAGTTCCTACAACTGAACCTATAGTAATAATTCGGCCATAACGTTTTTTCATCATAGTACGCATTAATGCTTTTGATAAACGAAAAACTGATGTTAAGTTAGTATTTAAAATATCTTGCCATTCGTCTTCTTTCATTCGCATTAATAGATTATCACGGGTAATACCTGCGTTATTAACTAAAATATCAATATCGCCAAATTCCGTTTTAATTGCATTAATAACTGATTCGATAGATGCTTCGTCAGTTACATTTAGTGCTAAACCTTTTCCGCTAGAGCCTAAATATTCACTTATGGCCTGTGCGCCTTTTTCTGTCGTTGCAGTACCAATCACTGTTGCACCACATGCAACTAATTTTTCCGCAATGGCCTTTCCAATTCCACGGCTTGCACCAGTTACTAAAGCAATTTTTCCTGATAGGTTCATAACTACCCCTTTTGTATTCTATTTAGTATTTTCAATTGCAACATCTAATGACGCTTTATCATTAACAGCACAAGCTGATAATGAATCAACAATTCGTTTAGTTAAGCCAGTTAAAACTTTACCTGGGCCCATCTCAACTAATAGTGTTACACCTTGTTTTGCCATTTCTTCAACCGTTTCAGTCCAACGAACTGGGCTATATAACTGGGCTATTAATGCCGCTTTAATATTTTCTGCAGATGATTCAACTTTAACATCAACGTTATTAATCACAGCAAATTGAGGTGCATTAAACGTCATGTTATTTAAAGTTGTCGCTAGTTTATCAGCGGCTGGTTTCATTAATGCACAATGTGAAGGAACACTTACCGCCAATGGTAAAGCACGTTTAGCTCCGGCTTCTTTACAAAGCGCACCAGCACGTTCAACCGCTTCTTTATTACCAGCAATAACAACTTGGCCTGGTGAATTAAAATTAACTGGCGCGACAACTTGACCTTGTGAAGCTTGTTCACATGCTTTTCGAATTGAATCGTTATCTAAACCAATAATAGCAAACATTGCACCAGTACCACTTGGCACTGCCTCTTGCATTAATTTACCACGTAACTCTACTAATTTAATAGCGTCTTTAAAATCTATCACACCAGCACATACTAATGCTGAATATTCACCCAAACTGTGACCAGCCATAAATTCTGGTTGAGGGCCATTAATACTTTGCCAAACTCGGTAAATCGCAACCGATGCAGCAAGTAATGCCGGTTGTGTTTGCCAAGTTTTATTGAGTTCATCAGCTGGACCCTCTTGCACTAAAGTCCATAAATCATAACCTAATACTTGTGATGCTTCATCGAAAGTTGATTTCACAACTGAATAATTTTCAGCAAGATCTTTTAACATACCAACAGCTTGTGAGCCTTGTCCTGGAAATACCATTGCAAATTTGGTCATTTTGAAATCCTTGATTACCTAAATAATTTATAAAATTAAAATCTAACGAGTGCTGAGCCCCAAACAAAGCCGCCACCGAAAGCTTCTAATAAAATTAACTGCCCTCGCTTAATACGGCCATCTCGTACCCCGGTATCTAAAGCACAAGGCACAGATGCGGCAGAAGTATTGCCTTGTTTATCAAGCGTCACAATAACTTTACTCATATCCATATCAAGGCGTTTAGCCGTTGCTGAAATAATCCGTAAATTAGCTTGATGTGGCACTAACCAATCTAAATCAGATTTATTAAAGGCATTTTCGGTTAAAAGTTCATCAACTAGATTAGAAAGTTCTTTGACTGCAATTTTGAATACGTCATTACCTTGCATTGTCATATAGACAGGGTCATTAAGAGAACGGCGATCAACATATGGGTATTTTAATAATTCGCCATATCGGCCGTCGGCATGTAAATGAGAGGCAATAAGACCAGGATCTTCAGAAGCACCAACCACAACCGCTCCAGCACCATCACCGAAAATGATAATTGTACCGCGATCATTTGGATCAACACCGCGGGTTAACATATCAGAACCAACAACTAAGGCATATTTTATTACACCACTTTTTACATATTTATCAGCAATATCTAATGCATAAATAAATCCAGAACAAGCTGCCGACACATCAAAGGCAACCACATCACCGAGATCTAATTTAGCTTGTAATTCTGTAGCTGAACTAGGAAAAGCATTAGCTGATGTTGCTGTTGCAACAATAATTAAACCAATTTCTTGTTTATCAATATCCGCCATTTCAATAGCTTTAATCGCGGCTTCATAGGCCATACTAGTAACAGTTTCATCAGGTGCAGCTATCCGTCTTTCTTTAATACCTGTACGAGTAGTTATCCATTCGTCGCTAGTATCCACCATTTTTTCAAGATCGGTATTGGTTCTTATTTGTTTTGGAAGATAACTTCCTGTTCCTAATATTTTTGTATACATCGAATTATTCGCTCTTGGGTAGTGCAGAAGAAAGGCTATTGGCAATCTTCTCTGGTATATTGGTTTCGATAGCTAAAATAGCTTGCTCAATTGCTGCAAAAAATGATTTTTGATTGGCACTACCGTGACTTTTAATCACAATACTTTGAAGACCAAGTAAACAAGCGCCATTATATCGCCCAGGGTCTAAATAGCCAAAATTTTTTACTATTTTTCTTTGCAGCCATTTACTCAAAAATTTCATAACTAATGAGTTGTGTCCTAAAAGCATTTTGAACGAAGATAGAAAAATTTTAATTAACCCTTCTACCGTTTTCAAAGTCACATTACCAACAAAGCCGTCACAAACTAATACATCGGTTTTACCAGTTAATAGCTCATTACCTTCTAAATAACCGATATAATTAATTTGATGATTAGCCTTCAAAACAGATGCAGCAGCACGAATTTTATCCAATCCTTTAATGTCTTCTTCACCAATATTAAGCAAAGCAACTCGAGGATTTTCAATATGAAGAACCGATTTTGCTAGTATTTCACCCATTATAGCAAATTGAACCAGCATATCACTATCACATTCAGCATTTGCCCCCAAATCAAGTACCACAGTATTTTGATTATTTAACGCAGGAATGGTGGCAACTAATGCTGGTCGATCAATGCCTGTTAAAGAATGCAACAACAACTTAGATAACCCCATCAGCGCACCAGTATTACCAGCGCTAACACAAGCTTGAGCTTTATTATTTTTTACTAATTCTAATGCAATTCTCATTGACGAACCTTGGCTATGCCTAATTGCATAAGAAGGTTTCATATCGTTAGTAATGATAGATGTTGATTCTGTCACCATCAAGCGACCTGTTTCTTGGTACTGGGTAACTAGCTTGGCATTTTCTTTAGACAAAAAAAATCTAACTTCCTTTATGTCACCAACAAGGAAGATAGAAAGATTTGGATAATGATGTAATGCTTGAATTGCAGCAGGAACAACAATACGAGGACCAAAGTCCCCGCTCATAGCATCTAACGCAATGGTTAGATTATCCAAAATGTCACCTGAAGATTTCTAATTACTAATTAATTATTTAGAAATTACTTTTCGGCCGCGATAATAACCATCAGCGGTTACGTGATGACGTAAATGAGTTTTACCTGATTCATCAACTGAGATATTAGCAACAGTTAATGCATCATGAGAACGACGCATACCACGTTTTGCACGAGTTTTACGATTCTGTTGAACAGCCATGGATTTACCCCTTATTCTTTAAACTAACTAAAATTGCAAATGGATTTGGTTTTTCATTCTCAGCAGGAATTTCACCAAACACCATATCTGCCTCTGACACTTCGCAGTGTTTACTATCATGCACCGGCGCAATTGGTAATGAGAGAATAATTTCGTCTTCAATTAACGCTAATATATCTACTTCACCAAACTCGTTAACTAAAACGGGCTCATAATGTTCCGGTAATTTCTCTGCTTGAGCATCGCTC
The DNA here is from genome assembly GCF_016101085.1 of Gilliamella sp. W8123. Taxonomy (NCBI): domain Bacteria; kingdom Pseudomonadati; phylum Pseudomonadota; class Gammaproteobacteria; order Orbales; family Orbaceae; genus Gilliamella; species Gilliamella sp. W8123. Next base: position 15,786 of record NZ_JACFRE010000008.1, read on the forward strand.
TTAACAGGACTAAATTTATTCATCACATGAACTTCAGTGATAAAAGGTTTAAAACAACGCTGGCAAATTTGTTCTAGCGTCATTTTTGCATCAATGGTGATAACGCAAAGTCTTTGCTCATCAAAATCAAAAGACAAATGACATTCGATATCACTTTTTGGACTTTCAATCCTTGTTGCACTTTGAGCTGGATAATATCCAACATAATCAAGTCTTTTTTGTGCTGCTTTGATTGGGTCAATTGTTAATGGTAATTTATTTTGCATAAGATATGCATGCCTACCTTAAAAATTATTAAGTGCAGCTAAAAACCACACAAAGCCATAAGGCGCGCATAATACCTTTAAATCACCATTTCGTCAATGGGCAAGCACATGATAATTTGTTTTAATTGTTGATTATTTCTTAAATATTTATAATTATTATTTTACTTATTTCTTAACAAAAAATTTTGAGGAACAGGGTTTTTTAGCGCTCACAATTATTATTTATTTAATCGCAAAATAACTTGTGTTACTCACTTAGTTGAATCCCTTTCTTAATTGCAAATTAACTCAAGTTTATTACGATAAACGCCCAAAACTATCTTTTACAATAGCTTGAAAATCATCGAAATTACGACTATTTAACAACCGTTTAGTTGATCTCTCTTTAACAAAATTGACGACTAAGTTATAAATTCGCATCGCATCTTCATATTCATCTTTGCTAATTGCTAATAAGAAAATAACATGCGCAATTTTATTTGATAACCTATTGAATAATTGTACAGTTTTACGTGCTAGCACTAAGGACTGCTCTGAGAGCTCATCAAATAGAGAAGGATCAACCTCAGGTAGTTTTTCTAGCGTTTTTGCTCTTTCAACCATTGCTTTAACATGTGATAACAACATCGCTTTTTGCACATTATTTTGGGTTATTTGATGATCCGTTAACCAACGATTAATGATTTCTATCGTTTGCGCAGTCACAACTTCGGGATCTAAATCATCTTCGATCATACGGAATTGTATTTGTGGCATAGTCATTCTAATTTTCTTTTTTCTTTTTAAGATGACTTAGCCTAAAGGAAATAATTATCAATGTGGAGAGAGACTTTTTCCTATTGCAAAAGGAAATTTATTGTCAGGCTAGCTGAAAGCTGTTGTAAACAAGGATTATTATGTAGGATATGATTGAAGATTAACTAAATTGATTTTAAATTTAAACAAACTATTGCTTAAAAGTATCATTAATAAATTTTTTTGATATAAAAAACCCCTTTCCTCAAAATTTTTTCAAGCAAAGATAGTTATTTTTGTTATTGAGGCTATAAACCTAGGTAGTATTATTGTTAAAAAAGTAAATTGCCAATTTCTTTTGGTGCTTTCTAAGAAAATTTACCAGCTGCCAGATGCACCACCACCGCCACTACGACCACCGCCTCCGCCACCAAATCCGCCGAATGAACCTCCGCCAAATCCACCACCATTACCCCCTCCGAAACCGCCGCCTCGACCACCACGCCCGCTACCACCACTCATGGTTAAAATTCCACTTAAAATCGCACTGGCAACAAATGCTAAAAATATTAGAGGTAAGACAATATGTAATGAATAACCATTGAACAAAGTAAAACCACCAACTGATATACCATTTAGTAAACCAGTACCTAAACTTCGGCTAGCACTACGTTTAGTGGAAGTAATCGAAAATAAGCTAGCAATAGTGAAACAAATAAAAAAGGATGCTAATCCATAATTAAATAAATTGGCACCAAAATCACCAGCAAGTACCGTTTTGAGATCTGGATCACTATTAGTCGCCGGTACCTGCTGAGGATCATTCAACTTATTAATTAAAACTGAAAGCGCATCATGTATACCTTGATAATAGTTATTTTGTCTAAATTGTGGCGCTAATTGTTCACGAATGATATGACTAGCAATTAAATCCGTAATGATGCCTTCAAAACCATAACCAACTTCAATTCGCATCAACTTATCATCTTTAACAATTAATAATAAAATACCATTATCTTGCTCTTTTTTACCTATTTTCCACTGTATAAACACCCGATCAGCATACTGTTCAACCGTTTCATTATCGAGTTTGGAGATCATTAATACCGCGATCTGTGCACCATCAGTTCGCGTCTTTTCAAAAGCAATCAAGCTTGATTCCAAATCATCTATTTGTGATGGTTCTAAAGTATCTGACGTATCAATAACACGGCGATCAAATGTAGGAATCTCAGTTAATGCATAACTTATCGCACTAAAAAACAGTAAACAAAAGAGCAGATAATATTTTTTCATTATGCTTATTGTCCAAAATTGACTGCTGGTGGATTAGAAATTTGTTGTTCGTTTTCAACAGTAAATTGTTGTTTTGGTTGTACCCCTATAATATTTGCAATCCATTTAGTTGGTAATTGACGAATATAAGTATTAAATGATTGTACTGTTTCTATATATCGACCTCTAGCAACCGTTATCCGATTTTCAGTACCTTCAAGTTGGCTCATTAAATCTTGATAAAGTGTGTTTGCTTTAAGTTCTGGGTAATTTTCACTAACAGCAATTAAGCGACTTAATGCGGAACTTAATTCTGATTGGGCTTGTTGGAATTTTGAGAATAAAGCAGGATCGCTAAGTTGATCTGCATTAATTTGGATAGACCCCACTTTCGCTCTTGCATCTGTTACCTGAGTAAAAACGTCTTTTTCATGAGTTGCATATCCTTTTACTGTATTGACTAGATTCGGAACTAAATCTGCTCGACGTTTATACTGATTAACAACTTCTGACCAAGAAGCCGCTACTTTTTCGTCTTGAGTTTGAATACTGTTATAGTCTTTAAAAAAGAAAAATCCACCAACAATAATTAAAATAAGAATAAGCAATAGTAATTTGGATTTCATGACGAGCCCCTGTAAATAGTTAAACTTTCAAATAGCTTAAAAAAGCAATGATAATTAGAAAATACTAACCAGTAGCCTAAAAATTTTTTTACTAAACAAACTTATAATGCTTAATTAAGGAATATATTTTTACAACTTTTTATAAAAATAATTATGAACTATAAAATACAAAGAAGAGACTTTAAGATAGTAGATTTAATTTACATGGACTGATCGAGTTCTTTAATAATGCCCATGTAACTTTATTTGATTATATCTTTTTTTATGCAATTTGCGAAGAATTATCATCGGTAATTTTTTATTGGTATTGCTCACAATGCTTATTTTAAAATTTGATTTTTTAGTTTAAAAATTACTTAGATAATGACTTCAAAACATTCAAGTTGAGCAGGTTCAAAATAGATATCTGCGTTATTTGGGCGGCTATCGGTATTACGGTGAGTATGTTTGAAATGAGCAGAATTAACCCAATTTTCAAAATCTTGTTTTGATTCCCATTCAGCATATGATGAAAACAATGTGTAATCTTCATAAGTTTTACCTTTAAGGAAATAAAAACGATTAAAACCTTTCATCTCTTTTAAATGGCTATCACGATTACGCCAGATTTCAATAAAAGAGTCTTCACTACCTAACTTAATTTTAAACCGATTCATGACAATATACATCTAATACTCCTTTCATATACCATACACTCGACAAAAAAATAGCACGTGATAACACGTGCTACTTTAGTCGATTTATCTAAAATCTATTGATTTTCTTCTGCTGAATTCAATAATTCCGCTAAGTTAGCTGTAGCTTCCTCAGCTGAAACAGTTGTTGGTTGAATTACATCATCAGATGGCATTGCGCGTTTACGCAAACGTTCTTTATGATATGCATAACCAGTACCAGCTGGAATTAAGCGACCAACAATAACGTTTTCTTTCAGGCCACGAAGTTCATCATTTTTACCTGCAACTGCTGCTTCAGTTAATACGCGAGTCGTTTCTTGGAACGATGCCGCAGAAATAAATGACTCAGTAGTAAGTGATGCTTTAGTAATACCAAGCAAATCATGCAAGTAAACAATTGGTTCTTTACCTTGTGCTTCAAGCTCACGATTAATAATCTTCAAGCGTGAAACTTCAAGTTGTTCACCATCAAGTAAACGAGAACCACCAGGATGAATAACAGTTGCTTTACGTAACATTTGACGAACAATAACTTCAATATGTTTATCGTTAATTTTTACACCTTGTAAACGATAAACTTCTTGAACTTCATTCACAATGTAACGAGTTACTGCATTAACACCTCGTAGACGTAAAATATCATGTGCTGATTCAGGACCATCAGAAATCACATCACCACGGCCAACTTGTTCGCCTTCGAATACGTTAAGTTGACGCCATTTTGGAATCATCTCTTCATATGGTTCACTACCATCTAGTGGAGTAATAATTAAGCGACGTTTACCTTTAGTTTCTTTACCGAATGAGATAATACCATCAATTTCAGCAAGAATTGCCGGCTCTTTAGGTTTACGAGCTTCAAATAAATCAGCAACTCGTGGTAAACCACCGGTGATATCTTTAGTACCTACAGATGCTTGTGGAATACGTGCAAGTGTATCACCAACATTAATTTCCGCACCATCTTCTAATTGTACTAATGCTTTACCTGGTAAGAAGTACTGCGCAAGCATTTCTGTACCTGCCACAAAGATATCATTACCTTTAGCATCAACAATTTTAATCGCTGGACGTAGATCTTTACCAACACCAGTACGTTCTGCTACATCTAAGATCACGATAGAGGATAAACCTGTTAACTCATCAGTTTGACGAGTAATAGTTTGACCATCGATCATATCAACAAAACGAACAAAACCTTTGGCTTCCGAAATAACTGGCATTGTATGTGGATCCCAGTTTGCTATCGTTTCACCAGCATCAACCGCCGCACCATTACCTTTAGTTAAAATCGAGCCATAAGGAACTTTATAAGTTTCTTTCATTCGACCTAATTCATCAATAATAGTTAATTCAGCATTACGTGAAGTAATAACTAGTTTCTGATCTGGGTTAGTTACAAATTTAGCATTAGTTAGTTTAATACTACCTTTGTTTTTAACTTGAACACTAGATTCTGCTGCTGCTCGCGATGCCGCACCACCGATATGGAACGTACGCATGGTTAACTGTGTACCTGGCTCACCGATTGATTGAGCAGCGATAACACCGATTGCTTCACCTTTGTTCACTAAGTGACCACGAGCTAAGTCACGTCCATAACATTTCGCACAAACACCAAAATCAGTATCACACGAAACTACTGAACGAACTTTAACGCTATCTACAGATTCTTGTTCAAGTAGATCACAATAACTTTCATCAAGTAATGTATTGCGAGGGATTAAAATATCCGCACTACCTGGTTTTAATACGTCTTCAGCTGTTACACGACCTAATACACGTTCACGTAATGGTTCTTTAACATCACCACCTTCAATCACAGGTGTCATTACCACACCTTCTAACGTGCCACAGTCATCTTCAATAACAACTAAATCTTGAGCCACATCAACTAAACGACGAGTTAAGTAACCTGAGTTCGCTGTTTTCAATGCGGTATCAGCAAGACCTTTACGCGCACCATGGGTCGAGATAAAGTATTGAAGTACGTTTAATCCTTCACGGAAGTTTGCGGTGATTGGCGTTTCGATGATCGAACCATCTGGTTTTGCCATCAAACCACGCATACCAGCTAACTGACGAATCTGAGCTGCAGAACCACGAGCACCAGAGTCGGCCATCATATAGATGCTGTTAAATGAAGATTGAACTTCTTCTTTACCTTCACGGTTAATAACTTTTTCAGTTGATAAGTTATCCATCATCGCTTTAGCAACACGCTCATTAGCTGCTGCCCAAATATCAATAACTTTGTTATAACGTTCACCTGCAGTTACTAAACCTGATTGGAACTGTTCTTGAATTTCTGCAACTTCGATTTCAGCTTCATTGATAATTTGTAATTTCTTAGCAGGAATTTCCATATCATCAATACCAACCGATACACCAGAACGAGCTGCATAAGCAAAGCCGGTATACATAACCTGGTCAGCTAAAATAACAGTTTCTTTCATGCCTAATTGGCGATAACAAATATTTAAAATTCGTGAAATCGCTTTTTTACCAAGCGGCTGATTGATAACTGAGAAACTCATGCCTTTAGGCATAATTAACCATAAGATAGCACGACCAACAGTAGTATCAATTACAGAAGTTGTATCTTCCCATTCACCAATACTGTTACGATGGCTTTCAGTTATACGTACTTTAACTTTAGCATGTAATTCAACTAGACCTAAACGATACAGTTTTTCTGCTTCTTTAGGGCCGGTTAATACCATGCCTTCACCTTTAGCATTGACTTTATCACGAGTCATGTAGTAAAGCCCTAAAACCACGTCCTGAGATGGAACGATGATAGGCTCACCACTTGCAGGTGAAAGAATATTGTTGGTTGACATCATTAACGCACGTGCTTCTAATTGCGCTTCTAACGTTAATGGAACGTGCACCGCCATTTGGTCACCATCGAAGTCAGCATTGAATGCCGCACAAACTAATGGGTGTAACTGAATAGCTTTACCTTCAATAAGAATCGGTTCAAATGCTTGAATACCTAATCGGTGAAGTGTTGGCGCACGGTTTAATAATACCGGATGTTCACGAATAACTTCATCTAAGATATCCCAAACAACTGCATCTTCACGCTCAACCATTTTCTTCGCTGCTTTAATGGTTGTTGCATAACCACGACGTTCTAATTTACCGTAGATAAATGGTTTAAATAATTCAAGCGCCATTTTCTTCGGTAAACCACATTGATGTAAACGTAAGTATGGACCTACAGTAATTACTGAACGGCCTGAATAGTCTACACGTTTACCTAATAGGTTTTGACGGAAACGACCTTGCTTACCTTTAATCATATCGGCAAGTGATTTTAGTGGACGTTTATTTGAACCAGTGATTGCACGACCACGACGACCATTATCTAACAATGCGTCTACAGATTCTTGTAACATACGTTTTTCGTTACGTACAATAATATCTGGTGCAGCTAAATCTAATAAACGTTTTAAACGATTATTTCGGTTGATTACACGACGATATAAATCATTTAAGTCTGATGTTGCAAAACGACCGCCATCAAGTGGTACTAATGGTCGTAAATCAGGTGGCAACACAGGTAACACATTTAAGATCATCCATTCAGGTTTATTTTCTGATTGAATAAATGCTTCAATGATCTTAATTCTTTTAGTTAACTTTTTACGTTTTGTTTCAGAATTAGTAGTTGATAGTTCATCACGTAATACTTCACATTCAGATTGAACATCAATATTACGTAATAATTCTTGAATAGCTTCTGCACCCATACGTGCATCAAACTCATCACCGAACTCTTCTAACGCATCTAAATACTGTTCTTCAGTTAAGATTTGCCCACGTTCTAAATTAGTCATGCCACCATCAAGAACCATAAATGATTCAAAATAAAGCACTCGTTCAATATCACGAAGTGGCATATCAAGTAATAAACCAATACGTGATGGTAATGATTTTAAAAACCAAATATGTGCAGTTGGTGATGCAAGTTCAATGTGGCCCATACGTTCACGACGTACTTTAGCTTGTGTGACTTCTACACCACATTTTTCACAAATAACACCACGGTGTTTTAAACGTTTATATTTTCCACACAAACATTCATAATCTTTAACTGGCCCGAAAATACGCGCACAAAACAATCCATCACGTTCAGGTTTAAACGTACGATAGTTAATTGTTTCAGGTTTTTTAACTTCACCAAAAGACCATGAACGAATCATATCAGGAGAGGCAAGGCCAATCTTGATAGCATCAAAATCTTCAGTTTTTGTTTGTGCTTTTAGAAACTTTAGTAAGTCTTTCACAATTGACTCCTATGGAGTTAAATCAATTAGATAACTTATCATTACTGATAAGTTATCCCTTATAAATAGAAATCATTTTAGCTAGCTAAGATTACTCTTCATCTAACTCGATATTAATACCTAACGAACGAATCTCTTTTAACAATACATTAAATGATTCTGGGATCGCAGGTTCCATACGATGATCACCATCTACAATATTTTTATACATCTTAGTACGACCGTTCACATCATCTGATTTAACAGTTAACATTTCTTGTAAGGTATAAGCTGCACCATATGCTTCAAGTGCCCACACTTCCATCTCACCGAAACGTTGACCACCAAATTGAGCTTTACCACCCAACGGTTGCTGTGTAACCAAACTATATGAGCCTGTAGAACGAGCATGCATCTTATCATCAACTAAGTGATTCAATTTCAACATGTACATATAACCTACAGTTACTGGACGTTCAAATTGCTCACCGGTACGACCATCAAACAAGGTAATTTGACCTGAAGTTGGTAAATCACCGAGCTCAAGTAATGCTTTAATTTCTTGCTCTTTTGCACCATCAAATACTGGTGTTGCAAGTGGCATACCATTACGTAAATTTTGCGCCAATGTCATCACTTCTTGATCGGTAAATTCAGCAACATTGACTTTTTGCGCTGCACCTAAACCAAGGTCATAAGCTTTTTGGATAAAATCACGTAATTTAGCTAACTCTTGCTGTTCTTTTAGCATAGCATCGATCTTTTGACCAATACCTTTCGCCGCCATACCTAAGTGAGTTTCTAAAATCTGACCAATATTCATACGTGAAGGAACACCTAGCGGATTCAATACGATATCAACTGGACGTCCTTTATCATCATATGGCATATCTTCAATTGGGTTGATTTTAGAGATAACCCCTTTGTTACCATGACGACCCGCCATCTTATCACCAGGCTGAATTTGACGTTTAACCGCTAAGTAAACTTTAACAATTTTCAGCACACCAGGTTGTAAATCATCACCTTGAGTGATCTTCATACGTTTAGCTTCAAGTTTTTTGTTAAACTCAGCTTTAATTTCATCATGCTGTTCAGCAAGTTGCTCTAATTGCGCTTGTTTGCTCTCATTAGCAATACCAATAGTTAACCATTTTTCACGTGGTAAGGCATCTAATTTGTCGGCTTTAATACCGCCAGAAATTAATACATCACGAATACGAGCAAATAACGCTGCTTCAAGGATTTTAAGCTCTTCGGTTAAGTCTTTGCGAACTTGTTTAAGTTGCATCTCTTCAATTTCAAGTGCACGTTTATCTTTTTGTACACCATCACGAGTAAAGACTTGAACATCAATAACTGTACCTGAAACACCATTTGGTACACGAAGTGAAGTATCCTTAACATCTGACGCTTTTTCACCAAAAATAGCGCGTAGTAATTTTTCTTCTGGTGTTAATTGTGTTTCACCTTTTGGTGTTACTTTACCAACCAGAATATCGCCACCTTTAACTTCAGCACCAATATAAACAATACCTGATTCATCTAGTTTAGAAAGAGCCGCTTCACCCACATTTGGAATATCTGCGGTAATTTCTTCTGCACCTAGTTTAGTATCACGAGATACACAAGATAATTCTTGAATATGAATCGAAGTGAAACGGTCATCTTGTACCACTTTTTCAGAAACTAAAATAGAATCCTCAAAGTTATAACCATTCCATGGCATGAATGCCACACGCATGTTTTGACCTAAAGCTAACTCACCTAAGTCAGTTGATGGACCGTCAGCAAGGACATCACCACGCTCAACTTTTTCACCTAATTCCACACATGGAATTTGGTTAATACAAGTATTTTGGTTTGAACGGGTATATTTAGTTAAATTATAAATATCAATCCCTGTTTCACCAGCATACATTTCATCATCGTTAACATTAATTACGATGCGTGAAGCATCAACATATTGTACTGTACCACCACGACGAGCAACTGCAGTTACACCTGAGTCAACTGCTACTGCACGTTCCATACCAGTACCAACAAATGGTTTTTCTGCTTTTAACGTTGGTACCGCTTGACGTTGCATGTTTGCACCCATCAATGCACGGTTAGCATCATCATGTTCTAAGAATGGAATTAATGAAGCACCAACCGATACGATTTGTTGTGTTGATACGTCCATATAATGGACTTGTTCAGGGCTATATAAACCAGACTCACCATTTAAACGACAAGTCACTAAATCTTCTTTAAAACGACCATCGTCATCAAGATTTGAGTTAGCCTGAGCAATAACAAATTCACTTTCGTCGATTGCTGATAAATAGTTAATTTCATCAGTTACCACACCATCAACCACTCGGCGATATGGAGTCTCAAGGAATCCATACTCATTAGTACGAGAATATACCGCTAATGAGTTAATCAAACCGATGTTTGGACCTTCCGGTGTTTCAATCGGACATACACGACCATAATGGGTAGGATGTACGTCACGTACTTCGAATCCGGCACGTTCACGGGTTAAACCACCAGGACCTAATGCTGAAATACGACGTTTGTGAGTAATTTCAGATAATGGATTGTTTTGATCCATAAACTGAGATAACTGGCTAGAACCAAAGAATTCACGAATTGCCGCAGAAATTGGTTTAGCATTAATCATATCTTGTGGCATTAATGATTCAAGATCGCCTAGTGATAAGCGTTCTTTTACCGCACGTTCTACACGTACTAAACCAATACGGAATTGGTTTTCAGCCATTTCACCAACACTACGGATACGACGGTTACCTAAGTGATCGATATCATCGACTTCACCATGACCATTACGAATGCTGATCAATTTCTTCATTACATCAACGATATCAGTTTTAGTTAAGACACTTTCGCCTTCAATATCGTCACGTCCTAAAGAACGATTAAACTTCATACGACCTACTGCTGATAAGTCATAACGCTCATCAGAGAAGAATAAGTTATCAAATAAAGCTTCAGCTGCTTCTTTTGTTGGTGGCTCACCAGGACGCATCATTCGATAAATTTCAACTAATGCACCTAGTCGATCTCGAGTAGAGTCAACATTTAAGGTTTCAGAAATAAATGCACCATGATCTAAATCATTAGTGAATAATGTTTCAATTTTCTTATAGCCTGCATTAGTTAATTCAAGCAATAGTTCTAATGAAATTGGTGTATTAGCAAAAGCAACAACTTCACCAGTTTCTTGATTCACATAATCTTTCGCTAATACTTTATTAACAATATATTCAACTGGAACATCGATCTTAGTTACTTTATCTTTTTCAAGCTCACGAATATGACGAGCTGTAATACGACGACCTTTCTCTGCGTAAACTTTGCCTTTTGATTCAATATCAAATAATGCTGTTTCACCACGTAAACGCTCTGGTACAAGATCCATTTTTAATTTTGATTTGCCCACTTCGAAAATAGTTTTTTCGAAGAACATATCTAAAATTTCTTCAGTTTCATAACCTAACGCACGCAAAATGATTGTTGCAGGAAGTTTACGACGACGGTCAATACGAGCAAAAAGATTATCTTTTGGATCAAATTCGAAATCAAGCCAAGAGCCACGATAAGGAATAATCCGAGCATTATATAAAACTTTACCAGAAGAGTGTGTTTTACCTTTATCACTATCAAAGAACACACCCGGACTACGGTGTAATTGTGAAACGATAACACGCTCTGTACCGTTAATCACAAACGTACCATTGTCAGTCATTAAAGGAATTTCGCCCATGTAGACGTCTTGCTCTTTAATATCTTTAACTGTTCCTTCTGGCGCATCTTTATCATAAATAACTAAACGTAATTTAACGCGCAATGGTGCTGAGTAAGTGATCCCTCTAATTTGACATTCTTTTACATCAAATACAGGTTCGCCCATCTTAAAGCTCACGTATTGTAACTCAGCGCTACCACTATAACTTTTTATCGGAAATATTGAACGAAAAGCGGCTTCTAAACCATATTGACCTTCAGGGTCTTGCTCAATAAACTTCTGGAACGAATCAAGTTGAATAGAAAGAAGATACGGTATATCCAAGACTTGTGGACGCTTACCAAAATTCTTACGAATTCGTTTTTTCTCGGTATAAGAGTAAACCATTAGTTCCTCAACTTGCTTATCTGCTATTTTAGCATGATTAAATATTCATCAGGGTACTACGAAATAATAACGCCTGACACCTCATCGAAAATATCTATAAATATCAAATGATTAGGCTTAATAAATATATTATTTCTTTATTACTTTTTATTGATAATCTTCAAATAAAATTCTTTGACTTATTACAGCGCAAAAAGGCTGGAGGTATAAAACCCCCAGCCAGTTAGCTTGTTATCGATAAACTTACTTAAGTTCGACAACTGCACCAGATTCTTCAAGTGCCTTTTTAAGTTCATCTGCGTCAGCTTTACTAACACCTTCTTTAACAGTTGCTGGAGCTGATTCAACAAGGTCTTTAGCTTCTTTTAAGCCTAAACCAGTTGCACCACGAACTGCTTTGATAACAGCTACTTTGTTAGCACCAACATCTTTTAAGATTACATCAAATTCAGATTTTTCTTCTGCTGCTTCAGCTGGACCCGCTGCTGCAACTGCTACAGCTGCTGCTGCAGAAACGCCAAATTTTTCTTCCATCATAGATACAAGTTCAACAACATCCATTACAGACATTTCAGCAACTGCATCTAAAATTTGTTCTTTAGTGATAGACATAATATAGTTTCCCAAATTTACATTTTTTTAATTAATAAAATTCACAATCATACCGCAATTAAGCAGCTTGTTTTTGATCGCGAACCGCTGCAAGAGTACGAACCAATTTGCCAGCTGCGGCTTCTTTCATGGTTGACATCAAGCGAGCTAATGCTTCTTCATAAGTAGGTAATGTTGCTAAGCGATCAATGTTCGCTGCAGTAATCAACTCACCTTCAAAGGCTGCGGCTTTAATCTCAAAATTATCATTTTCTTTTGCAAACGCTTTAAAAATACGCGCTGCAGCACCTGGGTGCTCATTTGAAAACGCAATTAGAGTTGGACCAACAAACGTATCTTTTAAACACTCGTATTGAGTTCCCTCAACAACACGGCGTAATAAGGTGTTACGAACAACACGCATATAAACACCAGCTTCACGAGCAGATTTACGTAATGCAGTCATTTTTTCTACAGTTACGCCACGAGAATCAGCAACAACTGCAGATAGCGCACCTTTGGCTATTTCATTAACTTCAGCAACAATTTCTTGTTTATTTTGAAGATTTAGTGCCATTGGTATTGCTCCTGGATTAAACTAGGCAAAGCCTAGAATTACTTTAACTAACTACAAATGTAGCTAGCACAATCACGATGAGCAGAATTCCTGTATTATATCTTATCAGGTTCTGTCACCGTCTACGTAGGAAAATTAAGTAATTAAATATCAATTACACCTACGGTCTTGGACGGGGTCTGGTTAAGGCCAGACACCAACCGATTCTTTGTTTAATTGTTAATTAAACAGATGCATTTAAAGTTGCTTGATCGATAGCAACACCAGCGCCCATTGTAGTAGAAAGACTAACTTTCTTCACAAATACACCTTTTGAAGATGCTGGTTTTGCACGTTTTAAAGCAACAAGTAATGCTTCTAAATTCTCTTTAAGTTTATCTGCATCAAAATCAGCTTTACCGATAGTAGTATGGATAATACCATTTTTATCATTACGGTAACGGATTTGACCTGCTTTAGCATTTTTAACAGCTTCAGCAACGTTAGGTGTTACAGTACCAACTTTAGGGTTTGGCATTAAGCCACGAGGTCCTAAAATTTGACCTAATTGACCAACAACGCGCATTGCGTCTGGAGATGCGATAACTACGTCAAAGTTCATTTCGCCTTTCTTGATTTGATCTGCTAGATCATCCATACCAACTAATTCAGCACCAGCTTCTTTAGCAGCATCAGCGTTTGCACCTTGAGTAAATACAGCAACACGAACACTACGTCCTGTACCATGTGGAAGAACGATAGCGCCACGTACATTCTGATCTGATTTACGTGAGTCGATACCTAAATTAACAGCAACATCAACGCTTTCAGTGAATTTAGCTGTAGCAAGTTCTTTCAATAAAGCGACTGCTTCATTGATATCATATAGTTTAGTTGCGTTTACTTTTTCGCGGATAAGTTTAGCTTTCTTAGATAATTTAGCCATGAATTAACCCTCCACTTCCAAGCCCATTGAACGTGCAGTTCCTTCGATAGAACGCATCATCGTTTCAATGGTTGCACCATTCATATCAGCAGCTTTTAATTCAGCGATTTCGCGAATTTGAGCGCTAGTTACTTTACCGACTTTTTTCTTATTCGGTTCACCAGAACCAGACTTGATTTTAGCCGCTTTCTTTAATAATACTGCAGCAGGAGGAGTCTTAGTTACAAAAGTGAATGAACGGTCAGAATATACAGTAATAACTACAGGAATAGGTAAACCTTTTTCCATGCTTTCTGTTTTAGCGTTAAATGCTTTACAGAATTCCATAATATTCACACCGTGTTGACCAAGTGCTGGACCAACTGGTGGACTAGGATTTGCTGCACCAGCTGCAACTTGCAACTTGATGTAGGCTTGTACTTTTTTTGCCATTTTAGTTTCCTTTTCTCGGGTGCAAACGCTTCTATTAATAATAGCTATTAATAAATAGACAGCTCCCCTAAGTTAAATGAGGGCGAAATTATCCTATAACTAATACAAAAATGCAACATTTATTTGTTGAAGGATAAAACAAAAGCAGAGTTTATTGCTCTGCTTCTTTATATACAATAAAAAATATTAGAAAATTTTACAGTACGTCAATAGCGTTAAGTTCTTTAAATGCAAGTTCTAAACGAGCAACTAAAGATTCTTGTCCTTTACGTAACCATACACGTGGATCGTAATATTTTTTATTCGGCGCATCAACACCTTCAGGGTTACCTAATTGACCTTGAAGATAAGCTTCGTTTGCTTTGTAGTAATCTAAAATACCAGCCCAGTTTGCCCATTGAGTATCAGTATCGATATTCATTTTAACAACACCATAGCTAACTGCTTCAGCAATTTCTTCTTGTGTTGAACCTGAACCACCATGGAAAACGAAGTTTAATGATTTAGCTGGTAAATTGAATTTCTCAGATACATATTTTTGAGAATTATCTAAAATTTTTGGCGTTAATTTCACGTTACCTGGTTTGTAAACACCGTGAACATTACCGAATGATGCAGCAATAGTAAAACGTGGGCTAATTTCGCTTAAACGTTCATAAGCATAAGCAACATCTTCTGGTTGTGTATACAATGCAGAACTATCCATATGACTATTATCTACGCCGTCTTCTTCACCACCAGTACAACCTAATTCTAACTCTAATGTCATTTTCATCGCAGACATACGAGCAAGATATTGACAACAAATATCAATATTATCTTTTAATGTTTCTTCGGAAAGATCGATCATATGAGATGAGAATAAAGGTTTACCTGTTTTAGCAAAGTGAGCTTCACCAGCGTCAAGTAATCCATCAACCCATGGAAGAAGTTTTTTAGCACAGTGGTCAGTATGAAGAATAACTGGCACACCATATTTTTCGGCCATTAGGTGAACATGTTTAGCACCTGAAACCGCACCTAAAACAGCAGCTTCTTGTCCATCTAATTTTAAGCCTTTACCAGCGATAAATTGAGCACCGCCATTAGAAAATTGAACAATTACAGCTGAACCAACTTTAGCTGCAGTTTCAATTACTGCGTTAATTGTATTTGTATCAACACAGTTAACAGCAGGTAAAGCAAAATTATTCTCACGCGCGATTTGAAAAACTTTTTGTACATCATCACCAGTAACAACACCAGGTTTAACGACATCAGAAATCTTTGTAGCCATTTTAATTCCTATAGATTTATTTATATAAAAAGTAAAGGATGAGTAATTGGCTCATCCTTCTTATCAAAATAGAATATTAAGCTTTTGCTCTCTCTTCTAACATTGCAACAGCTGGTAGTTTTTTACCTTCAACAAACTCAAGGAATGCACCACCACCAGTAGAAATATAAGAAATTTTATCTTCAATACCAAATAGGTCAATTGCAGCTAATGTATCACCACCACCAGCGATTGAGAATCCTTGGCTATCAGCAATTGCTTTAGCAACAATTTCAGTACCACGACGGAAATTAGGGAACTCAAACACACCGACAGGGCCATTCCATAAAATGGTTTTTGCTTTTTTGATAATATCAGCTAACGCTTCTGCTGACTCATCACCTAAATCAAGGATTTGTTCATTTTCTTTCACATCTTTAACTGATTTTTCAGTTGCCGTTGCTGTTTCGCTAAATTCTGTTGCTACACGAACGTCAGTTGGAACTGGAATATGACAATTAGCCATTAATTTTTTCGCTTCAGGAATTAAATCAGCTTCATAAAGTGATTTACCTACATTATAGCCTTCAGCTGCGATAAAGGTATTAGCGATACCACCACCAACAATAATTTGATCAGCGATTTTTGATAAAGAATCAAGAACTGTTAATTTAGTTGATACTTTAGAACCAGCAACAATCGCAACCATCGGACGGGCTGGATTATCAAGTGCTTTACCTAATGCATCAAGTTCAGCAGCTAATAATGGACCTGCACAAGCAACTGGAGCAAACTTACCAGCACCGTGAGTTGAAGCTTGAGCACGGTGAGCAGTACCAAACGCATCCATTACATAAATATCGCAAAGAGCCGCATATTTTTTAGATAAAGTTTCATCATCTTTACCTTCACCAACATTAAAACGTACGTTTTCAAGAACGACAAGTTCACCTTCGTTAACATCAACACCATCAAGGTAATCTTTAACTAAACGAACAGGGAAAGAAACATGTTCTTTTAAGTAATCAACCACAGGTTGTAAAGAGAACTCTGGGTTATATTCGCCTTCAGTTGGTCGGCCAATATGAGAAGTAACCATTACTTTAGCACCTTTTTTAATGGCTTCTTCAATAGTAGGTAATGATGCTTTGATTCGCGCATCTGAAGTAACCTTACCATTTTTAACAGGCACATTAAGATCTGAGCGAATAAATAAACGTTTCCCTTTTAGATCAAGATCTTGCATTCTAATGATAGACATGAGACTTCCTCTTATAAATATAAAAACAATAAAATTTTTGCTATTCTAACATAAAATTTCTAATTAGGTTACAATCAATATCGGTTATATAGTAAACATTACTCGAAATTTGTGCTTTGTACTTTTTATAGTAAATTTTTTTATGTAACAGCATTGACAATGGAAAGAAAATCAGGCATATTTCCCCGCCTTATTAATATGTATTTTTATTTAAACTTGGGAGTTGACTTTGGCTAATATCAAATCAGCTAAAAAGCGTGCGGTTCAATCCGAAAAACGTCGTAAACATAATGCTAGTAACCGTTCAATGATGCGTACTTATGTTAAAAAAGTTTACGCAGCTGTTGCAGCTGGTGATAAACAAACAGCTGAAGTAGCATTCAAAGACATGCAAGCAGTTGTTGACCGTCAAGCGGCTCGTGGTCTAATCCACAGAAACAAAGCTGCACGTCATAAAGCGAATTTAATTAAACAGATTAAAGCACTAGCTTAATGTTCTAATCTGTTGACAATAGAGTTAAAGAAAATTGAAAAAAAGTGGTGTAAGCCACTTTTTTTATTTATATACTGTTATTTCAATTTATATGAATGAAAGAAAAGAGAGCATATTGTGGTTCAACGTGATTATGTAAGAAAAAAGAGCCAATCAAAATCAAAAGCTAAAAAGAATAAGTCACGAATATTACCATCGTTAATGATAGTTCTTGCAGTTATCATTATTGTTTTGTTTTCTGCTATTTTATATTTACTATCAACAAATTACCCAGAAAAACCTATTGAGCGACCAAAAGTAAAAACTGAGTCGCCGGTAGCAACTTTACCTGAACAACCACAAGAACGTTGGACCTATCTTAAAGAATTAGAAACACCGAACGCGAGTAGTGATACTAATTCCACTGCAAGTGAAAGGCAACAAATATTAGATAGTTTTATCAATAATTCTTCTACAACACCAACTACATCAACCAATACTGAAAATAATAAATGGTTACTACAGTGCGGTGCATTTAAAGAAAAAACAAATGCAGACACATTAAAAGCATCTCTAGCTATGACCGGTATTAGTGGTAATATAACCTCCAGTCAACAGTTATATCGAGTTACTGTTGGCCCATATACAAATAAAACTGATGCACAAAAAATATTAAACACATTAAAAGGTAATGGGATCAATAATTGCATTCTTTCTAACTAAATGAAGGTATATTATGAATATACTTAAGCATATGCAGTCATTTTTAGTAATGTTGTGGGCTCGAATAAATCATGATAGATTAACTACTTCAGCAGCAGAACTAGCTTACACAACTATACTGGCATTAGTCCCCCTGATAACGGTAATTTTTGCATTACTCTCAGCCTTTCCTATGTTTGACGAGGTGAGTCAATCATTAAAGCAACTCATTTATAGTAATCTCGTTCCAACTGCTAGTGATACTATCCAAAATTATCTTGAGCAATTTATCGCCAACACAAAAAAAATGACCTTGGTCGGAATTATCGGCTTAATAGTGACATCATTATTACTTATTAACTCTATTAATAACGCACTTAATCGTATCTGGCGAACTAAGCGGAAACGTTCGTTCATGTACAACTTAACTATGTATTGGACTATTTTGACTTTAGGTCCTATTTTAGTTGGTTCAAGTGTTGCTGTAAGCTCTTATATATTTTCACTAAAATGGTTATCCGATGCAGCCAGCGGTGATGTACTACTAAGTACCTTACCATTTATTATATCTATTGTCGGATTTTGGTTACTTTACAGTATTATACCTACCGAATCGGTACCATTTAAAGAAGCCTTAATTGGCGCATTAGTCGCAGCGATATTATTTGAAATTGGTAAACGTGCTTTTGCGCTGTACGTGACATCATTTCCTACTTATCAACTTATTTATGGTGTAGTATCCTCAATTCCTATTATGTTAGTTTGGATATATTGTTCTTGGTGTATTGTCTTATTTGGCGCCGAATTTGCTGCAACACTCACCGACTATAATAGACATAACAAAATGCATCTAAAACATTCATCCCAATCGGAGTAATATAAAAATGATTGCCTTAATCCAACGAGTAAAACACGCTTCAGTTTCTGTAAATAACCAAATTATTGGTGAAATAGATCAGGGATTATTAGTTTTACTTGGTGTTGAACAAGGCGATAATGAACAAAAAGCGATCCGTTTAAGTGAAAAAGTGCTTGGCTATCGTATTTTCAGTGACAATGATGGCAAAATGAACCTCAATGTTCAACAAATTAATGGAAAACTATTGGTTGTTTCTCAGTTTACACTAGCCGCTGATACTCAAAAAGGTATGCGGCCAAGTTTTACAAAAGGGGCTTCGCCAGATATGGCCAATAAGCTTTACCAATTTTTTGTCAAACAGTGCCAACAGCATATTGAAACACAAACAGGGCAATTTGCAGCCGATATGCAAGTATCACTGATTAATGATGGCCCAGTGACCTTTTGGCTACAAGTTTAATTATGCTGTCTTAAAGGAATGATATTCTAAATTTTTTAAGTAAATATAACGTATTTATTTAATTTTATTTAGCCATTTTAATACCACTCCTTGGTCGGTAAGCCCCCAGTTATTTAATTTATTTTTATAGAACTTCTTCAATTCGTCCCATTGATAATAAGGGTAATCGTTGGTTTTTAAAGGTAAATGGACTTCTCGCTCATTTAACATGACTTTAACTAAAATAGGCTGGTCAGCTTGTTCACTTCTATAAAATATCCATTGAATATTTGCTGCCATTGGAATAATTTTATCGGCTTGCCAAACGGAAGGATAATCAGTTACTGGATTAGCTACCATATTGGTACCTTCAATTTCCATCAATGTTGCTAATGGTGATACAGTTTCGGCATGAGCAAATCGCAAATTGGCATCAATATCCTTATTAGCTATCGCACTATCAGCTGTTTTTAACATATCTAATAATAATGGTGCAGCAATCTTAATTTGGATACCATTACTATCAAAAGCAGGACCAATTTGTAAATAATTTTTTGCGGTGACGACAGTGCTAAACCATAATAGCTGATCTTTGGTGAAGTAACCGCTAAAATCAAGATGATTATCGGCTAATAATGGTGGTGAAAAGGATAATAATTCTTGATAAAGTTGATAAACAGCAAACACAAAATTTTGCGTTTTAACTATAGAATTTTCTGATAGCGAGATACCATTATTCAATTGATGAATAAAATTAGATGTAAAGATCAGCCTTGCGATATTTTCACTCATTTCTATTGATTTAGGGGCATTTTCTAATGATTTTAGCGTATTTTTAATTATTTTATTTTTCTTATATTTAGCATAAGCAGGCGAATATTCGAAAAAACGTAACAACGTTTGCTGATCTTCTGGTTGTTGATGAACGTTTAGATTAGGATATTTGGTTTTGAATGTATTAATAAAGATTTCAGCCGTTTCTTTAGCCCGTGGAGAGGTTGATGAAATAACCGCTATTTTTTGACCTTTAAACACTGTTGGATTATTCTTTAACATTCGTTGACTAATTAAACTTAAATCTTTTCGCCCAAGATCACTAAGTTCACCATAATGATCTTTATTAAGTTCTCTAATAGTAGTAATTTGCGTTAATAATAATTTCCCTTTTTCAGTTAATTGATTATTTTTTTCCGCCAATACTAAAATTTTATAAGCAATATCTTCATATTTAGCTTTGCTGATATAACGGGAACCATGGCGACCAATATGATCAATATAAAACGCTTGATACCCACTAGGCGGAGGAGTAAGAGATTGTCTTGCATCATATTGATATGCAGTCTTTGAACCAGAAATCATCATTCCAGCAAAACTCAATGGAGTAAAAAGAGTAAGCATAATGGCTAATATCTGATTTGCTGGTTGAATAATAGAAAAATTTTTTATAAAAGACATAATTACCCCTATCTATAATTAATAATATAAGAGCAAAATAACAGGCCAATATTTATAAAATTATTTTATCTCATTAATAACATTATTTAACTGAAAATAATGCAATTATTTTAATAACACTCTTTCAATTTTTGAAAAAAGGATTATCTTATTATGTATTTTTTCCAACTCATTTAATTGATTTAAAAAATAATGAAATTATATGGCCTTTCTGGTACTAAAATTAGTAGTGCATTTATTTCGGCATGCATTAACACCCCTTATAACACGACTCGTTTTCTTAAAGATTTGATTGCCGGAATAACTGTTGGCATTATTGCTATTCCGTTAGCTATGGCGTTAGCTATAGCAAGTGGTGTTGCACCTCAACATGGCCTATATACTGCGATTATCGCTGGTTTCGTGATAGCACTGACAGGTGGTTCTCGTTTTAGTGTTTCCGGCCCAACAGCAGCTTTTGTGGTAATTTTATATCCGGTTTCGATACAATTTGGTTTATCAGGTCTATTAATTGCCACCTTACTTTCAGGCATATTTTTAATATTAATGGGCATAATTAGGTTAGGTCGCTTAATAGAATATATTCCTCTACCTGTGGTATTAGGTTTTACCTCTGGTATTGCAATAACAATTGCAACGATGCAAATTAAAGACTTTTTTGGTTTAACACTGGAACATATGCCGGAAAACTACATCAATAAAGTTATTGAACTAGTGAGGAAGTTGCCAACAATTAATATCGCCGATACATCAGTAGGATTAATAACACTTATTGTGCTAATTGTTTGGCCAAAATTTCGAATGAAAATTTCTGGCCATTTACCAGCATTAGTCGCGGGTGTATTAATAATGTTAATCTTCAATCAATTTGGTTATCAAATAGAAACAATTGGTTCACGATTCACTTATACATTGGCAGATAATACTACTGGTCATGGTATTCCGCCGGTTTTACCAGAATTTATCTTACCATGGGAACATGCTAATTTTACTTGGGATTGGGCAACATTAAGTGCTTTAATTCCAATCTCAATCACTATGGCAATGTTATGTGCTATTGAATCACTACTTTGTGCTGTAGTTTTAGATGAAATGACACATACTAAACATCATTCTAATAGTGAATTGATTGGCCAAGGTCTAGGTAATATCATTGCGCCATTTTTTGGTGGAATTTCAGCAACCGCCGCTATTGCACGTTCAGCAGCCAATGTAAAAGCGGGAGCGACTTCACCCATTGCTGCGGTATTGCATGCGTTAATTGTTTTATTGGCACTCATCTGTTTTGCGCCACTTTTATCATTTATCCCATTATCAGCAATGGCAGCATTATTATTAATTGTTGCATGGAATATGAGTGCCGTACAGCGAGTTATTTATATCATTAAACGCGCACCTAAAGATGATATTATAATCATGCTTATTTGCATGTCACTGACTGTATTATTCGATATGGTTATTGCTATAACAATTGGTATTGTATTAGCTTCTATCTTATTTATGCGTCGTATTGCAAGAATGACTCGTTTAGTCGAATTAAATCAAGGAAATGAGAAAACATTAGTACTGCGTATTAGTGGTCCATTGTTCTTTGCCGCTGCTGAGCGCACCTTTTTAGAGTTATACCAAAAAATTAATGGTTATCAACACATTGTTCTACAGTGGGATGCGGTACCTATTCTTGATGCGGGTGGCTTAAATGCGCTTATTCACTTCATTGATGAATTACCTGCGAAGGTGGAGCTCTCAATTTGTGAATTACAATTTCAACCATTAAAAACTTTAGCCCGAGCAAAAATTGTACCAATTCCAAACAAATTAATGTTTTATTCAACTTTAGATGAAGCACTGAAAGATAAAATTTAAGTGCGAAATTCGTTTTATTATATTGGTTAAATATTATACTTAGTGAAAATATAGTCTCTGATTTTCACTAAGTATTTTGTATCACCTATATACCTTGCCCTTTTTTAAAATAATATAAGTAAAAGTTAACCTTGTAAGATAGTATTTGTTTAATTCTTTACATTAACAACAAAAATAGGAAATTAATATGACAACTAATGAAAACACTATTCAATATGTTAAACATAAAGCGAATTGGTTTATTGTAATTGGTGTGATTTTGATTGTTCTCGGTTGCTTGGCATTGGGTTATCAATTCATGGCTACCGTTTTTTCTGTTTATTTTATCGGGTCACTGCTATTAATTGCAGGCATCATTCAAGTTGTACATGCATTTAATATCAAAGGTTTTGGCCAAACTGCCTTATGGGCAATCATGGGGATTTTATATATCTTTATTGGTGGAATGGCTTTTTTCCAACCAATAGCAGTTTCATCAGCACTAACTTTATTGATTTCATTATTATTGACTATTAGTGGATTTAGCCAAATTTTTGCTGCCATGAGTAATCGCAATATCCCTCGTTGGGGATGGGTAGTCTTTTCGGGAATTATTAACATCATTTTAGGACTAATGCTAATTGCTGGTTGGCCATATGATAGTGTTTGGGTATTAGGAATGTTTTTAGGTATCGATCTAGTTTTCCAAGGTTTTGCCTATATTGCTATTGGTTTCGCATTAAAAAATCACTAAATAGCGATAGTTTATCTTATTGCTCACAACACTACTTGTGAGCAATATTCGGCAACATATCAAAAATAGAAATCTGCTAATTATTAATGGTTATTTATAACTCTTATTGGTTTTCGCTTTAACCTCACGCATTGATTGCAAAATTCGATGATAATTATCTAATCTTGATGGAGCGATTGCTCCTTCTGATACCGCTTTTTGCAATAGACACCCTGGTGTATCTAAGTGATTGCAATCCCTAAATTGGCAACCTCCTAAATAATCATCAAATTCAACAAAACCACCAATAACTTGCTCTGGCTCTAAATGCCATAAACCGAATTCTCGAATTCCCGGCGAATCAATAATATCGCCGCCATTAGGTAAATGGTAAAGCCGAGTTGAAGTTGTGGTATGTTGGCCAAGCCCAGATATTTCAGACACTTCGCCAGTTAGCGTAGCTTGGTCATGAGGTAATAGCAAATTGATAATACTCGATTTACCGACACCTGATTGCCCAACTAAAATAGATATTTTGCCATCTAGTACCTGCTGCAAAGGGGCAATCCCCTGTTGTGATTGGCAAGAGACATATAAAACTTGATAACCAATTTTCCTGTAAATAAGAAACTGTTGTTCAATCTCTTGTTTTTTTTGTTCATCAAGCAAATCAATTTTATTTAATACGATAATTGGGGTAATTTTAGTCGCTTCACATGCAACTAAATAACGATCGATGATATTAAATGATAATTCAGGTAGTACCGCAGAAATAATAACAATTTGATCGACATTGGCGGCAACAGGTTTAACGCCATCATAAAAATCAGGTCGTACTAACTCGGAATGACGAGGATGAACGGCTTCTATAATACCATTAGTATTCGGTTCTAAACTTTCACGCCACAATACTTTATCGCCGGTCACTAATGATGGTAAAGTACGACGAATACTACATCGGTAGATATTGCCAGCATTATCTTCAACATCCGCTGATTTGCCAAAGCGACTCACCACCACGCCATCACGAGGCGCAGAGAAATTAGCCAGATTGTCATCTAACTTAGTTTCTAAACGCTGTTGATGCTTAGCGGCCATACGCCTTTTTTGATTTTTTGAGAGTTGATTTTTCGCCACAGTAACTAATTTTTTGCTCAAACAGTTTGGTACTTATGCTACACTACTCGGTATTAAAAAGAAAATTTATCTCGAAAATTATGACGACACAAGTAAATATAAACAGTAGTAATCTTATCTGGATTGACCTAGAAATGACAGGTCTTGATCCAAATAGCGATCGGATTATCGAAATCGCTACCATCGTAACTGATTCTAATTTAAATATCCTCGCTGAAGGCCCAGTCATTGCTATCCATCAATCAGATGAACAACTTGCGCTTATGGATGATTGGAATCAAAGAACGCATGGCAAATCCGGATTAATTGATCGTGTGCGTCAAAGTACCATTTGCGAACAACAAGCTGAACAACAAACCATTGAATTTTTAAAACAATGGGTGCCGGAAAACAGTTCACCAATCTGTGGTAATACCATTGGTCAAGATCGCCGTTTTCTATTTAACTATATGCCAAATTTAGAAAAATATTTTCATTATCGATATTTAGATGTCAGTACGATTAAGGAATTAGCCAGACGCTGGAAACCAGAAATATTAAAAGGTATCAGTAAACAGAGTTCTCACCAAGCTCTAGATGATATTCGCGACTCTATCGCCGAGTTAGTTTATTACCGACAACACTTTTTTAATCTTACTAATGAATGATCATGAGTATTGTATATACGATCTTACTTTATCTAATTCAACCACTAGTCTGGCTTAGATTACTTTGGCGCAGCCGTAAAGCGCCAGATTATCGTAAACGTTGGTTGGAACGTTATGGATTTTGTAAAAACAAAGTTAAATCAGGTGGAATTTTAGTGCACGCGGTTTCTGTCGGCGAAACGTTAGCCGCAATTCCATTGATTAAAGCACTTCAAAGCGAATATCCACAGTTACCGATTACGGTGACGACCATGACCCCCACTGGCTCTAAACAAGTTAAATCAATACTCAAAGAGAGTGTTAGTCATGTCTACTTGCCTTATGATCTGCCTTGTGCTATACATCGCTTTCTAAAAACAGTTCAGCCCAAATTAGTCATAATTATGGAAACAGAGCTTTGGCCAAACTTAATTAGCCAATGTTATAGCAAAAAAATTCCATTGATCATTGCTAATGCCCGCTTATCTGAACGTTCAGCCAAAAGGTACCATAAACTAGGAAAAGCGATTAGTAAACTATTAGCTAAAATCAGCACGGTTGCCGCCCAAAATAGACAAGACGGTGATAGATTTATCTCATTGGGTCTACCGGCAGATCATTTATCGGTAACGGGTAGTATTAAGTTTGATATTGAACTCACGGCCAAGCAACAACAGAATCTTGCGCAGTTAAAACAGCAATGGCAATTACATCGGCCAGTTTTAATCGCTGCCAGCACCCATGCTGGTGAAGATGAAATCATTTTATCAGCATTTCAACAGCTTCTTAAAAATCATGGCAATTTATTACTTATTTTAGTCCCTCGTCACCCTGAACGTTTTAAAACCGTTGAAAAGCTAATTGCCGATAATGGCTTGAATTATATTACACGCAGTAGCAAACAAAACCCTACAGATCAGACACAAGTGATTTTGGGTGATACCATGGGAGAATTACTGGAACTTTATGGTTTGGCTAATATTGCTTTTGTTGGCGGTAGTTTAATTGAACATGGTGGGCATAACCCTCTAGAATCGGCTCTACACCATATTCCCATTATAAGCGGTACACATCTTTTTAACTTTAAAGTTATTGGTGAACAGTTAATTGAGGCTAATGGCATGCTGGTATGTGATAGTTCTGCTGATTCGCTCTATTCCACCATTAATAGCTTATTAAATGATGAAAGTCGTTGTCAGCAAATTGGCGAAAATGCCTATCAAGTTTTAAAAAATAACCAAGGTGCGCTAAACCGCCTTCTTGAGGTTATCCATCACTATCTTGAAAAATCATAAGGATGGCTTGTGAATAAAAAACAGGGGTTATTGCTAGTTAATTTAGGCACACCAAGTGCCGTAACACCAATGGCGATTCGTTGTTACTTGACTGAGTTTTTACTCGATCGTCATGTTGTCGATCTACCTGCTTTTATTTGGTATCCGATTTTAAAATACCTAGTACTGCCTAAACGTGTCCCCTATATCATCAACCATTATCAAAAGATATGGATAGAGGGTGAATCACCATTACTCCAGTACAGTAAACGCTTGATCAATCAATTACAACCTGCATTACCTGATATGCAATGCGAATTAGCCATGACCTATGGGGAACCGAACTTACTGTCGGCGCTAAATAATTTAAAATCATGTGAAAAAGTCACTTTATTACCGTTATTTCCGCAATATTCGACCACCACAACTCAAGCGGTATTAGCTAAAGTAAAGCAACTTATTGCTGACAATAATATCAAAATTAACCTTAGCTATATTCGTGATTATGCCGACCACCCAAGTTATATTGATGCTCTTTATTGGCAAGTTCAGCAAGCGTTTTCAACCCAAGGGCAACCTGATGTGTTGCTCCTGTCTTATCATGGTATTCCTCAACGCTATATTGATAAACGCCAAGACGACTATGTGCAAAGATGCCAGTTAACCACTAAATTATTGGCAAACAAGTGCCGTGCAAATGGCATCGACTTACCAATAATAATGGCTTATCAATCAAAGTTTGGTAAAGGGAAATGGGTTGAACCAAACACCAGCGATATATTAGCAAACTTGGCTAAAACCGGTACTGAACATGTGCAGGTTATCTGTCCAGGTTTTTCGGCAGATTGTATTGAAACTATTTATGAAATTGACGAACAAAATCGAGAAATATTCTTAAATGCTGGCGGTAAACAGTTTTATTATATCCCAGCCCTAAACGATACACCATTACAGGTTAAATTAGTCAAAAATATAGTTGAAAAAACCCCTTTCCTCAAAAAATTTTAACTGATTAAGATTTATTTTTAACCAAAATCAAATCTTATCGGCACAACTTTAAATTGATTAATATTAAAGCTAAATAACCAACTAATCTAACTAGTGTGATTAACCTGTGTTAGGATGATAATTAAAAATTATTTGCGCTCAAAGGAGAATACTCGATGAAAATAATCATCATTGGCGCTCAAGCTGCTGGTGCAAGTGCCGCGGCTAAAGCCAGAAGAAAGGATCCCAATGCGACCATTCGCATCTATGAAAAATCAGATATTGTTTCATTTGGTGCTTGTGGATTACCTTACTTTATTGGCAATCATTTTCAAGATGAAAATGAAATGATATCCAGAACACCAAATCAATTTGCAAAAGATGGGATTGAAATCAAAACGTTACATGAAGTTATCGCTATTGATGCAAAATTAAAAAAAATTACAGTCAAAGATCTTAACACCAATAACTGTTTTGATGATGATTATGACAAATTACTTATTGCGGTTGGAGCAGCACCAATAATTCCACCTTTAGAAAATCACCAACTGGAAAATATTTTCACTTTGCGTGATATATATGATGGTCTGGCAATAAAAAATGCCTTAACGAATCGGCAAAACAGCAATATTGTGGTCATAGGTGGCGGCTATATCGGGCTGGAAATAACCGAATCTTTAGTCGCATTAAACAAAAATGTAAAGCTAATTCAATTAGATGAAAGAGTATTGGTCGACGCCTTCGATCCGGAACTTACCGAGATAATTGAAGAAAACCTAAAACAACATTGTGATTTACACCTACAAGAACGAGTACAAAGTTTTGAAGGTGTACAAAAAGTTACCCATGTTATTACCGATAAAGCTAAATATGCGGCAGATATTGTCATTATAGCTACAGGGGTAAAACCTAATAGCAAAGTATATAAAGATTTAGAGCTTGAAACACTTAGCAATGGCGCTATTGTCATTGATAGTTATGGCAAAACTAATATTGCTGATATTTATGCCGCGGGCGACTGTGTCGCACTATATCATCGAGTAAGTCAATCAATGACTTATATACCATTAGCTACTGGCGCCAACAAATTAGGTAAAACTGTTGGTGACAATTTAGCTGGTGGAAATAACCAATTTCCTGGTACTCTTGGTACATCAGCATTGAAAGTCTTTGATATTGAAGCTGGCCGAACAGGACTCACCGAACAGCAAGCTATCAAAGCAGGTATCCCTTACAAAACAGTGATAGTTAAAGATAAAAATCATAGTAACTATGTTGCAGGGCAAACTAGCGTTATTGCTAAACTGATTTATCACGCTAAAACTCGTGTTTTATTAGGTGGACAACTGGCTGGCGGCAGTGGCGCTGCATTAAGAACCAATAGTTTAGCTACGGCTATTTGGGCAAATATGAAAATTGATGAATTAGCGATGATGGACTTTTTATATGCGCCACCTTTCTCAAGACCGTGGGATATTTTAAATATCGCCGGAGGTATCGCTAAATAGAGTTTAAGCATAATAAATATTTGCTTAGTTATTAACATTCAGAATGGGCAGTTGGGTTAATTTAAATGGTTAATCCAACCCCAAAACAGATTATTCAAAATTAATTTAATTTTATCCAAACGCTGGGGGTAAACATGTCAGATGCCATATTTCAGGGCACTTTTTTCGAAAAGTTCTTATCTATCACTCATTATCAAACCTTAATCGGCATTGGCTTATTACTGCTTTGCTTTTTCGCTATCATGCGGCCACTACAAACCAAAAAAGTTAATTTTTCCATTCGAATGTTAGTCGGATTGATACTTGGTGCCGTTCTTGGTTTAGGTATCCAAGCCGCAGCCGGTTTTCCCACTGACTCAACAGTTTGGATGCAAGAAACAGCAACATGGTATGGTTTATTTGGTCGTGCCTTTATCGCTTTTATACGCATGCTGGTGATCCCGTTAATTTTTGTCTCAATCGTAAAAGTGATTATTGATTTTTCTGGTAAAGAGAATTTACCACAAATCGCATTTAGAGGTATTTTTTGGCTACTGTTCACTACAGCAATTGCCTGTATTATCGGGATTATCTTAGCTAATGTATTATCATTAGGTGAACTAAGTTCAACCTCAGCCAAAACTGCGGTTGCCAAACAATACACTAATATTATTGATACATTTGTCAATCTTATCCCTAGTAACATCATTGCTTCCATGGTAAAAGAGAATATTGTTGGTTTAGTCATCTTTTCGGCATTAATGGGGCTCGCAGCTAATCGCATGGAAAAAAAGAATCCGCAACCTATTGCCCTGTTTAAAACCTTTATTGAAGCACTTTATAAAATTATCATGTCAATTGCCATGACGGTCATCAAATATATGCCTTATGCGGTAATTGCCCTACTTGCTCGTACCATTATTTCAAATGGCATACCTGCAATTATTGAAGTTTCAAGCTTTGTATTAGCGATTTACCTTGCAACCATATTAATGCTTGCAGTACATATCGTGATTGTGATGGTGCATGGAGTTTCACCAATCATATTTATTAAAAAAGCGCTTGGTACATGGTTACTAGCTTTTACCAGCCGTTCATCAGTTGGTACATTACCTATGACAATATCAACATTGACCGTCAGAATGGGGGTAAATAGCGGTACTGCTAATCTGGTAGGATCATTAGGCAGTACAATGGGAATGAACGGTTGTGCTGGATTTTTCCCTGCGCTGCTTGCCGTAATGGTAGCCCATATGGTAGGCATTAATACTGATATCCAATTTTATATTATGCTAGTGATTGTGGTGGTTATTGGTTCGATTGGTATCGCTGGTATTCCAGGTACGGCAACTGTTGCCGCTACTGTGGTGCTTTCTGGTATGGGGATGGCTGAGTACTTCCCATTAATCGGTATGGTATTAGCCGTCGATCCAATTATTGATATGGCGAGAACTTTAGCTAATGTATCTGGAGCAATGACCGCAGCAATAGCAACGGATCACGAAGTTGGATTAATGGATATGGATATCTATAACGATCCAAATGTAACTTTAGATAATGAACAGTCAGAAAGTTAACGAATAAAAATGCGATGAATTTATTCTAAATAGCCAAAAGACGCCAATTGGCGTCTTTTTTACATCAGAAATAAAGATAAAATTAAATCGTTTTTAACCATGCTTTAACATCATCACCTAAGCTTTTGTGACGCATTGCATATTGAACAAAAGTTTGGACATAACCTAATTTATTACCACAATCATGGCTTCGTCCTTTAATGCAATATGCATCAACAGGATCTTCTGCAAGTAACATCGCAATTGCGTCAGTTAATTGAATTTCACCACCAGCACCTAATGGTGTTTTGGCTAATAAAGGCCAAATTTTTTCAGACAGTACATAACGTCCAACGACTGATTGATTAGATGGCGCATCTTCAATTGACGGTTTTTCAACAACACTATACATTTGTGTTACATTACCTGCAGATAACTCTTCGCCGCGGCAGTCAACAATACCATAAGATGAAACAAGTTCTTTAGGTACCGGTTCAACCATAATTTGGCTATGCTTAGTATCATGATAATTATGAATCATCGCCGCTAAATTATCTTGAGTAAGATCACTATCATACTCATCTATAATCACATCAGGTAACACAACAGCAAAAGGTTCATCACCAACTAAAGGATAAGCACAAAGCACTGCATGACCAAGCCCTTTAGCTAAACCTTGGCGAACACTTGTGATAGTGACATGTTTTGGTAGTATTCCTTGCACTTCTTGCAAGAGTTGACGTTTAACTCGCGCTTCTAACATGGCTTCAAGTT
The DNA here is from genome assembly GCF_016101085.1 of Gilliamella sp. W8123. Classification (NCBI taxonomy): domain Bacteria; kingdom Pseudomonadati; phylum Pseudomonadota; class Gammaproteobacteria; order Orbales; family Orbaceae; genus Gilliamella; species Gilliamella sp. W8123. The sequence continues at coordinate 47,167 of NZ_JACFRE010000008.1, forward strand.
CGAAGCTGGTATCAAAATGATTTTCAATCGAATTTTTAGACGAATGGGTAACAAAAATAATTTCAGTTATTCCTGCTGCAATACACTCTTTGACTACATATTGAATAAGTGGTTTATCAACCACGGGTAACATCTCTTTAGGAATCGCTTTGGTTGCAGGTAACATCCTTGTACCAAGGCCAGCAACAGGGATAACCGCTTTTTTTACTTTTCCGTTTAAAGATGGTTCTAAATTTAATGACATTTTAATTCCTTAAAAAAATAAATTAACTAATAACATTGTTATAATTTTCCTCTCTACGATGTCCATTAACAAACGTGTTATAAACTCGCTTTGAATTAAGCATATAGGAAATGCAAATAATGCTCAAAATAATGTTTTTGGCTATATGAAACAAATCACGGCTTTCAATTTTAAATGAGGTAAATTGATGAGTAATAAACTGATCTAAAAGCATAAATACAATAACTAACAGTTCAAAACAAATCATCAAAGATGGAAATTTATAATTTTTAGTGAAAAAGAGATAAAGTAAGTAGATATTAAAAAAGATAATAATCAAATTCATACCGATTTCTAATGGATAAATCCAATTAAGATTTTCAATATAAAAAATAGAATTAGTAAGATTAGCCAATTTTATAAAGGTAATGCTACTATAAAGAATCAAAAATAAACTAGTGATACAACTCAAAAATAATCTTATCGCAACAACAATGAGCCAACCACCTAATCCTTTGAGAGTTAAGTTATCAGACATACAAATATCCTTAATTTAAAATAGATAAATCCTCAGATTGAATTAATGAAGGATTATCCCTGTCTTTAGCTAAAGAATCAATGGAAATATAGATAATCTGACAGTTTTCTAATACCGCTTCTTTGACCACAAATTTTGCCTTACGATCACGAGCTTCTTTCTGTTTAACACTGATATACAAATCGTCATAACCATCATCATACATTGATGCTCGTTCAAATATATTAGGACTCCGCCAAAATGTCTCTTTTGGATAATCGCGCTCAAAAGTTTGACCGGTTAATTTGCCTTTTAAATCAACATAACTTATTGGTAAATGATTACTCGCTCGACTTTGTGAGAGATAAATATGGGGATATTCTGTAAGATTGGGTTCAAGCTGGTTTAGCTTAAATTCAATACCAGAACGATTTTGATACTGGCAATTTTCCATTGTTAAAGGTGCAGTTCGAAAATTCAACGAACCACACCCTACAAGTAAAAATATAAAGAAAATATTAAAAATACGATACATCATTTATTGTTTACTTATAAAATATTTATAAGTAACTCCAGCTACTATTTACATCTTTTCACTAACATTTTCAGCAGTATTCGTAATTACTTTACCGCCAGATTGAACATCTTTACCGACACCTTTAAACGTGTTACAACCAACTACCATTGTTGTCATCGCAATACTTACCATTAAAATAAATACTTTACGTAACATGTGATTCTCCTCTAGTTAGTCACATTATGATTTTATTGTGGCAAATGCTTCTGCTACACGATGTATATTATGGTGATTTAATCCCGCCACACACATTCTTCCGCTGCCCACCAAATAAACGGCGAAATCATCTTTTAGCTGTGTGACTTGCTCTTTAGAAAAACCTGTATAACTAAACATACCTCTTTGTTTAACTAAATAATCAAAATTTTGTGTCGGTACGGCTGTTTTTAATAAATCGACTAGCGTTGAACGCATGATTACAATACGGTTGCGCATGGTTTGAACTTCTTGAAACCATAAAGTTTTAAGTTCCGTATTATTTAATACATATGAGACCAGTTGCGCACCATACGCAGCTGGACTGGAATAATTTCGACGAACGGTTGCTTGTAATTGGCCAAACACTCGGTTGGCCGCTTGGTTATCATCACATAATACGGATAATCCACCTACCCGTTCTCCATACAGTGAAAACGTTTTGGAAAAAGAATTACTAATCAAACCACATAATCCTTTCTCAGCGACTTTTTTGATTGCATAACTATCGCTTTCGATACTTTCACCAAAACCTTGATAAGCAATATCCATAAATGGGATAAGATCACGATTTTGTAAAACTTCAATCACTTTATCCCACTGCTGCTGTGTTAAATCGACGCCAGTAGGATTATGACAACAAGGATGTAATAGCACGATACTTTTAGCCGGCAAGCTATTTAATGTATCTAGCATAGCGTCAAATTTTACACCACAAGTTGCTGGGTCAAAATAAGGATATTTATTTACTTTAAAGCCTGCACCACTAAAAATAGCAATATGATTTTCCCAAGTTGGATCACTAACCCATACTTGAGAATTAGGAAAATAGTGATAAAGAAAATCAGCACCAACTTTAAGGGCTCCTGATCCACCTAGCGTTTGAATAGTCGCAATTCTTTTAGTTAGAATAGCAGGATTATCTTCACCAAAAAGCAGTGATTGAATTGCTTGGCAATAACTAGGTAAACCACTCATTGGTAAATAAAGTTGTGCACCTTGTTGATGTTGATAAATATAATCACGAGCCGTTTTAATACATGATAATTGTGGAACATGACTGTTTTCATCATAATAATAACCAATACTCAAATTAGTCTTATCTTGACGATTGTCATTATTAAATTCTGCGACTAATGACAAAATTGGATCACCAGCATACGACTCTACTTTTTCAAACATTTTTCCTACCTAATTAACCAATAAATAGCAATGTATAATTGTAGATTATTGCACCAACTTAATTGGCAATCAATCACAAAATAACAGTTTAAATATAAATAATTTTAGGCAAATAAAATCGACTGTTTAACAGTCTGATTCAGATAGAAAAACGTCATAATTGGTGACAAAAAATAGGGATATTTAGCAAAAAAAGCCACAAAAAAACCTTTCCTCAACTTTTTTGCTTCATTAGCACCTATTGGTGCTAATCACTTTGGCAAACTTATTTAACAGCAATAACTTCTATTTCAACTTTAGCATCTTTCGGAATTCGAGCTACTTGCACACAAGAACGCGCTGGAAAGCTTGCTTGATTTTCGGTAAAAAATGCTTCATAGACACTATTAACATCAGCAAAATCATTCATATCAGCTAAAAAAATAGTTGTTTTAACGATATTTTTAACTTGATAACCCGCCTCAGTAACAATTGCTTTAACATTAGCTAAACTTTGCTTAGCTTGTTCTTTCACACAAGTTGGTATCTCACCAGTTGCTGGATTAATTGGGATTTGACCTGATGCAAATAACATATTGCCCAAATCAATACCTTGCACATAAGGACCAATAGCTGCAGGGGCTTTATCGGTATTAACTACTTTCGCCATAGATAAATTTCTCCTTTTATTTATTATGACTCTCATTTCAACAGGAACACAATTTTGTGTCAAGTTATAACAAATTTATGAGCATGGGACTTCTGCAAATTTTCTGATATGATAGGTGATAATTTTTTCATTTGTTGAGAGTTAGTATGTTTGAGAATTTAACTGATCGTTTATCGCAGACATTCCGCAATATTAGTGGTCGTGGGCGTCTGTCTGAAGATAATATCAAAGATGCACTACGTGATGTCCGAATGGCATTACTTGAAGCTGATGTTGCCCTACCTGTAGTACGAGAATTTATTAATCAAGTTAAACAAAAAGCCGTCGGTTTAGACGTGAATAAAACGCTAACCCCAGGCCAAGAATTTATTAAAATCGTTCAAGCTGAACTTACTGCAGCAATGGGTGAAGTTAATAGTTCACTTAACTTAGCTACTCAGCCTCCAGCGGTAATGCTAATGGCTGGTTTACAAGGTGCAGGTAAAACAACTAGCGTTGCAAAACTAGCAAAATTCTTAAAAGAAAAACAAAAAAAGAAAGTATTAGTTGTTTCTGCCGATGTCTATCGACCCGCAGCGATAAAACAATTAGAAACACTTGCTAAAGCAATTGATGTCGAGTTCTTCCCATCAGATATAAAACAAAAACCGGTTGATATTGTTAATAAAGCAATTTCACATGCGAAATTACAATTTTTTGATGTACTGATTGTCGATACGGCTGGTCGATTACATGTTGATAGCGACATGATGGATGAAATCAAAGCACTACATGATGCAATCAATCCAATTGAAACGCTATTTGTTGTCGATGCAATGACCGGGCAAGATGCTGCCAATACAGCTAAAGCATTTAACGATGCCTTACCACTAACCGGTGTCATTTTAACTAAAGTTGATGGTGATGCTCGTGGTGGTGCGGCATTATCCATCCGCCATATCACTGGCAAACCAATTAAGTTTTTAGGGATGGGGGAAAAAACGGATGCATTAGAGCCTTTTTACCCTGACCGCATTGCTTCGCGCATTTTAGGCATGGGAGATGTTCTCTCTTTAATTGAAGAATTACAGAGTAATGTTGATCGTGAAAAAGCGGAAAAAATCGCTAAAAAGTTAAAAAAAGGCGATAAATTTGACTTCAATGATTTCCAAGATCAGCTTAAACAGATGCGTAATATGGGCGGAATGGGAGCCATGCTGGCTAAATTACCGGGGGTAGGTCAGCTACCGGATCATATTAAAGCGCAAATGGATGACAAAATCACCATCAAAATGGAAGCAATAATTGGTTCTATGACATTAAAAGAGCGAGCGAATCCAGAAATCATCAAAGGATCACGCAAACGCCGTATTGCAAATGGATCAGGAACACAAGTACAAGATGTCAACAAACTACTTAAACAGTTTGAAGATATGCAAAAAATGATGAAAAAAATGAAAGGTGGCGGCATGATGAAGATGATGCGTCAAATGAAAGGTTTAATGGGCGGAGGCATGGGTTTCCCACCGAGATAACGTTTTACTTTTCTCTTTCTTTCAATTCATTACTATCGCGCAGCTTGGCGCGATAGTATTTCAATAAACTTAATTATCTCGATTTACTGCTTTAATTTTACTTGGCCGATGCATAGTTAATACCGTTCCAATCGATGAAACGATAATAAACATAATAGCCAACCATTGATAATGTGTTAACTGTTCGTGCAACACAATTAATCCGGAAAACGCCGCAAATACCGGTGACAAACTCATTAAGGTACTAAAAGTTTGGGCTGGTAAGCGTGGTAATGCAACCATATCAAGGCCATAAGGAATCGCTGACGCTAATAGTGAAACCATGAAAGCCAATGGCAAAATATCTAAGGAAAACATTGTACTACCACTTTGCCATACCCCAATTGGAAAGAGTAATACTGAAGCAACAATCGATCCGAGTGCAACACTTGGCGCACCATATATTTCGCCAGCTTTACGACCAAAAAGAATATAACCAGCCCAACAGCTTCCCGCACATAAAGCAAGTAAAAGACCAATCGGATCTAAGTCACTGCCTGCTTGATGAATAGGCAACAACATAACTAATCCAATTATGGCAATACCTAACCAAATAAAATCGGTTAATCGTCGACCGGAAAACATAGCCACCATAATTGGCCCTGTCAATTCAATTGCGACAGCAATACCTAAAGGAATACGAGAGATAGCATTATAAAAAGATAAATTCATGCAACCCATGGCAATACCATACAAAATAATATATTTAATTGCTGATTTTGAAATCTTTTTACGCCATGGTTTAAAGATTATGACCAATAAAATAGAGGAAAAAAATAAACGCCACGCAGTCATTGCTTCTGGTCCAAGTATTGGGAACAAATATTTAGCAAATGACGCACTTGATTGTACAGAAATCATTGATACAAAAATTAATAAAACTGGCCAAGATCTTTTGAACATAATAATAACCTTATTTGAACAATGGGATTGTTATAAAAAGGGAACAAACTGTTTGCATAACAAATAAAATTCAATTTAAAATTTTTACCATCTATAGTAAAAAAGTGTTAATTAAACAAATTGTATAAATAATGTATTTATAATTATCAAATAAACTTCACTGTTAGTTTTCCCTTTTTACTGATAACAATGCCAGATCTTGTAATGCTTTTTTATAAGGAGAATCTGGTAAAATTGAAATCACATTAAACGCTTTGTTCGCCTCTTGCTGGGCTGTTTTTAAAGTAAATTCAAGCGATCCGCATGATTTCATCACAGCTAAAACATGCTCTAACAAATGACGGCCATTTCCTTGTTCAATCGCTTGCCGAATTAAAGCCGCATCCTGCGCGTTAGCGTGATGCATAGCATGTAATAGTGGTAATGTCGGTTTACCCTCATTAAGATCATCACCCAAATTTTTACCCAATTTTTGATTACTATCGGCACTATAATCTAATAAGTCATCAATAATTTGAAAAGCAGTACCTAAATATTTTCCATATTCTTGCAAGGCAAATTCTTGTTCTGGGGTTGCTTCAGCAAGGACAGCCGCGGAATGAGAAGTCGCTTCAAATAGTCTTGCTGTTTTACGATATATGACTTGTAGATATTGTTCTTTAGTAATATCAGGATCATTACAATTAAGTAGTTGTTGAACTTCACCTTCTGCAATAATATTCGTGGCTTCAGACATAATTTGTAATACTTTAAATGATTCAGTACGAACCATCATTTGAAAAGAACGAGTATAAATATAATCGCCCACCAGAACACTAGCAGCATTACCAAATAATGCATTAGCTGTTGATTTTCCTCGCCGTAAATCTGACTCATCAACAACATCATCATGCAATAAGGTTGCAGTATGAATAAATTCGATAAAAGCAGCCGTTATAATATGTTTATCACCCTGATAATTCAGTGCTTTAGCAATGAGCAAGGCAATGATTGGACGAATACGTTTACCGCCACTACTAATAATGTAATTGCCTAATTGATTGATTAATACAACATCAGAGCTAAGCTCTGCTTGTATTGCCTGATTAACCTTCACTAAATCGTCTTGAACTAGATCGAGTATCTGTTTTATCGATGGATTATTCATCAGTCTAACCGCTACAAATGAGAGATATTTACTTACTATTATCTGATAAATATTTTTATGCAACAAGTTATTGATAAATCATATTTAAAAAAACACTACAAATGATAAGCATTTTCATTTAGAATACACACCCTAAGGGAAAAATTATTACTGTTATGAAGATCAATTTTGATATAGATATCAACACAGAAAAAGAGCCGCAATCATCTGCTGCAAATAAGCAAAAGGATGATTATATATACGTATTTGCATCTGTTGCTGTGATATCTCATCTACTTTTATTAGGATTATTATTTAGCTCGGCATTGTTCGCAAATAATATTATGATTGATGAAGGTGATGATTCAATTAAAGCCGTAATGGTTGACCTTACTCAGTTAGCAGCCCCAGAACAATCATTAGTTGAAAATACGCCTGATATTCAAGGTGCTGAAAACAGTGAAATCATAGATAATAAACCTATTGAAGAGCAACCCGTTGAACCTGTTGTAGAACCTGAAGTTGTTAAAGAAGAAACACCTGAGACTACACCGGAAAAAGAACCCGAAAAACCTACTGTTGAACCGGATAAACCAACAATAGTAAAACCAGAACCAAAACCGAAACCAAAAAAGAAAAAGCCACCTACACAAAAAGCTTCTCATCAACAAGTTAGACAAGAAGCAATTAGTGATAATACGGCAAAAACATCAGTAGCACCTAAAATTTCTGATAGTCAGCAATATTCAGGCACTCCAACACCGATTAGCCGAAATCGCCCAGAATATCCAAGAAGAGCACTAGACATGCGCTTAGAAGGTCATGTTATTGTCATGTTTGATGTAAATAGTGAAGGGCGAGTTGAAAATATTAGAATTATTGAAGCTCAACCCAATAATATTTTTAATCGCTCAGTGATCACAGCAATGAAAACATGGAAATACAAACCAATTGCTGGTAAAGATATCAAAATGAAGATTATCTTTAATCGTGATAGCTCAATTAGTTTAGGTAACGGCTAAACTGACATTTATCAATCAATAACTATCATTCAATAGTATTTATTTAAAATAAAACTTAATGGTGCTAATCTTAATTTATTGATTAGCACCTTACTTGATCATAAGTTTATTTATTGATTTGCATTAACTTCTCAATTTGTTGAGGATCTTTAGGCACCATTGCGGTTAAAACTTCATTGCCTGAATCAGTAATTAAAATATTATCCTCTATACGGATGCCGATTCCTTTATAACGCTCAGGAACATCGGCTTCTTGATTAATATAGAGCCCTGGTTCAACCGTTAACACCATGCCTGGAGCAAGGATACGATCACGATCGCTACCGACATCATGCACATCAATACCTAGCCAATGTCCTAAACCATGCATATAAAATGCCATGTAAGCTTTATTTGCAATTAACGTCTCGATATCGCCCTGCATAATGCCAAGTTTAACTAAACCTTCAACCATAATTCGAATAATTTGTTGGTTTACTATTGATATTGAAGTACCTGGTTGTAATAATTTGATTGCCGCGTATTGTGCCGTTAACACAATGTCATATATTTCACGTTGTGACTGATTAAATTTACCATTTATAGGAAATGTACGGGTGATATCACCGGCATAATATTGATATTCACAACCAGCATCAATTAAGACTAAATCGCCATCTTTCAATTGGTCACTATTATTTTCATAATGCAATATACAACCATTATTTCCCCCACCAACAATAGTGTTATAGGACGGCCAACGAGCACCATGCCAAGCAAACTCATGTAAAATTTCCGCTTCTAACTGATATTCATACCAACTAGACTGACATTTTTGCATTGCTCGAATATGTGCCTTAGCACTTATTTCACAAGCCTGGCGTAAAATGGCGATTTCATATTCAGACTTAAACATCCGCATTTCGTGAACGATTGGTCGCCAATCAATAACAATGCTTGGCGCTGAAAGTTTGAATCGACCGCCTTGCCGTAGCGTATTAAGCGTTTTTTTAATTATCTCGTCAGCATAATGATATAGCTGGTCAGCATAATAAATAGCTTTTTTACCATTGATTAAATTAGGCAAAACCTCATCAATATCATCAAAAAGATAGGCTTCATCTACTAAAACTTTTTCAAGTGCAGCTTGTTGACCTAACCGATATCCGGTCCATGTTTCCGCTAAAGGATCCTTTTTACGGTTAAATAATATGTATCGAGCCTGATTATCAGATTCCTTTATTACCGCTAATAGTGCTTCTGGCTCAGCAAAAAAAGTAAAATACCAAAAATCACTATCTTGCCGATAAGGATAGTGAGTATCATTGCTTCGTGTAACCTCTGGTGAAGCGAAAAACAAAGCGATACTATTTTGCTCCATTTGTGCCAATAATTTATTTCGTCGCGCTAAAAGTTCTGTTTTGCTATACATATCTACCATAACTTGTACCTTAAAAATCAATAATACTGATATTAATGAATAGTTGGGGTTATATCAGATTCATTAAACTCATCAAAACAGAGCATCGCCGTGATCCGAACGTATTCTTTAATTTCTTCAAACGCAAAGCCTAACTCTTGCTGATCTTCATTTTCATCATAACCCAACTTAACGATTTGTCTCAGGTCATATATTGCTTCACCAACATCACCTTTAACCCGATTAATTTTAGGTTGTACCAAACCAATTCCTAATAAAAAATGATTGACCCATCCGACTAAATCATCAATTTGGGTAAATAAATCTTGCTCGCCGAGTAACAATTGAAACTCAAAATCTTCATCAATAAGTTGTTGTTTTGTTAAATGATATAATTTTTCAATTTCTTTGTTTAAAGGTTCAGCAATGCTTTGCCCATCATTTAACATATCCTTAGTTAAAATTTTCCAACTTTCATCATGATTGCCTCCTGCTAAAATACCTGATAAAAAACCATGTAGTTCAGCCGCTGTCATGCCGATTTTATTTTGGATAAGTTGGCGATTAAGTTCATTGTAATTATTGCTATTAGTCATTAGATCCACCTTAGTCTTAAATACCGTGAAAACACACCCCTGCACTTTCACGGATTAATAGTATATAATTTATGCCTAGCTATAAATAATAAACAGGTTATTGTGCTTTATAAAGGAAATATTTTGAACATTTTTAGATTGATCGTAGCATTGCCCTCGCTATTTTTATTCTTTGTTATGTCATTAACTGCATGTAGTTCATGGGTGCCCAATAAAGGCGTGATTGTTCTTAATGTACAGAATCAAACAAATACCTCTATAACTAGCCAAGATTTACCTAAAAATTATCATTTAGGCAACAGCGAACAAGAGCTTGAAAAATTTGAATCTTTTTGCCACGAAGAGATCCGAGCTTCACAACTTGATGGTAGTGAAGAAGTTGTGTTTGAAAATATCAAACGAGGAATTCACGGGCAGGTGGAATTTAAAAAATGTCGTGATAAAATCACTCGAATTTACCGATATTAACAATAATATCGGCTAACTTGGTTGATTTATCACCATCAAGATTGGGCGAATTGTTAAAGAACAGTGAAATCTTACTAGCCTTTCACGCTGTTTTTATTTATATTGTCGTCTGAAAAAACATATTTTTGGGAGTAAAATAATTATGTACAAACAAGATGTAACCATTACTGCATCGAATGGCCTTCATACTCGCCCTGCTGCGCAATTTGTAAAAGAAGCAAAAAACTTTAATGCTGAAATTACTGTCACATCAAACGGAAAAAGTGCTAGCGCTAAAAGCTTATTCAAATTACAAACATTAGGCTTAACTCAAGGCACAACTATTACTATTTCAGCCGAAGGTGAAGATGAAAAAGAAGCAGTAACTCATCTAGTAAAATTAATTCCTGAATTGGAATAATACTCCCAATTATTATTGAACGGTTTTAATATTGAATAAGGATTAAATATTATGGTATCAGGTATACTTGTTTCCCCAGGTATCGCTTTTGCAAAAGCGCTATTATTAAAAGAAGAACCTATTGTAATTAATAATAGGCAAATTCTTGATAACAAAATTGATGCTGAAATCGAACGCTTTAAAGAAGCTCGTCAAAAATCAAGCGAACAATTAAATGCTATCATGGAGAGAGCAAAAACTACATTAGGTGAAGATAAAGCTGCTATTTTTGAAGGTCACATAATGCTTCTTGAAGATGAAGATCTTGAACAAGAAGTTATCTCTCGTATCCAAAGTAAACACTCAAGTGCTGATGCTGCCGTTCAATCTGTATTTGAAACGCAAGCAAAAGAGTTAGAAAACTTAGATGACGAATATTTAAAAGAACGTGCTGCAGATATCCGTGATATTGGCAAACGTCTATTGAAAAACATTCTCGGTATTGAAATTGTTGATTTAAGTGCTATTAGCCAACCATGTATCCTAGTTGCAACTGATTTAACACCATCAGAAACTGCACAATTAAATTTAGATATGGTATTAGGCTTTATCACTGATGCAGGTGGCCGTACGTCACATACCTCAATCATGGCTCGTTCATTAGAAATTCCAGCTATCGTTGGTACCTCTAATGCAACCCAAGCAATCAAACAAGGTGATTTTGTTATTTTAGATGCTATCAACAACGCTATCTATATTAATCCTGATCACACTACTGAAGAAAAATTAAAACAAGTCCAAGCAAAATATATTGCTGACAAAGAAGAATTAGCAAAATTAAAAGATTTACCAGCGGTAACTCTTGATGGTCATCAAGTGGAAATTTGTGCCAATATCGGTACAGTTCGTGATATTGCTGGTGCCGATCGTAATGGTTATGAAGGTGTTGGTCTTTATCGCACTGAATTCTTATTTATGGATCGTGATGCGTATCCTAATGAAGAAGAACAATTCAAAGCATATAAAGAAGTAGCCGAATCAACGAATGGTTTATCAATTATCGTTCGTACCATGGATATTGGTGGTGACAAAGATGTACCTTATATGCATTTACCAAAAGAAGAAAATCCATTCTTAGGTTGGCGTGCAATTCGTATCTGTTTAGATCGTAAAGAGATATTACATGCACAATTACGCGCAATTCTACGTGCTTCAGCCTTTGGTAAATTACGTATCATGTTCCCAATGATTATTTCAGTTGAAGAAATTCGTATCTTAAAATCTGAAATCAACATTCTTAAAGAACAATTAACCGCTGAAGGTAAAGCGTTTGATAAAGAAATTGAAATTGGTGTTATGATCGAAACCCCTGCAGCAGCAGTTATTGCTCGTCACTTAGCTAAAGAAGTTGACTTCTTCAGTATTGGTACTAACGATTTAACCCAATATACACTTGCTGTTGACCGTGGTAATGAGCTTATCTCACATCTTTATAATCCGTTTTCACCATCAGTGTTAACATTAATTAAAAATGTCATTGATGCTTCTCATAAAGAAGGCAAATGGACAGGAATGTGTGGTGAACTTGCTGGTGATGAAAGAGCAACTATCCTATTATTAGGTATGGGACTTGATGAGTTTAGTATGAGTGCTGTATCAATTCCTAAAATCAAAAAATTAATTCGTAATACCAATTACGAAGAAGCGAAAAAATTTGCTGAAACTGCACTAGAAAAAGCAACCGCTAAAGAAATAACTGATTTAATTGAAAAATATACTGCTGAAAAGCAAATTTGTTAGGAGGCCATAATGGGTCTATTTGATAAAATAAAACAGTTTGTCTCTGACGATAACAAAAATAGCATTGAAATTATTGCACCTCTTAGTGGAGAGATCGTTAAAATCGAAGATGTGCCTGATGTTGTTTTTGCTGAAAAAATCGTTGGTGATGGCGTTGCAATTAAACCATCTGGCAACAAAATTGTCGCACCATTAAATGGTAAAATTGGCAAAATTTTTGAAACTAATCATGCTTTTGCGATTGAGTCAGATGAAGGTATTGAACTTTTTGTTCATTTTGGTATAGATACCGTTGAACTAAAAGGTGAAGGTTTTACTCGTGTTGCTGAAGAAGGACAACAAGTTAAAATTGGTGATACTATCATTGAAATTGATCTACCGTTACTTGAAAGTAAAGCTAAATCAGTTTTAACTCCTGTTGTAATTTCAAATATGGAAACAGTAGTTGAACTAACCAAACTAACTGGTTCTGTTGAAGCAGGTAAAACGCCAATTATGCGTATTAAAAAATAATCATCTATAAAAACCTTCAGTTAAAACTGAAGGTTTTTTATCTATTGTTAAACTCGCTCTAACGCCATTTCTTGTATTGATTGATTAAGTTGTTAGTTGAATCATCATGAGAACTCACAGGTTTATCATCGGCTAATTCAGGTAAAATACGACCAGCTAGCTGTTTACCTAGTTCAACACCCCATTGATCAAAACTAAAGATGTTAAGAATAACACCTTGTGTGAAGATTTTGTGTTCATACATAGCAACTAATGCACCTAATGCATAAGGTGTGATTTTTTTGACTAAAATAGAGTTGGTTGGCTTATTACCGGCAAAAACTTTAAAAGGAATAATAGATTTAACTTCATCAAGGCTTTTACCAGCCGCAAGGAATTCTTGTTCTACCTGTTGCTCAGTTTTACCAAAAGCTAAAGCTTCAGTTTGTGCAAAGAAATTTGAAAGTAATTTAGGATGATGATCTCCAACCGGATTATGGCTAATTGCTGGTGCAATAAAATCACAAGGAATCAGTTTAGTACCTTGATGAATCAATTGATAGAAGGCATGTTGGCCATTAGTACCAGGTTCACCCCAAATAATAGGTCCAGTAGTATAAGTCGTTTTATTACCATTACGATCAACGCTTTTACCATTTGATTCCATATTACCTTGTTGAAAATAAGCAGCAAAACGATGCATATATTGATCATAAGGTAAAATTGCTTCAGTTTCTGCTCCACAGAAGTTATTGTACCAAAGACCAATTAACGCAAGTAATGTTGGAATATTTTTCTCAACCGGCGCTGTTTGGAAGTGTTTATCCATTGCATGGCCACCAGCTAAAAACTGTTTAAAGTTTTCGTAACCAATAGAAAGAACGATTGATAAACCAATTGCCGACCAAGACGAATAGCGACCACCAACCCAATCCCAAAATTCAAACATATTAGCAGTATCAATACCAAACTTTTCAACTTCTTTAGTATTAGTTGATAATGCAACAAAATGCAGTGCTACTGCTTTATCATCTTTAGCTGCATCAAGTAACCATTGACGGGCAGTTTGAGCATTAGTCATCGTTTCTTGAGTTGTAAAAGTTTTCGACGCAACTAAAAAGAGTGTTGTTTCTGGATTAAGATCTTTTAACGCTTCTACAATATGAGTGCCATCAACATTAGATACAAAATGCATCGTTAAATGGTTTTTATAAGGTCGAAGGGCTTCAGTAATCATGTGAGGGCCTAAATCTGAACCACCAATACCGATATTAACAACATCGGTGATAGCCTTACCGGTATAACCTTTCCATTCTCCGCTAATCACTTTTTTACTAAAGGACTCCATCTTAGCAAGCACTGCATTGACATCATCCATAACATTTTTGCCATCAACATAAATTGGAGTATTAGATACATTACGAAGTGCAACGTGTAACACGGCTCGATCTTCTGTGCGATTAATTTTTTCACCACTATACATCGCTTTAATTGCGCCACCTAAATCACACTCATCCACAAGCTGATAAAGAATTTCTAATGTTTCTTGCGTTAAACGGTTTTTTGAAAGATCAACCAAAAACTCATCCTCAAACGGAATACTCAGTTTTTCGACGCGCTTGGGCTCGTCTTTTAATATTTCGGCTATAGTTTTATTATGATGTTTTTGATAACTGGCTTGAAGGGATTTCCAAGAAGATGTAGAGGTTGGATCTATTGATTTTAACATAACTCATTCCTTAAATAATATAGCATTGCTACTCATAATATAACTATGCCTAACATGATGCAAGATAAGGATTTATCGATTTAAATACACTAAACAGGAAAATAATAAAAGTTATTTTCTTTTCCTTATCAAGTAACTTGAATATAATGTTAAAGATAAGACACTTAATACACTAAACCGTTCAAAATATGTTTTTCTAAACAATTAGTATCAATAAAATAAATATATTTCTTACATTATTATATTAGGATATTTCATGCCCAATATTCAAACACTTGTACCAGCATTAGATAAAATTGTCCGTATTTGTGATTATTTAGATAACCACAGAGGGGCTACTTTTAGTCAAATATTTCAAGATCTCAATTTACCTAAAAGCAGTACATCAACACTATTAAATGCCTTAGTCATGCATGGTATTTTGCGACAAGATCAAAATAAGTATTATCTTGGGTTAAAATTGCATGAATGGGGAGATAAATCTCTAGAACAGTTTGATATCACTAAAATAGCCGAACCTTTAATGATTAAACTGCGAGATAAAACCAATTTGACCTGCCATTTAGGTGTTCTTGATGGTCTTTATTCTGTTTATATTGCTAAAATTGAAAATGATCAGGCTATTGGTATTCGTACTTGGATTGGTAAAAAATTGCCTTTACATAGTTCAGGTATTGGTAAAGCATTAATAGCTTGGTTACCAGAAGAAAAAATTGATCAACTTATTCCCGAAGATAAATTAATCAAATATACCGACACAACAATAACCAGCAAGAAACAGTTAAAAAAAGAGCTTGCGAAAATTCGCTCGCAAGGTTGGGCCTATGATAATCAGGAAGATGTTCAAGGTGTTCATTGTATTGCAGCACCAATCTTCAATAAAAATAACGAACCCATCGCAGCTATCAGTATTTCGGGTGTTCTTTTTCAACTACCTGTGGATAAAATCGATAAATATTCACAATTAGTACGTGATGCATGCCAACAATTGACTGATAAGTTTTAATAATATTGAATCATTATGATTCAATATTATTTTGACTCATTGGATAAATTAACTGCTACGCTATTTTTTTAAATAACTCAATCAGTTTTTGTTTATCAAAAAATACTGGATTTGCTCCGGCACAAGCATCTTTCATCGAATTTTCAGCCAATAATTCAAAATCTGGATTATCAACACTAATTTCTTTTAAGGATTTAGGAATACCTACCTCTTGAGCCAAATCTTTGATCCTTTTTATCACATAATCAACACACTCTTGATCTGTTTTATTTTTAGTATCCAATCCGATTGTTTCAGCAATAACTCTAAATTTTTCTGGTGCATGTTTAGCATTTTCTTCTTCAACTACCGACAATAACATTGCATTACATACCCCATGAGGTAAATCATAAAGACCTCCAAGTTGATGAGCCATCGCATGCACATTACCTAAACCAGCATTACTAAAAGCAATACCGTTTAAAAAGCAGGCATAACTCATTTGTTCTCTGGCTTCAATATCGTTACCATTTTTAACCGCGCGCGCTAAATATTTAAAGGTTTGACCAATTGCATATAGTGCGGTCGAATCAGTGACATCCATCGCCCCTTTAGCAACCACCGCTTCTATTGCATGAGTTAACGCATCCATACCGGTTGCTGCGGTTAAATTTGCTGGTTTAGAAATCATTAAATCGGGATCACTAACTGTTATTGACGCCAATGTATTTGGATCCACCATAATCATTTTGACATGTCTACTCTCATCAGTAATCACGTAATTGATGGTAACTTCGGCAGAGGTACCAGCAGTTGTTGCTATTGCCACAATCGGTAAACATTTATGTTTACTTTTATGCATCCCTTCATAATCAGTAATTTTACCACCATTCGTCGCCAACACAGCAACGGCTTTACCACAATCTTGTGGCGACCCACCACCAATTGAGACAATAAAATCACATTTAGATTCTTGACATAATTTTAGTGCATTTTCAACATTGGTAACGGTTGGATTTGGTTTTACATCGTAAAAAATAACCGATTCAATCCCCTCTTTTGCCAATATATCTACTACTCTATCTACAGTACCATTACCCACTAAAAACTTATCACTAACAACAAATGCTTTTCGGCAATTTAGTTTTTTAACCGGTACACCTAATTCAGATAAGCATCCTTTACCCAAAAGATTAACCGGTGGAATGTAATAAATCATATTTACCTCTTAATTAATAACATTAAAAATTCCCATAAAAAGAACTGTATTTCATTATACGGAAAAAACTAATTACAAAAAAAATTATTTTTGACAATGAGAGGATGATCACAAAATTAATTTTCTTTTGAATTAATACATTGCAATTCTAGATTTTTTTACCAATAATTTGTTCCAATGTGAGAAACAATGTTCTACATCATGAACAAGGAGAAAAAATGAATTTAGAAAAATTTAAAGGTATATTCCCTCCAGTCCCTACTATCGTTAATAAAAAAGGGGAACTAGATAAAAAAGGAATGGGCAAATTATTAGATCATCTCATCGATAACGAAGCTGATGGTGTTTTAATTCTAGGTAGTGGTGGTGAGTTCTGCCATATGCCACCTAAGTTGCGATATGAAGTTGCTGAATTTGCGGTAAAACATATCAATAAACGCATTCCGGTGATGATTGGAATATCCAGTCCAAGTACCAAAGAAACTATTCAATATGGTCAGCATGCAGCACAAATAGGCGCAGATGCCGTTTTAGTGGTTAATCCATATTATGCTTTATTGAATAGTGATGCCATTTATCACCATTATAAAACTGTCGCTGAAAATCTTGATATACCAGTACTACTTTACAATTTCCCGGCATTAACCGGCCAAGATATTGGTATTGATGTTATTACTCAATTAGCCAAGGATCAACCAAATATTATTGGTTTGAAAGACACCATTGATAACATAAGCCATACCCGAGAAGTTATCAACAGAGTTCACGCCTTCCGTCCAGATTTTATTATCTTCAGTGGATTTGATGAATATATGTTAGACACGCTTATTCTTGGTGGTCATGGTGGCATTCCAGCAACATTTAATTTTGCCCCAAAAATTACTAAAGGAATTTATAAAGCTTTTGTTAAAAAAGATTATGAAAAAGCATTTAAATTACAACGTCAATTAGCAAAATTAATGCCTGTCTATGCAATTGAATCTCCATTCTTTGGCGTAATCAAACAAGCAATAAAACTGTCCGGTGTCGATATTTCAACAGAAGTTTTAGCTCCAGTAATGCCATTAACTTCCGATAAAAAGAAAGTTCTAAAAAAATTATTATCCGATTCAAAAATTTTATAAAAATTTATTACTAATTAGTTTTAGGAGCAAATTATGAGCGAAGTATCTAAAGTAATCATACTTCATCCCAATGATGATGTTGCCATAGCTCGTTTTCCTGTATCCAAAGGATACATCATTCAAGAAGCTGATGTTTCTGTACTTTCCGATATAAAAGAAGGACATAAAATAGCGCTTCACAATATCGAAAAAGATCAACCAATTAAACGTTATAATCAAATTATAGGTTATGCAATTTGTGATATTCAAGCTGGAGAACATATCCATTTACATAATCTAAAAATGGGTGATTATGGGCACGAATATGACTTTTGTGCAGATAAACAAGAAACACCAATGGCTAGTGAAAAAAGGACTTTCATGGGCTATAAGCGTAAAAACGGCCAAATAGCAACCCGTAACTATATTGGCATACTAACATCCGTCAACTGTAGTGCAACAGTTGCACGTCGCCTTGAAGATCACTTTAAAGCTAAAGGATTAGCTGATTATCCCAATATAGATGGAATCGTAGCCCTACCTCAAAGTTTTGGTTGTGCCATGGATATGAAAGGTGATTTGATGAAGATGATGCAACGCACAATGAGCGGTTATGCAAATCATCCTAACTTTGCCGGTATTCTAATAATTGGCCTTGGTTGTGAATCAAATCAAATCAAAGATCTTATTCAAGTGAAAGGATTAAATGAAGGTCCTATGCTACAACATATGACTATTCAAGAAACAGGTGGATCACAAAAAACTTTCGATAAGGGCGTAACTATTATTGAAAGCATGTTAAATGAAGCAAATCAATACACCAGAGAAGAAGTACCTGCATCAGAATTAGTTTTAGCACTTGAATGTGGTGGTTCTGATAGTTACTCAGGCATTTCTGCTAACCCTGCACTTGGCGTAGCTGTTGATTTACTCGTACAGCAAGGAGGTACAGCAATACTCGCCGAAACCCCTGAAATTTATGGTGCTGAATATATACTTACTCGCCGAGCAACTTCCAAAGAAGTAGGTGAAAAACTAATTAATCGAATTTTATGGTGGGAGGATTATGCCAAAAGATGTCACGCAGAATTAAATAATAATCCATCCGCAGGCAATAAAGAAGGAGGATTAACGACCATTCTTGAAAAATCACTTGGTGCGATTTGTAAAGCAGGAAGTACTAATCTTATTGATGTATATGAATATGCAGAACCAGTAACCGCAAAAGGATTGGTATTTATGGATACCCCTGGATATGACGCATTTGCATGTACAGGCCAAATTGCTGGTGGAGCCAATATTATGTGTTTTACAACAGGAAGGGGATCTGCATATGGTTCAAAACCAACCCCATGCATAAAAATCGCATCCAATAATTTTCTATGGCGTCGCCAAGAGGAAGATATGGATATTAATTGTGGTGATGTAGCTGATGGACAAGAAACATTAGAGCAAGCAGGTAAGCGAATATTTGAAACAATCTTAGCTGTTGCTTCTGGTGAAAAGACTAAAAGTGAAAAATTTGGATACGGCTCACTTGAATTCGTCCCATGGCAGCCCGGTGCAATTATGTAATTAATAAATAATTTTATATTGTCAGTTAAAGGAAAACACTTCTCTTAGGAGAAGTAGGGAGTCTGTTATGCCTAAAATAAATGAATTATATCAAAATCCTGAGGAGCAACTAAAAGCGACGAATGTTAGATGGCGAATATTTATTATAATGTTACTACTTGGAGCAATTAACTATATTGATCGAACTTCACTTTCCATTGCAATGCCTTATATCACAGAAGAATTTGGTATTGAAGATACACGAATTGTTGGTGCAATTCACAGTGCATTTTTTTGGGCTTATGCCTTAATGCAAATTCCAAGTGGCGTATTAGCAGATAAATTTAAAACAAGAAATATTATTGCAATAGCAACAATCGCTTGGGGTGGCTTCCAAGCTGTTGCAGCATTATGTCATGGTATTTTCACATTATCTTTATCTCGCTTAGGTTTAGGTGTATCTGAAGCACCAATTATGCCTGCGGGAGCTAAATTAATGGGAACTTGGTTAACACCAACTGAACGGGGTCGTGGTTCAATGTTATTAGACGGCGGGGCACCACTAGGAACTGCCTTCGGTGCTGTCATTATTGCTGGATTAATTGGATTTTTTGGCAGTTGGCGCATGGCATTTGTCATTGCAGGAGTGGGAACCATTTTAGCAGGTTTACTTGCTTGGTGGTATATCCGAACATACCCAAATGAACATCCTAAAATTAATAAAGCAGAACTAGAGCATATTGAAAAATATAATTTAGATTCTAAAAAAACAGATAAAAAATATAAATTATCTGATATTAAACCATATTTAAAACAACGAAATGTACTAGCTTTAATTTTCGGATGGGTTTGTTACAGTTTTGTATTCTATGGTTTAATGACTTGGTTACCACTTTATTTCCAAGCTACATATGGATTTAATATTAAATCAATGGGTGGAGCTATGGCAATTATATTCCTAGTTTGTTTTATAGGGCAATTAACTGGAGGATATATCATGGATAAATGGCGTAATGCGGGCGGTAAAACAAGTAAAGTATTACATACCATGTTAGCCATTTCCGCAATTACCGCTGGAGTAGGTATTTTCTTTTGTGCACAAAGTGATAATCCTACAATGGCAATAATTTTATTAACCGTTGCGCTGTTCCCATTACGTTGGGCTAGTATCTATTGGTCAATTCCATCATTATTAGGTGCTCAGAAAGTAGCCGGTACAATTTGTGGAACCATGAATTTTACCAGTAATTTATTTGCCGCAATTTTACCTATTGTTATTGGTTTCATCGTACAAGCCACAGGAAATTATTTTGCTGCAATGATGTTCTTTGCTGCCTCTGCCATGGGTTATTTAATTTGCTCATTATTAATTAATTTTGATAAACCAATGGATGTTTATGAATAAATATTTTGCATAATATGTATATATAATTTTAACCTACTGGTAATTAAGGGAACTTTTTTACCAGTCATTATCAAGTTTAATAAATAAAATCCCAACTATTTACCGCCAATTAGCTGCAAATTAATGTTGCTTGCAGTATTAAAACTAATAATTAGTTCAAATATCAAATTATGTCCAATTTCAAATTTTAAAAAACTTGTCTATAAAGTTAAGTAGAAGGTATTATTTGATTGAGTAATAATTATTACACTACCCGTCTCACAATTAAAAAGCAGGAAACTAAGTACTAGTCGCGAATAATAATGATGATAATCTTTTGCAAGATCTTATTATCT
This sequence comes from Gilliamella sp. W8123, assembly GCF_016101085.1. NCBI lineage: Bacteria > Pseudomonadati > Pseudomonadota > Gammaproteobacteria > Orbales > Orbaceae > Gilliamella > Gilliamella sp. W8123. Next base: position 68,578 of record NZ_JACFRE010000008.1, read on the forward strand.
ATTGGACAAATCGAGCTAAAGGATATAGCCAAACTAATAAAGACAAATAGGCAACAGATAAAAGAACAATCTGGCAAAAGTTAATTTTAAACCATGCTCCTAACAAGAATAAATTACGAATATTAGACTTTGGAAACGGTCCCGGTTTTTTAGCTATCACGTTAGCGTTAGCCGGACATGAAGTAACTGCAGTAGATGCTACTGAAGAAATGATAAATCAAGCAAAAAACAATGCAATACAATACCAAGTAAAGGTTAATTTTGTTTTATCAGATGTTCATTGCTTACCATTCGAAGACAATAGTTTTGATTTAATTATATTGCGTAATGTAACGTGGAATTTGAGTAATCCAACTTTAGCATATCAAGAATGGTTTAGAGTATTAAATACTAAAGGTAAATTACTTAATTTTGATGCCAATTGGTATCTATTTCTTTTTAATAAAAATCTTTATTCACAATATATGCAGGATAGACAAAATACCATGGAATATGGCATTGAAGATCATTATCGACAAACCGATACACAAGAAATGGAACGAATCGCCAAATTACTACCATTAAGTAAGGAAATTAGACCTGAATGGGATAAGAAGATTTTACAATCAATTGGTTATAAAAATATTCATATTGAAAACGATATATCAAAGATAGTCTGGGATGAAATTGAACAAATTAATTATCATTCAACGCCAATGTTCTTAATAGTAGCCGAAAAGGAATAAAATAGTTTTCCCATAAAATCTAGTAATTACTAAATTTGACCAAGAAAATGGTCAAATTTAGATTAATTATTTATATTACAACGTAAAATAACTGATATATATAATTTTTAATCATCAATCGTCAAATTACGAGTAGTTAAATCAAATGGCGTTAATTGATAAACGTAATAGTTGAGCCAATTACTAAATAGTAAATAAGCATGACTTCGCCATGTTGCTTTCGGAGTTAAATTAGGATTATTTTCTGGGAAGTAATTATAAGGGATCTCAGGGTTAATGCCGGCTTTTAAGTCACGAGAATATTCATTAGCCAAAGTAAATGAGTCATATTCAGGATGACCGGTCACAAACGCCATTCGTTTATCGGCGGTTGCCATTAAGTATGGCCCAGTGATTTCTGACTCAGCTAAGATATTTAAATCGGTATAGTTTTTAATTTTATCAATTGGAAAATCAGCATTACGAGAGTGTGGAGCTAAAAACGTATCATCAAAGCCTCGGGTTAAAATAGCATTTGGTTGCAAGATTTGGTGTTGATAAACACCGGATAACTTTTGTGAACGAGTGAATTTAGGTAAATCATATAAAACATTTAATGCCGCTTGCACTCCCCAACAAACAAACATGGTTGAGGTTACATGATCTTTCGCCCAAGTAATAATTTCAGCTAACTTAGGCCAATACACAACATCTGAAAAAGCGACTTTACCTAATGGCGCTCCAGTAATAATAAGTCCATCAAAATTCTGTTCACGAATATCATCAAAATCACAATAAAAGCTATTCAAATGTTCTATTGGCGTATTTTTGGATTCACGCTGATCTATTCTTAATAACTGAATATTCACCTGTAAAGATGAGTTAGAAAGTAAACGCAAAAATTGATTTTCAGTCTCTATTTTTTTCGGCATCAAATTTAAGAAAAGAAGCTTAAGTGGGCGAATTTCTTGAGTATTAGCACGCGTTGAAGTCATTACAAATACATTTTCATTACGAAGAACATCAACTGCCGGTAATGAATCAGGAATACATATAGGCATAACAAAAGCTCCTAACAATAATAAATTATCTTCTATAACATTGAAAAACGGACGTCTAGAAATCTATATAGCTAAATATAGAGCGTTTTAAAAAATTTGTCGAGTATTTATTGGAAAATAAATAGAATATTTTAAACAAAATCAGAATAATAACTAAGTTATTTGGTTTATTCTGCTGCAAAATAAAACTAAAAAGCTCGAGTATCTGTCCGCCAAGTATCGGCTGTTAATGCTTCACCAAAATAACTATTTATAAGTTTTTGAGTAATATCACTTAGTGGCGAAGCTAAAACTTCGGCAGTATTACCATATTCAACCACTTCACCATTATGCATAACGATAATTTGGTCACTAATATGTTTCATCATACCGATATCTTGTGTGACATAAACATAAGATATCTGTTGCTCTTCTTGTAATGACAACATTAAATTAACAATTTGTGAACGCATTGAAATATCTAATGCAGCTAAAGCTTCATCAAGAATTATCACTTTAGGCTTTAAAATTAGTGCTCTAGCTAAAGCGACTCGTTGTTTTTGCCCTGCTGCCATCACTGACGGATAATAAGAGGCATGTTCCGGTAATAAACCAACTTGTTTTAAAACATCATTGATTAATTTTTCCCGTTCATGACTGCTATAATTGGCATTGCGTTTAAGTGGAATTTCAAGCAATTGGCCAATACGCAGCCGTGGATCAAATGAACTTTCAACATGTTGGAATATCATGCGAATCAGTTGAGAACGATGACCAAAATCGCCATATTCTACTTTGTTACCATCAATCCAAATATCGCCACTATCTGGTTTAATCATACCAACCAGCATTTTAGCTAATGTCGATTTTCCGGAACCATTTTGTCCAATAATGGCTAGCGTTTTCCCTTCGTTTAGCGAAAACGACAAGGGTTTAACGGCATCAATTTGTAAATGACCAAAGAGTCCTTTAGGAATTTTAAATCGCTTTGATAAATTACGGACTTTTAATATTGGGTTCATTAACTATTCCTATATCTCAAATTACTCATCAATATTTAATGGAAAATGACAGGCTACCGAATGATCTTTGATTGGGATAAGCTCTGGTGCTTGTATGCATTTTTTCTGGGCATAAGGACAACGAGGTCCTAATCGACAACCAATGGGTAAATGTTCCAATGATGGAATAACGCCAGGTAAGGTATTTAAGGGGCTTTTATGAGGCATCGCTTTACCAAAATCAGGGATAGCATAAATCAATGCCTGAGTATAAGGGTGATAAGGTGATTTAATCAAATCTTCACTATCAGCAACCTCAACAGTTTGTCCGCAATATAGGACATTGATACGATCAGTCCAGCGAGTAACCATTTGCAAATCATGGCTAATCAGTAAAATAGTCGTACCCATATTTTGATTCATACTCGCAAGCAAACGAAATATTTGCGCTTCGGTTGTCGCTTCCATGGCATTGGTTGGTTCATCGGCAATAAGTAATTTAGGTTGATTAGCTAATGCTATAGCGATCATCACTTTTTGACATTCGCCTTCCGTTAATTCAAATGGGTATGATTTAAGTATTTCTTTATGATCTTTAATCCCAACACGATGTAGTAACTCAATCGCGCGATGCTTACGCCAAAATAGTCGTTGCCACCAATGTCCTTTAAATGTTCTTCGCGGAATAGCCTCAATTAACTGTTGGCCAATTTTCATAGATGGATCTAAACAAGATTGTGGCTCTTGGAATACCATGGATATATTATCACTAATCACTTTTCGTCGTTGTTTCGGTGTCAACTTCAATAAATCAACATCATTAAAATAGAAGCGATCAGCAGAAATCTTCCAATTATGATTAGTGACACCAAGTATCGCTTTAGCAATTAAACTTTTACCTGAACCTGATTCACCAACTAGACCTCGAATTTCACCTTCTGATAGTTTTAAATTGACGCGATCAATCGCCCGTAACAGGCCATCAGGAGTAATAAACTCAATAGTTAAATTACGAATGTCTAATAGTGCCATGATTAATGCCCTACTCGCTGACCATATAACCCAAAATTGAATAAATAAACCAAAATAATTGTAACAGAGACGGCGATTCCTGGAGCTAAAAAGGCCAATAAATTAACATCCATTATATCTTTCATCTTAAACATCATCATGCCTAAATTAGGTCGAGAAAAATCATTCGCAAAGCCTAAAAACGTAATGGTTGTGATAGCTAAAATAACCGAACCAAATAAAGACACTATCTCAGTCAAATAAACCGGTAGGATATTAGGTACAATATAATGATTTAAAATAGAAAATGAAGATAAACCATCAAGTCGATAAGCTGTGATGTAAGTTTTATTCCATTCTTTAATAACACGTTGATGGATATTATAAATAAATCTTGGCGCATAAGATAAACCAATGATCACTAAGATATTGGTAATATCATCTTCTAATAGCAAACTAATTACAATCACACCCAATAATGGTGGCACCACCATAAAGAATCTAAAGATAAATAAGATAAACGGTCGAATAAATGCGACAAAAAACATCAAATAATTAATCACACCACCAATGATAATGACATAAAAAACCGCTTTTAATGTCATTGAGATAGTTGAACGATAGCCGATCAATAAATAATCGAAAATATCTTGTCCTTGAGCCGTTGTTCCTAATATATGATTGATATCACCAGTTGGCCACCAAGCAGGAGGCAAAGAAGCGACATATACTGGATTTAAATGAGCATGAAAAAACCATTTAGTTGATAATGCAATAAAAGCTATACCCAAAATCCCATAAAAACTGACAATTAAGTACAAATTACTATGCAGTTTATGCAAGCATATTTTCATGTTCTTGGCTAACTGGTTCATCCTAGACATAGTGTTCCTTATGACGTAATGGATAAATAGCAATTGCAGATATCTCACCTAATAAAGTTAATAAGCTAATTACTGTTCCACACGCAAGAATGGCTATCGAAATAATAAAATAATTATGATTACGATAAGCCAACATAACCCATTGGCCAAGACCAACACGGTTAAACAAGATTTCAATCACCATCGTTGAAAATAATAGAGTCGTTGTATTATACGTCAATTGTGGGATTGTCGCCGGAATTGAATTGGGTAATAAATGTCGACGTAAAATTTTAAACGGTGAACGCTCGCGAATAATTGCCATTTTAATATAATTTTGCCTTGAGGTATTTTTAACATTTTCACTGACTAATTGAATAGTTACAATGCTTGGCTGAATCGCTAAAATAATGGTTGGCAAAAGTAAATAATGTAGTTGATCCAAAATTGCCGGTAATTTGTCTTCTCGCGTTGAAAGGATAATATCTAATAAAGAACTTCCCGTTACTGATATTGATATATCGAAGTTCATTGATATTGGCAATGTTGATGAAAGATAGAACATCACTAATGTTGCTAACATAACAATCGGACAAGAATAAAAGATTAAACAACCTAATCGAATCGTGGTATTTAGCCAATTTATATTACTTAAACCAAGAAAAATCCCTAACGGAATACCAATAAATAACGCAACAAGTAACGCTAAAATACAAAGCTCAAATGTCGTTAATAACGTATCGAAAAAAGGAACGGTTTCACCAGATATTAACTTAAATTGACCTTGCAATAGTTGCTTAAAAAAAGCGCTATATGCATCAATAAAAGTTAAATCACTAAAAATAGATTGAGGAACAAAATAAACCAGACAAAAGCTGATCTGGGCAAGTACGCAGATAATAAATAAAAACGTCACTATTTTTTTTAAAATATAGATAATCATTGTTTATCTTTATCGCTTTTATGAGTTAAGAATAACGGTGACATTTGTCACCGTTATTTATCTATACACTACTCAGGTATAACCGGTTTACTTGCAGCTGCATAAGCGTGATCTTGTGCACTTAAGCCACCCGCGTTACCTTTACCTTCATAATGATAATCTAACTCTTCTCGAGTTTTTATCCCACTATTAGATTCTACATAATCTGGAGCAGGAGCCTTTGTCATCACTGATGAAGAATAACCAGCAGTCGTTTCTGTTGCAGGCATAGTGACGACTTCATCTGTCTGCGGTTTATTTTCTTGAACATCAATATCAGCTTGAGAGCTTGTTGCTGCTACTTTTGGTTGTTGTGGTTTTCGGTCACTAACAACCGCTTTTTCAGCACTATTAGTATTCACCTCATCTTTAATTACGATTGGTAATAAAAGTGAAGGAATGACTGGTACATCGTTATTTGGTTGTTCACTATTCACTTGACTATAATCAACCGCTACCCGACCTAATGCTAGCTCTAAAGACGCAGCAGCAAATGACAACGGCACTGGCGACTGTTTTAGTTCAGTATTTTTACCACGACGTTTGGTACGCGGTGTATTCATACGCAAATGTCGAGATGTGCGTCGTTGACGTTTTGGTTGTGATTCGCCAACAGCTTTATTTTCACCTGTTTCTGGAACAATAATTGGTAACAATAAAGAAGGGATCACAATACGCTCTTGTTCGTTCTGAACTGGCGCATCACTATTTTTGACCCGAACACTCTTAGTTAAGTTTCGTGGTTGTCTGCGTGGCTTAGCTTCTTTTTGTTTTGGTTGTGCAGTCTCATTAACTACTTTATCTGCCTTGATATTATTCGTTGTATTGGTGTTGCCATTGTTATTTTGTTTGCTACGACGATTATTACGTGTCGGCTCTTTAACTTCTTCAGTAGTTGTATTATTTGCTGCAGCTGCTGCATTATTGTTACGATTATTACGTTGACGTCGATTATTTGAACGTTGATTGTCTCGTCGTCTATTTTGCTGAGGCTTAACTTCAGGTTTTGGAGCCTCTTTTTCAGTAACAAATAGTTGGCGAATCTTTTTAAACAATCCACCAAATAAACCTGTTGATTTCTCAACTTTCTTCGGCTCAGCTTTTGCTTTTGGCGCTTTGCTTGCTTCTACTTTAGGGCCAGATAATACTGCTTCTTCTACTACCAATTCAGCAACTTGATCTTCTTCCTCTTCTTCAAGCTCACGAATCAACTTAGGTAAATTGTAGCTTAATACATCGGTCTCTTCACCACGACGTTTACGGATGACTTTATAAAGAGGTGTTTCCATCTCTTCATCACCAGCAATAACGATTTTAACATCTGGATGCATTCTTTCGATATTGGTAATGGCTCGACGTTTTTCATTAAGCAAATAACTTGCAATTGGTACCGGCACAATCACGTCAATCTGCACGGTATTATCTTTCATCGCTTCTTCTTGAATTAAACGAAGAATTGATAGTGATAATGAATTATTATCACGAACCGTACCTGTTCCTTGGCAACGAGGACAAATATGGTGAGTAGCTTCACGCAACGAAGGGCTTAAACGTTGGCGAGACATCTCAAGTAGACCAAAACGAGAAATACGTGTGGTTTGAATTCTTGCTCGGTCAGTTTTCATCGCCTCTTTCAAACGATTTTCGACTTCACGCTGATTACGGATTGGCGTCATATCGATAAAATCGATCACAATTAAACCACCTAAATCACGTAAGCGTAATTGACGAGCAATCTCTTCCGCTGCTTCAAGGTTAGTATTAAATGCAGTCTCTTCAATATCGCTACCACGGATAGATTTCGCTGAGTTGATATCAATAGCGGTTAATGCTTCGGTCGCATCAATAACAATAGAGCCACCAGATGGTAATCGAACTTCACGTTGGAATGCTGATTCAATCTGCCCTTCAATTTGGAAATGATTGAATAATGGTACATCACCCTCATAAAGTTTTAGGCGACTAACATACTCAACTCGGCCTAAATCAGCTAATCGTTTTTTAGCAATTTCAAGTACTTTTGGATTATCAATGAGAATATCACCAACATCATCACGGAGGTAATCACGGAATGCGCGAGTAATAATATCGCTTTCTTTATGGATTAAACTTGGCGCCGGATGATTTTTAGATTCATTTTGAATCGCAGTCCAATAGTTGACCAAAGCATTCAAATCCTGTTGCAACTCTTCTTGGCTTTTACCAACACCAGCGGTTCTAGCAATAACGCCCATACCTTTTGGCTTTTCCAACGCATCAATAATACGCTTAAGATCAGCACGCTCTTCACCTTCAATTCGACGAGAAACACCACCGGCTCTAGGATCATTTGGCATTAAAACTAAATAGCTACCAGCTAAACTAATATAAGTCGTTAAAGCGGCACCTTTTTTACCACGAATTTCTTTTTCTATTTGAATAAGAACTTCTTGGCCTTCTTGTAAATGTTTAATACTACGACGACCAGAGATATTGGAAGGGAAATAGCTTTCAGCAATCTCTTTTAGAGGTAAAAAACCATCTCGTTCACCACCGTAAGAGACAAATGCAGCTTCTAAACTAGGATTGATTTTAGTGATTTTGCCTTTATAAATATTGGCTTTTTTTTGTTCGTGACCAAGGCTTTCGATATCTAAATCATACAAGCGTTGGCCATCAACAAGGGCAACACGCAGCTCTTCTTGCTGGGTTGCATTGATTAGCATTCTTTTCATTATTCTACACTCTTCATTAATCTAAATTAACTGTAGGTAGAACTTTATTATTAACAATAACCGCTTATTTTAACAATGATAAACAATAGTACTTACTTAAATATTTTTTATACCGTATTCATTATTTTATTTGTGTTATTTTTGTTATTATTTTATGTGAAATCAGTATAACTTATCCAACATCAATACACTTTTTAGAGGTAATATTACATTCAAAACACCTATACACTTTTTGAACACCACTAAATATACAATTATTGATATTATTTCAATGATGAGTTTGCAAATTCTATTTTTCTACAATTTAACAAACCACTAAATCTTTATATGATTGTTTAAAATAAACATATTAATTAATTATAATAATTCTACTTACGCTATTTTATTTTGACAAACTGTAATGTCTAACGCCATTGCTGCATTACATGGATAAAATATCCATGTCTATTATTCACGTTTCAGCAACGGATAGCAAGCAAATTAAACTGACTATTTTATAAACAATTTAATGCTGGTTTTGTACTACCCTAAAATTAGACTGAAAATACAATAAAAAAAAGCTTTGATCACTAATTTTTCATCATTTAATTGTCGATAAATTCGGCAAATTTTTTACATCGATTTATAACGCATTTTATGAATTTAAAAACTTAACTTTAACAATTGTGTATATGCCAATTTGATCCGTATAATATTAAACAACTATCGATTATAAAATGAACTATGAGATAATATTTAGTTATGGAAGCGCCTGAAAAAATAGCATTGATTGATTTTACCCAGCGTTGGATCGCTCAATTTGAAAAAGCTCCACAAAGTGAAGAATTACACGGTTTACCCTCGCCTTGCATTATCAAAACTGAAAATCTTGCCGTTTATTGGCAACCCTTTTTACTTAATCCTCCAAGAGATTTAACCATCGCAGAACAAGTTATTAACATCAGAATCCACCCAAGTGCACATACATTTTACGGCACACAATATGCTGCAAATCTGACAGCAAAATTTGCTGACGTTAATTTAATTTTGTTGCAAGCGTGGAATGATGATGACTTTTCAAACTTAGAAAAAAATTTAATTGCTCACCTATCGCAACAAAAAAAATTAAAGCGAACGCCGACCATTTTTATCGCCTCAACCAATGAAGATACTGAAATCGTCGCATTAAATAATTTGACAGGCGAAGTGGTTAAAGAAGATTTAATAACTGGGCAATTGACAACATTATCATCTAATTTAGCAACATTTCTTGAAAAACTTATCGTTATAGCATAATAATTAGCTTTCGATAATTACTAAGCTGTGGTAAAAATGAGGCTCAACCGTATTGTGGTTTACAAATTGTAACTTGCCAAACAATATGTATATAATGCAATAAGTGTCACTAAAAGAAATAGGTAACTTATGTTTGAATATTTATTAGCAGCACCGGCAGATCCTATCTTAGGCTTAGCGGATCTCTACAACAAGGATGAACGCACCAACAAAATTAATTTAAGTGTTGGTGTTTATAAAGATGAAACCACCAAAACACCTATTTTAGAAAGTGTAAAAAAAGCTGAGCATCTAATATTAAATGATGAAACCACCAAAAGCTATTTACCCATTGATGGTGTTAATTCATTTAATATTGCCACTCAAATCTTACTATTCGGTAGTGAAAATCAACGAGCGAGGACTGCGCAAGCCCCTGGCGGAACCGGTGCATTACGCATCATGGCTGATTTTTTATCTCGCCGTACGAAAATAAAACGAGTATGGATAAGCAATCCATCGTGGCCTAATCATCGCAGCGTCTTTCAAACTGCGGGCTTAGAAGTTCGCGAATACCGTTATTACAATGCGCAAACACGAAGCCTAGATTTTGATAGTTTAATGAGTGATTTAAATCAAGTTGTCGCCGGCGAAGCCGTGCTATTTCATGGTTGCTGCCATAATCCTACCGGTATCGATCCGACTCCAGAACAATGGCAAGCGATTTCAGAGTTAGCCTTAAAAAATGGTTGGTTACCACTATTTGACCTCGCTTATCAAGGGTTTGGCCAAGGTATAGAAGAAGACGTATATGGACTTAGATTGTTTGCGAATAATCAACCTGAACTACTAATCGCTAGCTCTTACTCAAAAAATTTCGGTCTATATAATGAGCGTGTTGGTGCATTCACTTTAATTGCTGCGGATAGCGAAATTGCCGATCGGGCATTTAGTCAAGTCAAAACCATTATCAGAGCCAACTACTCTAATCCTCCAGCCCATGGTGCTAAGATTGTCTCTTATATATTAAACAATGCTGAATTAAAAGAAGAGTGGATTGATGAATTAACAGGCATGCGTCAACGTATTCATCGTATGCGCCAACTATTTGTGAAAACTTTACAAGATAAAGGTGCCAACCAAGATTTTAGTTTTATTGCCAAACAAAATGGTATGTTTTCATTTAGTGGTTTAACTGAAGAACAAGTACTTAAATTGCGTAATGACTATGGTATTTATATTGTTAATTCAGGACGAATCAATGTCGCCGGAATGACTATCGATAATATGTCTAGACTTTGTGAATCAATTGTCGAAGTTTTATAGTATAAACTCAATTAACGTATATTCTTCATAATTGGATGTGTTTATGGTTAAATTGAACCAAATTCACATCCAGTTTTTAGTAAAAATATCATAGAAAAATAACAATAAATAGATAGTTATAAAACTCAAAAAAAACGGCTCCTCAATTTTTTTCAAAAATTTAATTGAAACATTATTCTATTTCCTTTATTAGTTACTAACTTGTTTATATGTTAAAATATCACTATGTTTTAACATCACCTCAATTGAATCTAATTATGTCAATTTGTTATATTGCCTTAGGCAGTAATCTTAACGATCCATTAGAACAAACTAATCAAGCTATTGCAGCCTTAAAACAATTACCTGAAACAGTTGTTTCTGATATTTCACCATTTTATCGTAGCAAACCATTGGGACCACAAGATCAAAATGATTATCTCAATGCAGTCATAAAATTAACCACGTCTCTGACACCAATAGCACTATTAGATCATTTACAAGCCATTGAGAAGTCACAAGGTAGAGTCCGTAAAGAAAATCGTTGGGGAGCAAGAACATTAGATTTAGATATATTGTTATATGATGACTTAGTTATAAATACAGAAAGGCTTACCATACCACACTATCATATGAAAAAGAGAGAATTTGTACTTTATCCTTTATTTGATATTTCACCTGATCTGATATTACCTGATAACGATAAGCTGTTTAATTTATTAACAAAATGTCCCATGAATGGATTAAAAAAATGGCATGAATAATTAATCTTATTAATAACCATATAGTTGTAAATTTTTATGGTCTAAATGCCAAAAAATAATAAAAAAAATTTGCCAAAGCCTAAATTATTGCTATAGTTTACCGCTCGCAAATAATCTGTACTTAAGGGGATTGCTGTGAAAAAGGAACAAAAAGTAAATACATCTTCTCTTAGCCTACTTGCTATTGCAGGGCTTGAGCCTTATAAAGAGGCAAAAGGTGAGGAGTACATGAATCCTAAGCAATTAAAACATTTCAAACTTATCTTAGAAGCATGGCTATCACAGTTACAAGGTGAAATGGGTAAAACAGTTTCTCACATGCAAGATGAGGCTGCAAATTTCCCAGATCCGGCTGACCGCGCTACTCAAGAAGAAGAGTTTAGCTTAGAATTAAGAGCGCGTGACAGAGAACGCAAATTGATCAAAAAAATTGAAAAGACATTAAAGAAAATTGAAACCGATGATTTTGGTTTTTGTGAATCATGTGGTGTTGAAATTGGTATTCGTCGTTTAGAAGCAAGACCGACAGCTGATTTATGTATTGATTGTAAAACATTAGCTGAACTTCGTGAAAAACAAATGGGTATATAATTTCCATTTAAACCGTCGTTTTATTCAATACGCCCATGCAATATATTGGTCGTTTTGCCCCCTCACCATCTGGACCATTACATTTTGGTTCATTGGTGACGGCTCTCGGTAGTTACTTACAAGCCAAAGCCAATTTTGGTAAGTGGCTTGTTCGCATTGAAGATATTGACCCACCACGGCAAGTCAAAGGCGCCGCATCGTTAATATTAAAAACCTTAGAGGCTTTCGAGCTGTATTGGGATGACCAAGTTTTATATCAATCAAATTGTAGTGAGCGTTATCGAGCCGTATTACAATCACTTATTACTCAACAAAAAGCTTATTATTGTGATTGTACCAGGCAAAGGATCCATAATCTTAGCAATGGGATATATGATGGCTTTTGTCGTGAGCGACATTTAGCATCAACGAACCAACAGCAATGTGCTATTCGATTAAAGCAAAGTCAGCCAGTTTTTTCTTTCGATGATAAAATTCGTGGTCAACAAACTATTGATTCCGCTAATGCTTTAGAGGATTTTATTATTCATCGTAAAGATGGTCTATTTGCTTATAATTTAGTTGTAGTATTGGATGATAATTATCAAGGAATAACTGAAATTGTTCGCGGTGCAGATCTACTGCCGGTGACCGCTAAACAAATTTCGCTTTATCGATTATTTAATTTTACTATCCCCAATTACTGCCATTTACCATTGGCTTTAGATAGTCATGGTAATAAACTGTCAAAACAGAACCATGCTAGCCCGATTGATAGTAAAAAAGCGAATTTATTAACCGCACAAGCATTACAGTTTTTAGGTCAACAATTACCGGAAAGCTGGCAAGATGCCTCACAAACACAGTTGTTAGATTGGGCAATCACTCACTGGAAAATTAACCAAATACCGAAACAAAACCAAGTGTTAACCACCGATATAAGATAAATTAGGTGTGATGCCTAGATTATGCTCATGTAATAAATGTTTTTCTGGTTTTATTAATAGTGAAGCTAACACACGTGCTTTAAGTTGTGCTTTCTGTTCTGGACTGCTTAGCAAATCTCGTAAATCAACTGCAGCATCACCAAACAGGCAATAATGAAGTTTACCAAGCGATGAAACTCGTAATCGGTTGCAACTTTTACAAAAATCCTGCGAATAAGGCATAATTAGACCAATTTTACCTTTATAATCACTATGAGTATAAACTTTAGCAGGACCAGATAATGCCTCTTTTGCTTGTAACTGCCAACCTTGTTCAATAAGTTGAGACTCCATCGCTTGACCAGCTAAATGATAGTGATTAAATAACTGACGGCTTTCGGTTGTCTCCATCAGTTCAATAAAACGTAATTCTACTGGTCGGTGTTTAATCCAAGCTAAATAATCATTCAGATGATCATTCATATTTTTCATTAGAACAGTATTAATTTTAACTTTCTCAATACCAACATCTAATGATTTTTCAACTCCTTGCATTAACTCTTGCAGTTTATCTTGGCCAGTTATTCGTTTAAAAATATATGGAGAAAAACTATCAATACTAATATTAATAGCGTTAAGCCCAGCTTGTTGCCAATAATGGACATTTTTTAATAATCGTGAACCATTGGTAGTAATTGCCAATTGTTTAATACTTGGATAAGCCGAAATAATTGACAAAATATCCATAAAATCTCGACGCAAAGTCGGTTCGCCACCAGTTAAGCGAATTTTATGCACACCAAGTTCGGTAAATGTTGATATGACATTATCAATTTCATTTAACGATAAAAATTTATGATCTTTATTAGGTCGATATCCATTAGGTAAACAATACTGACATTGAAAGTTACATAATTCAGTAATTGATAAACGCAAATATTGAAAGCGACGCTGATAATTATCCACTAATTGCATATATATAATAAACACCTTATCCAAATCGGGAAGCATAGCCATTTCTGCGCTATACCGCGGCTAAATTACCATATGAATAATATTATCACTTAGGCAAAGTAGCTTCAGAGTTTGGTTTAGTCTAGCATAGCGTTTATTTTTTGACTATGGACAATTATTTAATATCAATCTAATAAAAAACAATTTATTTTTATCTAAGATCCTACACGGTTATTAATATACTCAGTATCGATAACGCTAAGCCAATCTGGTAATTTAATAACTAAAATTGCGATAATTTTTTACTACAATGATATTTAAATCATTGGTTAATGTAATATTGAAAAATTCAATTTGAAAAAATAGTTACATATTTTCATGTTAAATTAATTTAATTGATAAATTAGGTTATTATCAGCTTTACTTATTTTTTATTCTGTTTGAATATATAATGATTTTTTGTCGATAAAACCGTCAAATGGAGGTTGTGATGATTACCCATATTAGTCCATTAGGATCAATGGATCTACTTGCTCAAGCAGAAGTCGATATTCTGAAAAAATCAGCAAATAGTGAACTATACCAATTATTTAGAAATTGTTCACTAGCCACACTCAATGCAGGTAGCAAAACGGATAATACTCAAGAATTATTGGATAGATTTAAATCTTTCGAAATTAACGTTATCAGCAAAGAACGAGGGGTCAAATTAGAGCTTATTGATGCTCCTGAAACCGCATTTGTCGACAAAAAAATTATTCGCTCCATTCAAGCCAATCTATTTGCGGTGTTGCGTGATATCCTGTTTTTAAATAGCCAAATTAGTGCAATTAAACATTTGGTGCCTAATGATAAATTGGAAAAAGAACACTCCTATTACATCACCAATCTTGTTTTCTCAATTTTACGTAATGCCAATGCCTTACATGTGGGTGAAGAACCTAATTTAATTGTCTGTTGGGGTGGGCATTCCATTAACGAAAGTGAATATTATTATGCTCGTCAAGTTGGTATGCAACTAGGACTGCGCGAACTCAATATCTGCACAGGCTGTGGTCCGGGAATTATGGAAGCCCCGATGAAAGGCGCTGCTGTTGGTCATGCACAACAACGTATCAAAGATAGTCGTTTTATTGGTATGACCGAACCATCCATTATTGCCGCAGAGCCACCAAATGCACTGGTTAATGAACTTATTATTATGCCGGATATTGAAAAAAGACTTGAAGCGTTTGTGCGTATGGCGCATGGTATTGTTATCTTTCCTGGTGGCCCAGGTACCGCGGAAGAATTACTTTATATATTGGGGATTATGCTCAATCCTGCCAATAAAAATCAGACTTTACCAATTATTTTGACTGGTCCCAAAGAGTGTGAAGATTATTTTGCTGCAATTGACCAATTTATCCGCAACACCTTAGGAGAAGAAGCAACTAAACTGTATGAAATTATCATTGATTCGCCAGAACAAGTCGCTCGCATCATGAAACATGGCGTCAAACAGGTTAAATCATCACGTTTAGCGACTGGCGATGCTTACGGATTTAACTGGTTACTTAAAATCGATGAATCATTACAGCATCCATTTGAACCAACCCATGAAAATATGGCATCACTTAATCTACATAAAAATCAACCTGTTGAAATGTTAGCAGCAGACTTACGTCGAGCTTTCTCAGGTATCGTAGCCGGTAATGTAAAAGAATTCGGTATGAAGCAAATTGCCGAACATGGACGCTATAAGTTACAAGGTGATCCAGAGATTATGAAACAATTAGATAATTTACTGCTTAGCTATGTTAAACAAGACCGTATGAAGCTACCTGGAGGTAGTGCTTACCAACCTTGTTATGAAATTTGTTATTAACGCTAAAATTAAATAACTTCTTTTCCGCCGATAGTTAAATTCTAAGACTAAATTGCAGAATTAAATCGGCGGAATATTTTCAACAAGAAAAACCCTACAAATCACTTAAAATATCTAGTGCTTCAGATACTTTCTTAACCGCAAAGATCTGCATATTTTCTGGTTTCTTTTTCGGCATATTGGCAATAGGTACTATCGCTTTTTTAAAGCCATGTTTAGCCGCTTCTGAAATACGTTCTTGGCCACTTGGTACTGGTCTGATTTCACCACCTAGTCCTATTTCACCAAAAATTACCACATCTTGTGGCAAAGGCCGATTGCGAAAACTCGATACCAATGCGGCAATTAATGCTAAATCGGCACTGGTTTCGGTTACTTTTACCCCACCGACAACATTAACAAAAATATCCTGATCGGCCATTTGTAAACCACCATGACGATGTAAAACAGCCAATAACAGTGCCAATCGGTTCTGATCAAGCCCGACAGTTACTCGCCTTGGATTGCCATAAACAGAGTGATCAACTAATGCTTGGATCTCAACTAATAATGGCCGAGTGCCTTCCCACAGCACCATTACTGAACTACCAGATAGCATCTCTTCACCACGACTTAAAAAGATTGCTGATGGATTACTAACCTCTTTCAAGCCTTGTTCGGTCATGGCAAACACACCAAGTTCATTTACGGCACCAAACCGATTTTTATGGCTACGCAAAGTACGGAATCGAGAATCAGCATCGCCATCGAGTAAAATCGAGCAGTCAATACAGTGTTCAAGGACTTTAGGCCCAGCCAGTGATCCATCTTTAGTCACATGGCCAACCATGATAATGGCAATTCCTTTGGTTTTGGCAAACCGGGTTAAATAAGCTGCTGTTTCACGAACTTGTGCCACACTACCCGGTGAAGATTGAATATCAGCAAGATGCATCACTTGAATTGAGTCGATAACCATTAATTTGGGTTGAGACTGTTCGGCCAGTAAACAGATCTGCTCAATACTTGTCTCAGACAACATATTAATATTATCAGTTGGTAAACCCAAACGGTGGGCACGCATTGCCACTTGTTGTAGTGATTCCTCACCAGTAACGTAAAGCGTATTCATTTGTGCCGAAAGTTTACTCATGGTTTGCAATAGCAAAGTACTTTTACCGGCACCGGGATTACCACCAATTAAGATAGCACTACCCGGCACCACACCACCGCCTAGTACTCGGTCAAATTCAGAAAAACCGGTTGAAAATCTTGGTAAGGCCTCAAGACTAATTTCAGACAGTTTTTGGATTCTAGTTTGCCCGGCGCCACCTGCATAACCGGTTAATCGATCATTGCGTGATGAGGAACTGGCTAACCTCACTTCAGTAATAGTATTCCAAGCATGGCAAGCACTACATTGACCTTGCCAACGAGGATAGTCGGCGCCACAATCATTACATACATAAGCGCGCTTTACTGTTTTTGCCAAATTTTTCTCCTAACCTTCACTTAATAAACTGGTAGATAAAATGCACCATAAACCAGTCAAATCGGCATAATTGATACTAATTCTTGCTTTTTCAACGACTTTAGGTTTGCCGTGATAAGCAACACCAAGTCCAGCAATTCTAATCATCATTAAATCATTGGCACCATCACCTATCGCAACAGTTTGTTCAATCGGAATATCTAAAGAAACCGCCAATTGTTGTAACGTTCGAGCTTTATATTTAGCATCAACAATTTGCCCTATCACTTTACCAGTTAACTGGCCTTTTTTAATTTCTAACTCATTAGCATGAGCAGCAACCAGTTTCAACTTCTGTTTTAAATGGTCAGCAAAATAGGTAAATCCTCCAGAAACAATAGCAACGTGCCAATTTTTTTTATGTAGCTCTTTAACTAAATAAGTTAATCCCGGCGTTAATGGTAAACTCTCTTTTACCTGATCTAAAATAGTTTGCTCTGCACCTTTTAAAGTTGCCACGCGTTTGCGTAAACTGGTGGCAAAATCAAGTTCACCTCGCATAGCAAGTTCAGTAACTGTAGCAACTTGTTCTCCCACACCTTGTAGCTTTGCCAATTCATCGATACATTCAATACCAATTGCGGTTGAATCCATATCCATAACCAATAAGCCAGGAGAATGTAAGGTTGGTAAATTATCGATTGGTGCAACATCAATCCCTAAGCTTAACGAAATCGATTTGGCTTTTTTCGGCATTACCCCTGCAATACGCACAATTTGATAGGTTTTAATTTTCCATGAAGAAACCACAACCATCGGCATTGCTAGCTGTCTTTGAAATTTTGACAGCAAGGTTTTATTTAACTTTTTACCATAAATAATCCAACCGGTTTTTCCGGCATTGTAATCTAATGGAACGACCTCACAACCATTTAAAGATAAAGGTAAACCTTGCCAATATTGTATATTTTCGGGGAGATCACTATAGGTTAATGTGTAAGCCATATTTCGAGAGTCTTAAAAGTGCAAAACAGATTCGGAATTTACCATATCTGCCAAAGATTGTCCAAGTAACGATGATAAGATGTTATTGATTAAATTTTATGGCTTAAAAAACCCCGTTCCTCAAAATTTTTTGAGTAAGAATTTAATTCATCATTAATCAATAATAATTGCAAACCAACTAACAATTAAAAAGGCAAAAATGACAACTAAATTGCTTTACCCCATAAACATAACTAATAACTATTCTTTCCTTAATACAGCATAGAAAAAACCATCACCAGCCAATTCAGTCGGTAAAAACTGCCTAAGTTCTCCCTGCTGTTTGGCGTTGGGGGTTTGTTGTAAAAAACGGGCAATTTGTAACTTATTCTCCTCTGGCAATACGGAGCAAGTGGCATAAACTAAGGTGCCACCTATTTTTAAATAAGGCCAGATACGTGTCAAAATAGCATATTGTAGTTCGGTGAGCTGAGTGATATCGCTATCACGTCGTAACCATTTTATATCAGGATGACGACGAATAACCCCGGTCGCCGAACAAGGAGCATCAAGCAAGATGCGATCAAACTGACGCCCATCACACCACTTCTCAGGAGTTAAACCGTCACCAACTTTGACTTGTGCATGTTGTTTTAGGCGTATTAAATTTTCATCAATTCGTTTAACTCGGTTGGCATCAACATCTACAGCTAATACATTAGCGGTTGGCGCAAGTTCTAAAATATGGGTGGTTTTACCGCCAGGAGCGGCACACATATCTAAAATTTGCTCGCCATTTTTAGGTGCTAATAGATAAGCCGCATATTGTGCTGATAAATCTTGTACGGTTACCGCTCCTTCAGCAAAAAACGGTAACTTAGTCACATTTACCGCCGTAGTTAAGCGAATAGCACAAGGAATATCAGCACAAGTCTCGGAAACAATTTGTTGTTTTTCAAGTAATTGTTGGTATTCACTAACCGAATAATGGTTAAGATTAACTCGTAACCACATCGGTGGTTTCTGATTATTCGCATTAACAATTGCTTGCCACTGTTCTGGATAAGCTGATTTTAAACGATTTAATAACCAACTAGGATGTAAGGTCTGACTAATTTGTTGTTTACTATCTTGCTGAAATTTTTGTTTTAATGATGCCTGTTGGCGTAAAAATTCACGTAAAACACCATTAATCACACCTTTTAATTGCGGTTTTTTTAAATCATTAACCGCACCTACTGTTTCACCTACAGCGGCATGTTCAGGAATTCGGGTATAAAGAATTTGGTACAATCCAGTTAACAATAGGTAATGTAAAATTCTATTTTTTCCAGTTAAGACCTTGCTCATTAAGTTATGAATATAAAAATCTAGTTCTGGTAGCACTCGCATTACACCAAAACAGATCTCTTGCACTAGTGCTTTGTCTTTATCAGCAAGTTGATGATTCAAAGAGGCTAAAACCGTACTAAGTGATTGTCCTTCTTCAAGTACCGCAAAAATAGCTTTTGCACAAAGCGCACGAATATTTCGGTATGACTTTTTATTCATAACTAATAATAGCCTTAATTCTTTTGATTGTTTAAAGAATCAATGATCCAACCCATCCAGCAATAAATAACGGAATATTGAAATGGGTAAAGGTTGGAATAACACTGTCTCTGATATGGTCATGCTGTCCATCACTATTTAAACCAGCAGATGTGGCTAAAATAGTATCTGAAGGTGGTGAGCCGGCATCACCGATAGCTCCTGATGCACCAATTAAACAAACGGTCGCAATTGGTGAAAATCCTAATTGAACGCATAACGGAACATAAATTGCTGCAATAATTGGAACGGTAGAAAATGACGAGCCAATTCCCAACGTAATGACCAAACCAACTAACATCATCATGAAAGAGGCCACGACTTTGTTACCAGCAAATAACGCTGCACTATTAATGACTAAAGGTTCTATTTCATGCGTCTGTTTTAATACTTCGGCAAACCCTTGCGCAGATATCATTACAAAACCAATCATTGCCATCATTTTGATACCATCGGTGAAGATTCCGTCCGCTTCGCCCCATTTGATTGAACCTGAAACAATAAAGCAAATAAAACCAATTAACGCACCTAATATCATCGATCCAGTACAAAGTTGCACGGTAAAAGAAAGAATAATCGCTAATAATGAAATAATAAGTGAACGAACACTTACATTACTAAACTGTTCGGCATGGCTCTCTTCACGGATAAGTTCATACTGTCTCGGTTTACGATAACTGACAAAAATAGCCCATAGTAAACCAACAAACATACCGAAAGCTGGAATAGCCATAGCATGCATGACATTAACATGACTAACATCCATTCCAGACGAAATAATGTTTTTTAACAAAATTTGATTTAGAAAGATATTACCGAATCCGACCGGTAAAAACATATATGGCGTAATCAAACCAAATGTCATAATACACGCAATCATTCGTCTATCTAGTTGTAATCTCGACATCACATATAAAAGTGGTGGAATTAATAGCGGAATAAAGGCGATATGAATTGGAATAATATTCTGTGAGGAAATACTAACTAACCCGATAATAATAATTAATAACCATTTAATTCGTGTTTTCGCATCATTAGTAGTTAATTGTTTAATGGCTTTATCAGCTAATAATTCTGGTAAACCTGATTTAGAAATAGCCACCGCAAACGCACCTAACATAGCATAAGATAAGGCAATATTAGCCCCATTACTAATACCTGTATTAAAAGCGTCTATGGTCTCTTTTAGGGTTAGATGACTGCATAAACCACCTGCAAATGCACCAATAATTAAGCTAATTACCACATGAACTCGGCAAAGCGAAAGTACTAACATTAAAATAACAGCAACAACAACTGCATTTACTGAGGAAAACAGCTCAAGAATAGTATTCATAAATAGATTCTTCGTAGCGAGATAAAGGTGGTTATTCTAGGCGATAGCTATTTAAAGTGCAATTGTTAGTATACGCTTACTCGCATAGAGCTTTTTTAATCATCAATTAACTGACCATATTAAAATGTGAATTAATAAAACAAATAATATTGTTAATCTTTAGGTTGTAGCACACTTGATCTCGTGTCATTATAAAAGCAATAGTAAAACTGAGATTACAATTAAATAATTATCCTATTGAATTAAATAAGGTAAGGTCAACATTGCCAGCTTTTCGGCTAAACAAAATTACTAGACACAAACATCATGGTATATGATCAGTTTTGGACAAAATTTAGATTAGTTACGGAGAATTTCAAATGAGAAGTAATATTGATGGTCATTTTCTATTGATTGGTTTAATGGCTTATCCGATTCGTCATAGTCTGTCACCACAAATGCAAAATACCATTTACTCTAAATTAAATATTCCATTTATTTATTTAGCATTTGAAGTCGATCAACCAAAGCTAGCCGATGCAATAAAAGGTTTACGAGCACTTGGGTTACGAGGTAGTGCTATTTCAATGCCCAATAAACAACTTGTTTGCCAATACCTTGATAAATTAACACCTGCGGTAGAAATGAGTGGTGCCTGTAATACTATTTCAAATGATAATGGCGTATTGACCGGTTATAACACTGATGGCATTGGCTATATGCGTATGCTAGCAGAAGCTGGCATTAATATGCTAGATAAAAAAATAACCATTCTCGGTGCCGGAGGTGCGGCAACCGCAATTGCCGTACAAGCAGCACTTGATGGTGTAAAAGAAATTGCTATTTTTAATCAGAAAGATGAGTGCTATACAAAGATAGAATCGGTAATAAAAAAATTAAATGAACAGACAAAATGTAAAGTACATATTACCGATCTAGCTGATGAGAATGAGCTAAGAAGACAAATTGCTGATAGCGATGTACTTTGTAACGCCACTGGTGTTGGAATGAAACCATTAGAAGGGCAAAGTTTAATTACCGATCCAACAATATTGAGATCAGATCTCGTTGTTACAGATTGTATTTATAGCCCACGCAAAACTAAGCTATTAGAAATAGCCGAACAACAAGGATGTAAAACACTCAATGGCATCGGTATGATGCTATGGCAAGGAGCGGCACAAATAAAAATTTGGACAGGCGAAGATGCACCAATTGATTATGTCAAAGAACAAATGGGATTTAATGATTAATTTAGTGGTGAACAGGAAATAAAATGAATATAGTAACAGTTAAACAGCTTGAGATAGGTAAAGGTACTCCAAAAATAATTGTGCCAATTATTGGAAAAACCGAAGATGAACTCATTGATGAAGTAAAGTTTTTACAAACTATTGATTTTGACGTTTTAGAATGGCGAGTTGACCACTTTACACAAGTTGATAATATTGATGCAGTCAAATCCATAGCACAAAAAATAGCTACCTTATTGCCCAATAAACCAATTTTATTTACTTTCCGTACCGCAAATGAAGGTGGCGTAAAACCATGGCCATTAGATGCTTATATACAACTAAATAAAGCAATGGCAAGCAGTGGCTTAGTTGATTTAATTGATGTTGAAGTCTTTATTGGCGATGACAATGTAAAAGAAATTATCGATATTGCGCATAAAAATAACGTATTCGTGGTAGCCTCAAACCATGACTTTGAAAAAACACCATCACAAAGTGATATTGTCTATCGATTAAGAAAAATGCAAGACTTAGGTGCAGATATTCCTAAAATTGCCGTGATGCCACAAAATACTAATGATGTATTAACATTACTTGCCGCAACCAGCGAAATGAATGAAAAATTTGCTACACAACCAATTATTACCATGTCAATGGCCGGTCTTGGTGCAATCAGCCGCATTGCAGGGACAACCTTTGGTTCAGCCATGACATTTGGTGCCGCCAAAAACGCCTCAGCTCCAGGTCAACTCGATGTTAAACAATTACGTTACATTTTGGATGTAATGTATCAAAGCAAAGCTTGATAATAGACTGATGCCATCACGATTTAAACTGGATTGTGATGGCTAGTTTTCGCTCATTAATACAACCATTGTGATAACTTAATTTCAATAAACTATATAGTGTTGCTATTAATATGTCTTTATAATGGGTAGACATAGGCATCTATAAATTAAAACAATCTAGCTGAAAGATTATGCAAATTAACTAACAGTTAGACAATAACACATATATACTTGGATTAATGTTTATTGTTAAAAAGTAAAATAACAATATAAATTTGTAATTTATGCATCGACAAGTTAGTCGATAAACTAATAGCTAACAATGATTTAAATATATAATTAGCTACAAAATATGAGGTTTATTTTTATGTTTTCTTGGTGGACAAAAGTTTATTTTTCACTAATTCAGATCCCTGTTAAGCTTTTTGTTAAAAGTAAACCGATCCCTACCGATCCCATTACTGAATTGGATCTCGATATTCATCGACCAATTTTGTATGTACTACCTTATAATTCACAAATTGACTTAATGGTAGTGAGATCTCTTTGTCTTAAATATGATTTACCAGATCCTTTATTAGGCATTGATATTAATGGTAATACAATTCCTGCTTATGTTTATATTGATAAAGGACCGGGTATTTTTGCTTCTAAAAAACAAAAAAATAAATCAATTGAAATTTTAAGAGAATATATCTCAGCACATCAACAAAATGATGAACTTGATGTGCAAATGTTGCCAGTTTCCGTTATGTTTGGGCGAAAGCCAGATAAAGAAGGTAAAAAAATGCCTTCACTACAAGTTTTAGGCGCAACGTATAAACTTTATAAAATCTTAATTTCTGGTCGTGACTGTTACACCCGATTCTCTCGAACGGTATCATTTAAAAATATTAAGGTTGACGATAACCAAGATATCTCTGTTTTAGCCCACAAACTTGCTCGTGTCGCACGCATACACTTTGCCAAACAAAGGGCTGCCTCTGTTGGTCCGAAGTTACCTGTTCGTCAGGAGATGCTTAACAAATTATTAACTAATCCTGCCCTTGCCGAAGCTATACAAGAAGAAGCTAAAAGCAAAAAAATAGATCAGGATAAAGCCAGAAAGAATGCCTTATCATTATTAAACGAAATTGCGGCTAATTTTTCTTATCGCATGCTTAGAATGACTGATTTTGTTCTGACTTGGGCATGGAATAGACTTTATCAAGGTTTGAAAGTCACCAATGCAGATCCTGTTCGAGAATTAGCTGAAAATGGCCATGAAATTGTCTATGCACCATGTCATCGCAGTCATATGGATTACTTATTATTATCCTATGTACTTTATCGACAAGGACTGGTACCGCCACATATTGCCGCAGGTATTAATTTAAACTTCTGGCCAGCAGGCCCTATTTTTAGGCACTTAGGGGCATTTTTTATTCGCCGCTCATTTAAAGGTAATAAACTTTATACCGCTGTATTTCGGGAATATTTAGCTGAGCTATTTATCCGAGGTTATGCGGTAGAGTATTTCATCGAGGGCGGTCGATCACGTACAGGTAGGTTACTTGATCCTAAAACAGGAATGTTAATGATGACAGTCCAGACTTTATTGCGTGGTGATCCTCGGCCAATCACAATCGTTCCTGTTTATATTGGTTATGAACATGTTTTAGAAGTTGCCACTTATGCCAATGAACTTCGTGGCGCAAAAAAAGAAAAAGAGAGCTTGTGGCGTACAATTAAAGCATTTTTAAAATTGAAAAAATTAGGCTTTGGTTATGTTAACTTTGGTGATCCTATCCCTTTAAACCAATTTTTAAATCAACAAATTCCTGATTGGCGAGATGCGATTGATCCAACAGGAACACAACGTCCTAGCTGGTTAACACCCACAACTAATCTGCTGGCTACACAAATAATGGAACACATAAATTCATCTGCTGCAATTAATGCGATGAATTTATGTTGTTCAATATTGTTAGCTGCTGACCAATGTACATTAACCAAAGTAAAATTATTAGAAAATATTGATTATCTCTTAAAATTATTAAAAAACATTCCTTATTCCGAATTAATTACCATTCCTGATCAAACTGCTGAACAGATGTTTGAACATGCTAAAGAAATGGGCAAATTTGTTATTACCACTGATGAAGTTGGTGAAATGGTAGGTCTAACCGCCGATCAAGCAGTATTGATGACCTATTATCGTAATAACATTCAGCATTTACTGATCATTCCAGCAATTGTCGCGCGAATTTTGCTTAAAAATAACCGTATTTCGCTTGATGAAGTACTTATGCAAGTCAAACTGCTGTTCCCATTAATAAAATCAGAACTATTTTTATATCACGATGATGAACAACTAACAGAGTACGTAAATAACATTATTGCAACTTATGCCGAATTGAATCTAATCAGTTACACGCCAGATAAATTAACCTTGAACTACTTAAAAATGTCAGGTTTACAGTTATTGGCTTCATCCTCAAAAGATACATTACAACGCTATGTCATTGCATTTTCATTATTGCAAAAAGATCCAACCATCAGCCGAGCAAGTTTAGAAAAAGAAGGCCGATTAATAGCCGAACGTTTATCGATACTTCATGGTATTAATGCACCAGAGTTTTTTGATAAAGGTGTTTTTTCAACCTTAGTTGCTTCACTTCGTGAACAAGGTTATTTAGATGATAAAGACGATGCCAATTTAGCAAAAATTGACACTATGAATAAAATACTTAAACCATTAATCACCAACCGAGTAATGCAGACAATTGACGAAATTAATCTAAAATAATAAACTAAGGCTTACTTGATTGCTATCAGTAAGCCGAATATACTACGCTTCCAACCTTTAATTTAAACATTTCCTTGCTTAATTAGTTTTACTAAAAATGTATTTAATCTCAATAAAATATTAAAACAAGCAAATAGCAATTGATATTTTTGACATATGTCAAACTTTTAAATATTTATCCCTTTATTTCCATTCAATTAAATATTATCATTACAATTAATAAGGATGTTTATAAATTCCTACATAATAATCTAAATAATGTAATGTCAGCTTTTTAAGGAGTTCATATGCTATTTAACCGTAGACAGTTCTTTAAGATCTGTGCTGGTGGCATGGCTGGAACCACAGTAGCTACGCTGGGACTGGCACCGAGCATAGCTCTTGCACAAACTCGCCAATATAAATTATTAAAATCAAAAGAGACGCGAAATAATTGTACTTACTGTTCAGTAGGATGTGGAATGCTCCTTTATAGCCGAGGCGATGGAGCAAAAAATGCCGAATCATCTATTTTTCATATCGAAGGTGACCCTGATCATCCAGTTAGCCGAGGCTCTCTTTGTCCAAAAGGTGCAGGAGTACTTGATTATATTAAAAGCGAACAAAGAGTTAAATATCCTGAATATCGTGCTCCTGGTTCTGACAAATGGCAACGGATTAGTTGGGATGAAGCAATTGATCGTATTGCCCGACTAATGAAAGCTGACCGAGATAAAAACTTTCAAGAAAAAAATGCACAAGGTACAACAGTTAATCGCTGGACAACAACCGGCTGGTTGGTTACCTCAGCAGCGAGTAATGAAACAGGTTGGTTAGCGTTTAAAGTTGCTCGTTCATTAGGAATGTTAAGCCTCGAAACCCAAGCTAGGGTTTGTCATGGTCCTTCTGTTTCTAGCTTAGCTGCGACATTCGGTCGAGGCGCGATGACCAATAATTGGAATGATATCAAAAATGCTAATGTGGTTATCGTTATGGGGGGTAATGCAGCGGAAGCCCACCCGGTTGGATTTAAATGGGCTATTGAAGCTAAAATTACTAACGGCGCGGAACTGATTGCGATTGATCCACGTTTTCATCGAACTGCCTCCGTCGCTGATCATTATGTACCAATTCGTGCCGGTTCTGACATTGCTTTTTTACTTGGCATTATTAACTACCTTATCTCACATAACGAAGTAAACTTTGAATATCTGGTTACCCACTCTAATGCCAGTTTAATTGTCCGTGATGATTTTAACTTTGATGCTAATAGTGGTTTGTTCAGTGGTTATGATGCCGCTAACCGCCAATACGATCAAACCAGTTGGGCATATCAAAAAGATGAAAATGGTTATGCATTAAGAGATAAAACCCTAAGTCATCCACGTTGTGTATGGAATTTATTAAAACAACATGTGAGTCGCTATACGCCAGAAATGGTAAATAAAGTTACCGGTAGTCCAATAGACGGTTTTTTACATGTTTGTCGATCTCTTGCTAGTACCAAAACCAACGATCGTGCAGCAACTTTCTTATATGCCTTAGGGTGGACTCAGCACACCTATGGAACTCAAATCATTCGCACTGCAGCGATGATCCAACTTATTCTTGGCAACATTGGTGTTATGGGCGGTGGTATCAATGCTTTACGTGGACACTCAAACATTCAAGGTTTAACTGATGTAGGATTACTATCTAATCGATTACCTGCTTATCTTGACTTACCCAAAGAATCGCAAACTTCACTAGAGCAATATCTGACAGAAAAAACCCCTAAACCACTCGGTCCAAATGAGGTCAATTTTTGGGGGAATTACCCGAAATTCTTTGTTAGCTTTATGAAAGCAATGTACGGCGAGAATGCCACTCAAGATAACAATTGGGGATTTGATTGGTTACCAAAATGGGATAAAACCTATGATGTTTTAAGATTCAGCAAAATGATGCGTGATGGTCAAGCTAATGGTTTTATTTGCCAAGGTTTCAACCCATTAGCAGCACTACCTGATAAAAATAGTATTCGTGATGGATTATCTAAGCTTAAATTTTTAGTTAGCATTGATCCAATGCCAACCGAAACCGCTGAGTTTTGGAAAAATCATGGCGAATCCAACGATGTTGATCCAAGCAAAATTCAAACCGAGGTATTTAGACTTCCTGCTAACTGCTTTGCTGAAGAAAACGGCACAATTGTTAACTCATCACGTTTATTACAATGGCACTGGGCAGCAGCAAGACCTCCTTACGAATCACTTTATGATCCAGAGATTATTGCCCGCATTTATCTAAGAATTAAAGAGCTTTATAAAGAAGAAGGTGGTGCTTACCACGAACCAATTAACAATTTAAGCTGGGATTATCTAGATCCAGAAGGTCCATCGGCTGAAGAACTCGCTAAAGAGTGTAATGGTCGAGCATTAGCTGACTTAACGGATAACAGTGGCAATGTCATCCTGAAAAAAGGCCAACTATTAAGCGGTTTTTCACAATTAAAAGCTGACGGCTCTACCTCATCAGGGATCTGGATATTCTGTGGCTCTTGGACTGAGCAAGGTAATCTAATGGCTCGCCGCGATCCTAGTGATCCATCCGGTAAAGGTATCCATGCTGGCTGGGCATGGGCATGGCCAATGAATCGACGAGTGTTGTATAACCGAGCCTCGGCCGACGAAAATGGTAAACCATGGGATCCAAATCGAGTGTTAATCAAATGGAATGGTACAAATTGGGATGGTAATGATGTCGCTGACTTTACCGGTACATTATCACCAAGCTCTGGTGCCGGTGCATTTATCATGAATAATGACGGTTTAGGTGGATTATTCTGCTTAAATCGTTTGGTTGATGGTCCATTCCCTGAACATTATGAGCCATTTGAAACACCAATTTCCAATAATCCTATGCATCCTAAACAAGTTAATAGCCCAGTTGCTCGAGCATTTAAAGAGGATTTAGCTCGCTTAGGTAAAGCAGATGAGTTTCCTTATGTTGGCACCACATACAGTATTACTGAACACTTCCACTTCTGGACGCAACATGCGAGATTAGCATCCATCACACAACCGGAACAATTTATTGAACTGAGTGAAAATCTTGCTAATAAAAAAGGCATAAAACTAGGTGATACGGTTAAAGTTACCTCATATCGAGGTTACATCAAAGCCAAAGCAGTTGTGACAAAACGTTTACCAACTTTGACAGTTGATGGTAAAGAGATCGAAACCATCGGAATTCCAATTGTTTGGGGATTCACGGGGCAAACTAAAAAAGGCTTTTTGGTTAATGAATTAACACCACATTTAGGTGATGCTAATTCACAAACACCTGAATATAAGTCGTTTTTAGTTAACATCGAAAAAGTTACCACAGCGGCATAAGGAGGGAGATAAATTATGTCATTACAAACTCAAGATATTATTCGCCGCTCAGCAACTAACGCTTTAACCCCTGCACCTCGGGCTCGAGATTATCAGCAAGAAGTGGCTAAATTAATTGACGTTACCACCTGTATCGGTTGTAAAGCATGTCAGGTAGCTTGTAGCGAATGGAATGATCTGCGTGCCGAAATAGGTAATAGCGTCGGTGTTTATGACAACCCTGCCGACTTAGAACCTAAAGCATGGACCGTTATGCGCTATTCAGAAGTTGAAATTAATGGCAAATTTGAATGGCTTATTCGTAAAGATGGTTGTATGCACTGCGCCGATCCCGGTTGTTTAAAAGCGTGTCCATCAGAAGGAGCAATCATCCAATATGCAAATGGTATTGTTGATTTTCAATCGGAACACTGCATAGGGTGCGGTTATTGTGTTGCTGGTTGTCCATTTAATATTCCGCGTGTCAGCAAAGAAGATAATCACTCTTATAAATGTACCTTATGTGTTGATCGTGTCGCTGTTGGCCAAGAACCTGCTTGTGTAAAAACTTGCCCAACTGGTGCAATTCATTTTGGCACCAAACAAGATATGATTGGTCATGCCGAGCATCGAATTACTGATTTGAAAAAACGTGGATTTGAACACGCTGGTCTCTATAATCCAGAAGGTGTAGGTGGCACACATGTTATGTATGTTTTACATCATGCCGATCAACCTGAACTTTATCATGGCTTACCAAAAGACCCGCAAGTTAGTGAAATTGTTAAATTCTGGAAAGGTGCTTGGAAGCCACTATCAGCAGCTGCTTTTGTCGCTACTTTTGGTGGATTGCTGTTCCACTATATGGGTGTCGGTGCGATTGAAGTCGATGAAGAAGATATAGAACACGAAAAAGAAGCAGATAAACAAGCAAGGAAACGTTTAGGATTGCCTATTTTTGGCCGGAAAAATACGCCTAATTCGTCGCAATCGGAGGCTCATCATGAATAAAAAAGGAATGATATTAAGAACACCACTTATTGTACGTTTCTGTCATTGGTGTATGGTCTGTTTGTTTATTCTAACGGCACTATCTGGTTTGTCGCTGTTTTTTCCATCCATTAAGCTATTTGGATTATTTCTTGGTACACCACAACTAGTTAGAGCGTTGCATCCAATCATTGGTTGTGTAGTATTCGTTTTATTAATGTTTATGTTTATAAAACTAGCACATCATAATATTCCAAATAAAAATGACCTGTTATGGATTAAAAACTTTAAACACGTCATTATGGGTAAAGAAGAAGGTATTCCGATCGGTAAGTATAATGTTGGTCAGAAATTTCTATTCTGGTGCATTATGAGTCTGATCTTTGTATTATTTGTCACAGGTTTAATTATGTGGCGTCGCTATGTTTCCGATTACTTCCCAATTCAAATAGTTCGTATTGCCATATTTTTACATTCTTTTGCCGCTATATGTCTTATTTTATTAGCCATTGGCCATGCTTATATGGCACTTTGGGTAAAAGGTTCCATAAAAGGTATGATAACTGGCTATGTTTCTCGAGCTTGGGCGTTTAAAAATCATTCATCCTGGTACGAAGAAGAAATGAAAAAAGTTTATCAGCAAGAACTTAATGCCGAGAGTGAAACCAAGGTTGAGCAATCACCGCAAACTGAGCAAAAACCTGCTTTATAAAGTCTAATAGTAGATCTGCTGATATTAATCAGCAGATCTACTAAATGGCTAAATCAATTCTGGATAAAACCTCAAAGTGGTAATCAATAATGAGTATAAAAATCATTTCACAAGAACAACTTGAACAACAAAATACAAGCTCAGTAATTAGGCAGATCCCATTGCTATTTTATCCATCAACGAAAACACTTTATATTCACCGTGCGGCACGTTTAAAAACTTTAGCCGAAAATAACCCATTAAGCGATTATTTACTATTTTGTGCAAAAATAGCAGAGCAACAAGCCAAATTAATTAACCAACAAAACGCTATTGAAGCACCAAATTTACTCAATAATGGCTTAGCGCCATTAAGTTTAGAGAATTTACCATTAAATGATATTTGGCAAGATTATTTATCTGAACTATTAAATTCTTTTTCCGATACCAGTGAACAAATTGAAGCCGTAATTCAACGATTAAAACAAAATAATCCTGAACAACTTCAAGAAAAAGCGATTAGTTTACTACAAGGTAAATTTGATCTGGTCGAAGGCAACGAATCTATATTTATTTGGTCTGCATTATCGGTTTATTACAGTCAACTGGCTAATCAAATTAAAGGAAAAGCAGTTGCTGAAAATACTGATCAAAGTTGGCTATGCCCTGTTTGTAATAGCCTACCGGTTGCTAGTGTGATTCAACTTGGCGGTAATAATGGTTTAAGATATCTTCATTGTAGTTTGTGTGAAAGCGAATGGTATGTACCGCGAGTAAAATGTACTTGTTGCGATAATATGCAAGATATCCAATATTTCTCATTAGATAACGAAATGGCAGCAATAAAAACTGAATGTTGTGATGCCTGTCATAGCTATTTGAAAATTTTAGATCAAGATAAAGATCCTCACATAGAAGTTATTGCCGATGATGTAGCATCATTAATCTTAGATATAAAAACAGAAGAAGAAGGATTCGCAAAAAGTGGGATAAACCCATTTGTTTTTGCACAAAAATAGAATTTTTCAATCAGGAACATTTTATCTTTTTATAATAATTAATTATAAAAATATTACTTAACATTTTAAATTATTAGGACTAGAATAATATCACCGTACTAGTTTATGAGTTCTTGATAATGAAACGTTATTTATTATTGATAGTGATGTTAGTAATTACATCATTTTCCTGTTTAGCTGATACCATAAAAAATGTTGCGATAACAGCAATTGTTGAACATCCTTCATTAGATCAAATCCGTGACGGGGTAAAAGATGAGTTAATCGCAAGTGGTTTTAAATTGAATGAAGACTTGCAGGTACAATATCGAAGTGCCCAAGGTAGCAGTGCTACAGCCGCACAAATTGCACGCCAATTTGTCGCAGCTAAACCTGATGTTATCGTCGCTATCGCTACACCAAGTGCCCAAGCAACGGTTGCCGCGACCAAACAAATCCCAGTCGTCTTTGCTGGAATTACCGATCCAATTGCAGCTAAATTAATCAAAAACTGGGAACCAACACATAACAATGTTACTGGTGTTTCAGATTATCAAGAAATAGGCCCTCAAATCGAGTTTATGAAGAAAATTGTGCCTAATGTAAAAGCTGTGGGTTATATTTATAGTCCTAGTGAAATTAACTCAACTGTAGTGCTAAAAAATCTACAACAGCAACTTAGTCAACAAAATATATCATTAATAGCGGTACCTGCTCAACGTACCGCAGATATCTCAACTGCTGCCAATACACTTAAAGGAAAAGTTGATCTTATTTATACGACAACAGATAACAATGTTGTTTCGGCTTATGAATCACTAGTTAAATTTGCCAACGAAAATAAAATACCTCTGTTAGCATCATTCCCCGATGCAATTGAACGTGGTGCAGTTGCCGCTTATGGTATGAGTTATTACGATGTTGGCCGCCAATCAGGCAAACTTGTGGTAAGAGTTTTAAATGGTGAAGCACCAGGAAATATTACGCCAGAAATAGGTCAAGCATTACGTTTGGTGGTCAATATTGATGCAGCTAAGAAGCAAGGAATTGATTTATCAGCAGATGTTATCGAATCAGCCTATAAAGTTATCGGTCAAAAATAAATCCTTATCTTAAATAATCATCAAATCCCTTGCTCATTGAAATGAGCAAGGTTTTAAAAAACCCCTCTCCTCAAAAATTATTACTATCGTTTATTGCTAAATAACCCATTTATTTCGACAAAACAACACAAACTGTAACAAATAATTTACACATATACTTTCTTTTAACTATAGAAAATTGTCCGATTTTGCTTTATAGTAAGCAAATATTTAGATTGAATGTAAAATAAATATTACAGGAGTAGCAAATGCGAAATTCAATAATCAAACTTTTTATGTTACTCAGTTTATCCGCAGTAACATTTTTTTCATCTGCTGATAATAAAACCGAACAAAAATTTGTTGCTATCACCGCTATTGTTGAACATCCTGCCTTAGATAATGTTCGTAAAGGTGTTGAAGATGAGTTAAAAGATAATGGCTATATTGCTGGTGAAAACCTAAAATTACAATTTGCTAGTGCCCAAGGTAGTAGCGCTAATGCAGCCCAAATCGCTAAACAATTTGTTGCCAATAAACCAGATGCTATCGTAGGGATTGCAACACCAAGTACCCAAGCGTTAGTTGCTACAACTAAATTAATCCCTATCGTTTTTACTGCAGTAACAGATCCGGTTGCAGCTAAATTGACACCAAGTTGGGATGCATCTAAAACAAATGTAACCGGGGTTTCCGATGCTTTATCATTAGAATCACAAATCGATATGATGTTAAAAATCAAACCAGATGCAAAAAATATCGGTTATGTTTACAGTCCTAGTGAAGTTAATTCAACAATTGTACTTAAAGAATTACAAGTTGCACTTGAAAAACGTGGCATGAAAATCATCGCTGCACCAGCACAACGAACCTCCGACATTTCAACTGCAGCAAGAAGTTTAAAAGGAAAAGTTGATCTGATCTATACAACAACCGATAATAACGTCGTTTCGGCCTATGAAGCTTTAGCTAAAGTTGCCAATGAAAACAAAATTCCACTAGTAGCTTCAGATCCTGATTCAGCTGAACGAGGAGCGATTGCCGCTTTAGGAATGAGTTATTATGATCTTGGCCGCCAAGCTGGTAAAATTGTTATTCGAATTCTTAATGGTGAAAAACCAGGTGATATTGCACCACAAGTTGGTAATATCACACAATTAACAATTAATAAGAAAGCGGCTGAACGTCAAGGTGTAACGCTATCGGAAGAAGTATTAAAATCAGCGGCAAAAGTTGTCGAAAAATAATTTAAACCGTTTTAATAACTAAACCGCCAAATTTGGCGGTTACTTTTTTAGTGGATTTTTTCATGTCATTTGAATTTTTATTAGGCTCAATTGGAATAGGACTTATTTACGCATTAGTTAGTTTGGGTGTGTTTATCTCATTTAGATTACTTGATTTCCCCGATCTAACAGCTGATGCAAGTTTTCCACTTGGTGGTGCAGTATGTGGATTATGTATGTACGTTGGTATTGATCCATGGATAGCAACATTTTTAGGTATGTTTGCTGGTTGTATTGCTGGTGCAATGACTGGACTACTCTATGTTAAACTTAATATATTGCAATTACTATCCAGTATTATTGTAATGATAGGTCTGTATTCTATTAATTTAAGAATTTTAGGGATAGGGCCATATATTATGGGCGAAACCCCAAGAATGGCAGGATCCCCTAATCTATCATTACTAGATGCAAAAACTATTTTTTCACCATTTATGGCTGAAGATTATAGCAATCAATATCTAGTACAACCTATGATGATTTTAGCGTTTGTTGTAGTTTTTTGGCTACTACTCAATCTATTTCTAAATACTCAAGTTGGATTAGCACTAAGAGCAACAGGTACTAATCAACGAATGGCAAAATCTCAAGGTATTCCAACGGGTGCGATCACTATTTTAGGGATGGCAATATCAAACGGATTAATTGCTCTAGGTGGTTCATTATTTGTGCAAACACAAGGTGGTGCCGATATCACTATTGGGGTTGGTACTATTGTTATCGGTCTTGCTTCAATTATTATTGGTGAAAGTATATTCCCAACAAAACGCATCTGGGCAGTTATGATTGCCGTTATTTTTGGTGCAATCTTATATCGATTATTTATCGCTTTCGCACTCAGTAATGAATTCTTACAAGAAATTGGTGTAGGTACTGAAGACCTAAATCTTATTACAGCAATATTGGTTGTTTTGGCATTAGTATTACCAAAACAACTAAAAAAATATTCTAAAAAAAGAGGTAAGTAAGCATGATTAAAGTAGGACAATTACAATTGACGTTTAATCAAGGAACGCCAATTGAAAATCATGTATTACGTGGTTTGAATCTCAATATCAAAAAAGGGGAATTTGTTACTATTATTGGTAGTAATGGCGCAGGAAAAAGTTCATTACTTAATGTCATTAGTGGTGATCTGATTGCTGATTCTGGTCATATTACCATTAATAATAAAGATGTTACACGATGGCCCGCTTGGAAAAGAGCTGGAATGGTAGCACGAGTATTCCAAGATCCAATGGTCGGAACTTGTGAAAACCTGACCATAGAAGAAAATTTAGCTATCGCTTACAACCGTGGCAATAATTTTACTTTACGACCAGCTTTAAATCGTAGACTGCGTGTTCTATTTAAAGAAAAACTAGCAACGCTAAATTTAGGTTTAGAAAATAGACTATCAGATATGATGGGCTTGCTTTCTGGTGGACAAAGACAAGCCGTTAGCCTACTCATGTCAACATTGCAACCATCCAAGATATTATTACTTGATGAACATACCGCAGCTCTCGACCCCAAAACTGCACAATTTGTTTTGGATCTTACTAATGAAATTGTTCAGCAAAACCAACTAACCACTATGA
Organism: Gilliamella sp. W8123; assembly: GCF_016101085.1. NCBI lineage: Bacteria > Pseudomonadati > Pseudomonadota > Gammaproteobacteria > Orbales > Orbaceae > Gilliamella > Gilliamella sp. W8123. The sequence continues at coordinate 104,645 of NZ_JACFRE010000008.1, forward strand.
TGGTGACTCATTCAATGAAACAAGCATTAGAATATGGCACAAGAACAGTGATGCTACATCAAGGACAAGTAGTACTTGATGTGTCAGGAGAACAACGAGATAAGCTAACAGTCACAGATTTATTAGATATGTTTGAAAAAACTCGTGGTGAAAAAGTAACTGACGATGCCTTATTATTAGGTTAATAAATCAGGAAGCAATATTTGAATATTGCTTCTTATCCAATAAGATTCGTATAAATAATTCATTATTTTTCTTGTAATTGTTGGCGAACATTCATTAAAGCAAATCCAAGCAAATTTTTTCCACGCCACATTAGCGGATTTTCAATATTAGGATCATCCTGAGACAATCCTATCCCCCATATTTTATCAACCGGACTTGCTTCTACTAATATTCTTTGTTTGGTTGATAATATAAAATCAGTCAACTTTGAATTCTGTGAAAACTTAGCATAATTACCATTTATGACAATATTAAAGCAGTGTTCATCCCAAATCTTCGGTATGAATCCTTTTACTTGACGCCCTAATGCCTTTGCTAATCCAGGAGAATTAGCAGTAAGTATTTTTGATAATATTTGCTTATCACCAAATAATCTTGCTTTCTCAGTCATCATATAATGTTCTGCAGTTGGATAGTAAATATTATCAATCTCAAAACGACTTGGATACCATTGGCTAAAACAACTCTTTGTTATGATAGAAGGTTGCTTTTCTACATGTCCCCAAAAGTATATATATTTATACCGTTTACCACTTCTATATTGTTGGTGTAATTGCAATAAATCCATAGAAATTCCTTATCATCACTAACGAATATGTTATATGTATATTTATCAATATACCAATAAGATATTGGTAAAAATATTTTTTTAATAGAAAAGAATCACATCCATTCATATAGCTATTATGCCGATAAGAAGCATTTAAAGTTATGTATGATATGTAAAAGAAATATAACGTTATATTTTTGTGATAAGGCGTTGTATAGAAATTATTTGACTATCTACAATAGTATTTATTAATCCTAGAAAGCAAAAAAGCCCAGCATTGCTGCTGGGCTCGTGTATTTAAAAGTCTGGCGGCACCCTACTCTCACATGGGTAATACCCACACTACCATCGGCACTACGGCGTTTCACTTCTGAGTTCG
>NZ_JACFRE010000035.1:0-241 GCF_016101085.1 Gilliamella sp. W8123
TTTCACTTGCCAAAAAAAATGAAGTGCCTATAATGCGCATCCACTGACACGGCGTCAGCGACAAGCAGACAAAGGTCGTGTTAGTGAACAAGGTCAAAAATTTTAAAAAAAGATCTTGACGAATAAAAAGGTGTAGCGTAGTATACGCAGCCCTTAAGACAGCAAACTGAAACAAGAAATTGTGAAGTAAATTAAAAGGCTGTCAGCTCTTTAAAAAGAAGAAACAGACAATCTGTGTGGG
>NZ_JACFRE010000009.1:0-66238 GCF_016101085.1 Gilliamella sp. W8123
GAAAATTAGACACTAGGAAGTGGTACATAAATCCAAACGTCTATTGAGTATGTCAATTGATAGCGCCATAAAACAGGTTTATAAAAAGCTTTTCGTTTTTGGAACAAACAGAAGCCCAATAATGGTAAACACTGTTAAAGTCAGCATTAATTTAATTGTACATACCCCCTCATATTGATAAGAGTCCATCACTAATTCGGCACTAGTAACGAGCAACTTGCGCTGAAGTTATGGCAATCATTATGAGATCATCACATAAACTAACAAAATTAGTTAATTAATCAATCGATGAATGATGATAGACGATATTATATACACTACCGTGTATGATTGAAAGTAAGATCATGTTAATTACCCTACAGGGGGCGAATCAATTTTTTAGTTAACACTATATTTTCTCAATGTATTATTAAAGAGTTAATGGTATAGAAACGCAAAAATTTGCTGGTTCATTCAATGATTATATAAGTGTCGAAGTTATACCTAAGGATAAACTTGATGAAGTGTTATATAGAACACCAAATTATATATCTTGGCAACAACAAGTGATGAGTTTGCTAAACTGATTTGATTAATATTTATAGAATAAAAAAACCTCATATTGAAGTGACCCCCAGTAATTGGTTGTCCAACTATTGGGGGTCACTTCATTTTTTTTATTTGGTTAGGTTCTTATTTTTCTAATTTCATTCTATTATTTAAATCTTCATAAATAATTGAAACACCGTTATCAAATGCAGATGACACTGAAACATCAGATAATTTGAAGATAGTTTCTTTTCCTGCTAACAGTGTATAAGTCGATACAGTCATTGGCTTATCGTTTAGATATGATGCATGAGCAACAATATCAACATTTTCGCTAGTATCATTTTTGAGTTTTATTGTTACTGATGGCTGTATTTTAGACATTCCAGACTTACTGACTTTGTCAATTTTAGTTTTTAAGGTTGGTGACATTTTTAACACCATACCTCCACCAAAATCGGCATTAGCTAATTGGATATCACCAGTTAATTCTTTACCACCAACAGTGATAGGAATTTCAAATAATGCTTTTGAATCCATTTTTTCTCTATAACATTCAATATATTTGGCATCACCAAATACTTCGGTTATCCCCTTTTTAGCTTCGATTAAGCTGGATGATTCATTACGAGAATCTTTATAATCAGCACACGCGGTCACTTCTACAATTAATTTTGATGAAATAGTTTTCACTGTTTCACTATTTATATCACTTAAATTTACGGTTGGAGTCAATTCGACTTTACAGCCAGTTAATAACACCACCGACATTATAGAGATAAGTACTTTTTTCATGTATTAATTCCTTTTATTAAAACAATCTCATTAAGGTAATTGAATTAGATTTAATTGCTAATAATTAAAGTTAAAATTATAACTAAAATATATAACGATATATTACATAATAATGATTCCAATCAAATAGGCAAATAACCACTTTTTTGGTAATAATTGTGTAATCAGTATTTAATTATATGATAGTTATAAAAATAATATTATTAATTGAAAAATATGCAAATCAAAACTATTCACCAACTTCAATTAATTCTGTTGAAATAATAAAAATTAGAATGTAATAATAAGGATTATCTACTGAGGATATTGCGAAGGTGATTGTTCAATTGAATCAAGTTTACAAAATTTTAAATACTAAATATCAACGGACGTTTACCTTAATAAAGAATATAAATCGTATATTTAATATTTCATTTAAAAATTTAATTAAATAATTTGTATTATAGTAACGTTGGGCGTAATCAATAACTGATAATAAGTCTGAAAACGCCCTTATAATCAAAATTTTTAACAATTACAAATTAATATGATCAATGTATCCTTTCACAATATCGACACTATTGGTGAATAATTTTTTTTCGTTGTCATTAAAATCAAGTTCAATAACTTTCTTAATACCATGTTGATCTAAGATTGCCGGTACGCCTATTGCTAAATCTTTATAACCATACTCACCATCTAATACACAACTAAGTGCTAATGCTCGGTGACTATTGGTAAAAATATGTTGGCAGATCTCTGCAATAGTGCTAGCTATACCATATTCAGTACAATGCTTATATTTGACAATTTCAAAGCCTTTGTTTTTAGCTTTTAGTCCAATATCATTAAAATCGATTTTTTTACTTTCTAAATCATTGAGATTGATACCATAAACCGATGAGTGTGACCAAACTGGAAACTGCGAATCACCATGTTCGCCAACAATAAATGCATCAATACTTTGTGGACCAATATCCATCTGTTCTCCCAATAGGCGTCGTAAACGCACGGTATCAAGCCAAACACCAGTACCAATAACTCTATGACGAGGTAAACCAGATAACTTCCAAACTTGATAAGTAATCGCATCACACGGATTAGTAGCAATTAAAAATATTCCTTTAAAGCCACTTTTCATCATACTAGGAATAAGATTAGACATAATTTTAGAAGTACCAGTAAGTTCTTCAGCTCTACTTTTTTGCGCTAATCCGGAGGTAACAGTAATAACGGCAATATCAATATCTGCACAGTCCGTCGATTCACGCAAACTGACTTTAATCATATTTTGTCGATAGGCGGCAGCATCTAACAAATCCTGACCATGACCGTAAGCTAAATCCTTATTAAGATCAACCAGTGCAATTTCTTCACAAAATCCACGATTGACCAATGTATAAGCTGTAGTTGAACCAACATTACCTACACCAATAATCATCACTTTACGTAGTTTCATGTTTAACCTCGTTAGTTTTTTAAGTTGTAATTGAACTTTATTGTCAGATATTACAATTATCACTAAGTTTAACACTACATTAGCTATCAATCTAATAGATGTATCTATCTACGCTTTTTTTGTATCTTTATTTAACATTAATCGAATTAGTTATAAAAATAATTTGACTTTCATTAATTAAGTGATAATAATTCTCATTAGCATTTAAATATTATAGTTTTGTTATTAGGAGTTTATTTAGAAAAGGATTTCATTCATTTCTAACTAATTTTATCTATAACTTATTTTTATATTTCAATCTAGCTTGAAAAGGTAGTATTTAATAAGGATTCGCTAATGAAATTTAATTTTTTTAAAAGCCGCAGAACATTATTAAACATGATATTAACATCATTGTTAGTTTTAACTGGCTTAGCTAATTCAGCATCGGCTGATGAAAAGAAATTTAAAGTGGTTACCACATTTACCGTCATTCAAGATATTGCCCAAAACGTTGCCGGTGATGCTGCAATTGTTGAATCCATTACTAAGGTAGGAGCCGAAATTCATGAATACGATCCTACCCCAAAAGATATTACTAAAGCTCTTTCTGCTGATTTAGTGCTTTGGAATGGTTTAAACTTGGAACTTTGGTTTAAACGTTTTTTTGAGGATATTAAAGATGTACCTTCAGTTGTAGTTACAGAAGGAATCGATCCAATGCCAATTCAAGAAGGCAGTTATAAAGGTAACCCAAATCCACATGCTTGGATGTCACCAACCTTAGCTTTAACCTATATTGAAAATATTCGAACCGCTTTTGTTAAATATGATCCTAAAAATGCCGAAATCTATAATAAGAATGCCGCAGATTATGTAGCTAAAATTAAAGCGCTAGATGCCCCACTTCGTGAGCGTTTAGCAAAAATTCCAGAATCACAACGTTGGTTAGTGACTAGTGAAGGGGCATTCAGTTATTTAGCGCGTGATTATAATCTTAAAGAAGCTTACTTATGGCCAATTAATGCCGAGCAACAAGGCACGCCCAAACAAGTTAAAAGCCTTATTGATCTAGTTCGAGCGAATAATATTCCGGTCTTATTTAGTGAAAGCACCATTTCAGATAAACCAGCTAAACAAGTCAGTAAAGAAACCGGTGCTAAATACGGTGGTGTGTTATATGTTGATTCGCTTTCAACTCAAGATGGCCCAGTACCAACTTATATTGATTTGTTAAAAGTGACTGTTGAAACAATCGCTAAAGGATTTGAAAAATAATGACTCAAATTTGCTTAAATGTTGATGATATTACCGTGACTTATAATAACGGTCACACCGCAATTCATGATGCAAGCTTTCGCTTAAATGGTGGCACAATCTGTGCGCTGGTTGGCGTTAATGGTAGTGGTAAATCAACACTATTTAAAAGCATTATGGGCATGATAAAACCAACTAAAGGACAAGTGACTTTTAATAATATTTCGGTAAAACAAGCATTGAAGCAAAATATTATTGCCTATGTTCCACAAACTGAGGAAGTCGATTGGGATTTTCCGGTTTTAGTTTCTGATGTGGTGATGATGGGACGTTATGGTCATATGTCTTTTTTACGAATACCGAGTAAAGAAGACAAGAGACAGGTCGATTTAGCACTAGACCGAGTCAATATGTTGGATTTTAAACACCGCCAGATTGGTCAGCTTTCTGGTGGTCAAAAAAAACGTGTTTTTTTAGCAAGAGCTTTGGCTCAGCAAGGTAAGGTATTGTTGTTAGACGAGCCATTTACTGGCGTTGATGTTAAAACAGAAAATGCCATTATCGATCTGCTTAAAGATCTTCGTGATGAAGGCCATTTAATTTTGGTTTCTACCCACAATTTAGGTAGTGTCCCTGAATTTTGTGATCAAGTGGTGTTAATTAACCAAACCGTATTAGCTTTTGGCGAAACAAAAACCACCTTTACACCACAAAATTTGATGACAACTTTTGGTGGTGCTCTACGTTATTTAAGCTTATCAGGTGAACAATTGCATGAGGATGAAGATCCTCGCAAGATGTCGATTTTAACTGATGACGAACGTGCTGCTGTATTTTACGGTGAAGGTATTGATAGTTCATCTCATCAGGATTTATTAGTCGAACCAACGATAATTGAACCTAAAGGGCAAAACTAAATGGAACTACTTCTAGAACCTTTTACCTATGGCTTTATGTTAAAAGCTATTTGGGTAAGTAGTATAGTTGGCGCCGCTTGTGCATTTTTATCGGCGTTTTTGATGTTAAAAGGCTGGTCTTTAATGGGTGATGCTCTTTCCCACTCTGTAGTACCAGGTGTGGCTGGTGCCTATGCGATCGGCTATCCTTATTCGGTTGGGGCGTTTTTTACAGGATTGTTGGCTGCCTTATCAATAATCATTGTCCGTGCTTTTACTCGTTTAAAAGAAGATGCAATTATAGGTTTTATCTTTTCAACCTTTTTTGCTATTGGCCTTTTAATCATCTCATTAAATCCAACCTCAATTAATGCCCAAACCATTATTTTTGGGAATATTTTGGGAATTGATGATAGTGATATGAGACAAGTGCAAATCATAATTCTGGTTTCATTTATTTTATTACTCTTATTCTGGAAAGATCTGTTAGTGGTGTTTTTTGATGAAACACATGCACGCTCTATTGGTTTAAAACCTTTACCATTAAAGATTTTATTCTTCACTATTTTAAGTGCTTGTACGGTTGCAGCTCTGCAAACTGTGGGAGCAATATTAGTCATTGCGATGGTGGTAACGCCAGGAGCAACCGCTTACTTACTCACGAATAGGTTTACAAGGTTATTAATTATTTCAGTGGTTATTGGTGCATCAACTAGTGCAATTGGCGCTTGGATAAGTTATTTTTTAAATGGTGAAACCGGTGGCGTAATTGTGACACTGCAAACCTTAATCTTTTTGACTGCTTTCTTCTTTGCGCCAAGACAAGGATTGATTTCAAACCGTCGTCGAATTAAGCAAGCAAGACGTATTAAAGGGGGAGCAGTATGACTATATTATGGGAGCTTATTTATCATCCCCTAACAATTCCTTTTGTTCAACGTGCTATTCTGGCCGCCTTAGCTACGGGGATTGTTTGTGCTTTGCTGTCATGTTTTTTAGTATTAAAAGGCTGGTCATTAATGGGGGATGCTATTTCTCATGCAGTATTACCTGGTATTGTACTCGCTTATTTAATTGGAATCCCCCTAATGATAGGTGCGTTTGCTTCAGGATTATTTTGTTCTGTCGCCACCGGTTATATTAAGGAAAACAGTCGAATTAAAGAAGATACCGTGATGGGTATTGTTTTTTCGGGAATGTTTGCTTTTGGCTTGGTGTTATTTTCTAAAGTAGAAACATCCCAACATTTAAACCATATTCTATTTGGTAGCGTATTAGGTACTAGTTATCAAGAATTAATACAGATTATTACTATTGCGGGCATTGTTTCGGTTATAGTGATTGTTAAGCGCCGCGATTTAATGTTGTACTGCTTTGATGCCGTACAAGCCAAAGTGGTTGGTTTACCAGTTAAATTATTGCATTACGGTTTATTAAGTATTTTGGCGCTAACCATTGTTGGATCACTTAAAGCGGCAGGTGTTATCTTAGTTATTGCAATGCTAATTGCCCCAGGTATTACTGCATTTTTGTTAACCAAACGTTTTGAAAAGATGTTAGTGATTGCGGTGATTGTATCAGCTTTTTCGACGGTAACCGGTACATTAATCAGTTTTCATCTAGATGCCTCAACCAGTGCTTGTATTGTGATTTTACAGGCGTTTATCTTTGTTATGGCTCAGTTTTATCGAGTCTATGCTAACCATAAGATAAAACGTTAATTGAGCTAGTGTAAATGTTATGTTTTTTCACATTTACACTAGTTATTTAGTTGAGTTTATTATTCATCATCTAAATATTTACCGGCATCAGCATAATTATCAAATCTTGAAAATTGACCTTGGAATTTTAATCTCACTTTACCTATTGGACCATTACGCTGTTTACCTAAGATGATTTCGGCAATACCTTTATGTTCCGACGCTTCATTATAGACTTCATCACGATAGATAAACATAATCACGTCAGCATCTTGTTCAATAGAGCCTGATTCACGTAAGTCAGAGTTAACAGGTCGTTTATCGGCGCGTTGCTCTAAGCTACGGTTAAGCTGCGAAAGTGCAACAACTGGGATTTGCAATTCTTTTGCTAAGGCTTTTAATGAGCGTGAAATTTCGGCGATCTCAAGTGTTCGGTTTTCAGAAATATTAGGTACACGCATAAGCTGTAAATAATCGACCATGATCATACTTAATCCTTTATGTTCACGATAGATTCGTCGTGCCCGTGAACGCAACTCCATCGGTGTTAATCCTGAGGAGTCATCGATATAGATATTTTTCTTCTCAAGCAGTAAGCCCATAGTGCTCGATATTCTAGCCCAGTCATCATCTTGTAGTTGACCTGTCCGAATACGAGTTTGGTCGACACGTGATAGAGATGCTAACATACGCATCATAATTTGCTCTGACGGCATCTCAAGACTAAAAATAAGAACTGGTTTTTCTTGCATCATAGCGGCATTTTCACAGAGATTCATGGCAAATGTCGTTTTACCCATTGATGGACGAGCCGCAATAATGATTAAATCTGAACGTTGTAAACCTGCTGTTTTCTTGTCTAGGTCAAGGAAGCCTGTCGATACTCCAGTCACCCCATCATGTGGGCGCTGGAATAGCTCTTCAATTTTTGCTACCGTAGCTTCAAGCACATCGGTAATATTTTTAGGCCCTTCACCTTGCTTGGTACGACTTTCGGCAATTTGGAAAATTTTGCTTTCAGCTAAGTCTAAAATTTCCGTACTATCTCGACCTTCAGTTGAGTAACAGTTGTCGGCTATTTCATTTGAAGCACTAATCAATTCACGCAATATAGCTTGTTGACGAATAATATCGGTATACGCAACCACATTAATCGCACTAGGAGTATTTTTAGAAAGTTCAGCTAAATACGCAAATCCACCAACATCGATCAGTAAATCCTTACTTTCTAAACTTTCAGAAAGTGTAATTAAATCAATCGGAGTACCACGACTGACTAAGGTATGCATTTCTGAAAATATTAATTGATGATGACGAGAATAAAAATCACGGTCAGTAATCATTTCTGCGACAACATCCCAACGTTGATTATCCAACATTAGGCTACCAAGCACAGCTTGTTCTGCCTCAATAGAATGAGGAGGCAACTTTATATTTTGCAAATTTGATTTTTTTGCGTCTTGATTTTTCAGTTCTTTATTCGAACTTGTTTCATCATTTTTCATTGCATTCATCTTTGTATTTTTAAATTCATTTAACCTATAACTAATTAGCTTACTGTATAAATAATGGGCCTAAAGCGCAATTAGGAAGTTGATATTCTAATGGATAATCCACCTGAACTAAATATAATCCTTCAGGTTTTGCCGTTGCTGCTGCTTGGGTACGATCTTTTGCCGCTAATAAAGCTTCGATCCATTGCGGTGGTTGATTGCCTGCGCCAACCTCTAGCAAACTCCCGACAATATTACGCACCATATGGTGAACAAAGGCATTGGCTTTAATATCGACAATAACATATTCGCCCTGTCTTGTAACTGCAATATGATGAATATTACGCCAAGGTGTCCGTGATTGACACTGCGCCGCTCTAAACGATGAAAAGTCATTTTCACCTAATAAATATTGTGCTGCTTGATGCATGAGTTGTTCATTTAATGGCAGATAATAGTGTGATACCCCTTTAGCTAAAATAGCCGGACGATAACGGTGGTTATAAATCACATATCGATAACGGCGAGCTGTTGCGCTAAATCTAGCATGAAAACTATCATCAACACTTTTTGCCCAGCGTACAGCGATATTGTCAGGAAGATGGGAATTGACACCCATTGTCCATGCTCCTTCAGCACGCTGAGCAGTGGTTTCAAAATGAATGACTTGCCCTGTTGCATGAACTCCGGCATCAGTTCTCCCAGCGCAAAATACCGCGATAGGTTCATTAGCGATTACTGACAAAGCCGATTCTAATCTTTGTTGTACTGAATCAACATGTTGTTGACGTTGCCAACCAAAATAACCGCTACCATCATATTCGATACCTAAGGCAATCTTACAGGTAGTCATTAATTAAGATCTCTAACGTCTCGATTAACATTAAACCACCTAAATAACGGACATTATCCGCCACTGACCAAAATTGGATTTGCTCATAATTACCATAGCTGTGTCGTAAATTAGCGAGTTTGATCGTCAGATTACTTTCAGCATCAGTATTTACTTCGGTTACCGGTGTTGGTAAATCTTCACTTTTTACTTCAACGCCAAATTCATCAAAACGAGCCATATCTAATTCAATTGGTAAACTGCTTGAAACATTAACCGCTTGAGCCAATCCATAAAATACCGGAACAATAACTGATTCAATAGAGATAGGTAAATCATAATTGCTTATCACTTTACGGATTTGATTAATTTGTGAGTGTTCACCTAAACTTAGGTGGTCAGACTCATGGGAAACAGGTAATAAGTTAAAAGCAAGTTGATTGTCAAACAATTGATTATCAACAGGCATACCATTTAGTAACCGAGCACTTTGCCCAGCAAGTTCGTCAACACCGGGTTTGCCATATAGTGATGATGGAATAAAGCTACTTACGTGTAGATTAGTTAACAACTGGATATCAGCTAATGACGCCACGCAGCGCAATAATTGAGATACCGTTGGGCTAGCTACAGCAATGATGTTTTCATTGCGATATTCGGTTAGTACACTGTTATTTACTTTCGGTACAATTAATGGAATATGATCTTGATCAGCAAAAAAGCCACTAGCATCGATAACAATACAACCTGCTTGTGCGGCTGTTTGAGCATATTTTTCGCTGGTTTTACTGCCGGCAACAAAAAAAGCAAAATGGCATTGGCTCCAATCCATCTGCTCACTATCAATTACCGTTAAATTTTTACCCGCAAAGCGCACAACTTCACCGGCGCTGTTGTCGCTACCGACTAAATAGAGATTTTCAATTTCAATAGTTTTTGAGTTATTTAATAACTCAATTAGCGCAGAACCCACTTGTCCTGTCGCACCAACAATGGCAATATTCCATGCAGACATATGATAAACCCGAATTAAAAAATTTAGTGGCAATTATACCACTATATTGCCAAATATTTCGCAAAAAGATGTTTTCTAACTTTGGAATCTTGCTCGAAAAAATAGATATTAGCTAATTACAATTTCGCTGTTCTTCGTTAAAGTAATTATATCTCTTGTTCGGTTTCAGTAAGAATTATGGCAAAAATTACATTATCAGCGATTGCGAAAAAAGCTAAGGTCTCAGTGGCATCTGTATCTAGAGTACTAAGAACACCTAATATGACATCGTCACAAACCCAATCTGTTGTTTATCAAGCAATGAAAGCCTTAAATGTTGATCTGTCAGAAAACTTGAAAGACTACCAACTAGATCATACCAGTAATAGAATATTAATTATTGATAATCAACTCATTTCAAAAAGTTTAATCAATTACGGTATTGAACAAGCTTTATATGCAGTCAAATTACAATTTTGCTATCTACAATTTTCTTACCAAGACGATAGTGATATTTATCATTTGGTTCATTACATTACTCAAAATCGCTTTATTGGTATTTTAATAATTAATCAAGCACCTTATTTAGAGAATCTATATAGTTATAAAAAATCATTACCGCCAATGGTATTTGTAAATCATTACAAACATAATTTTTCTTGTGTCTATTTTGATCATCTCACAATTGGTTTTAAAACAACGCAACAGTTAATTAAAAAAGGTAACCAACGGATCGCTATTTTTGTTAATAGCGATAAAAGTATTAACTCATCTTTTTTCCTCCAAGGTTATCAACAATCCTTTCAACGATATAATTTACCAATTGATTCCGACTATATCATTCAAGGCTGTTTAACTTATGAACATGGACGAGATGCAATTAAAACCTTATTAAATAGTAATAAACCACCAACAGCTATTATTTTTGAAGATTTAAGCAGTTTGTCCTTCTTCGATTCAGATAGCTATCATGCACAAAATTATTTATCTTGTTATCGTTCTCTATTTGGAGCCTTACATCAAGTCAATAAAAGCCAATCAAATCAGTTAAAATCAATGTCAATTGCTTATATTAGCCATAGCAATGAATATCAATATAATGATTTGGATAAATTGAATAGAATTAACAAACCACTCTATGAAATGGGCAATAAATCAGTACACTTACTTTGTGATTTACTTAAACAAAATATGACATCGTTAGCACGATGCCATATTATTGAAACTAAAGCTTTTTTTATTAACTAATCTTCTGTTAATGAAAGGTAATAAAAAAAATTAAGAAGTTGAAATCAATCTTTTAGGTGACAATTTATCCAATAGTTGAATACCAGCACCAATAAATTGTTGATCTTGATATATTCTAACTAAAGTTTCTACTGCTACACTGTCAGCTAATTTAATTGTTCTACCTAATAAGATATCGCTACCTTGGCTATCATTCAATTGCACTTTCGGGCTATCTTGTAATGGACTATCTACCGGCATGAGTAATTGTGTTTTATCAGTAATATTTTGTAATTCATCCAAGCTAATCATTTTATCGATTGGATAATTTGACACTTGCAAACGTCTTAAATAAATCACATGAGCTCCACAACCTAGTAACTCACCTAAATCATCAATGATAGTACGGATATAAGTCCCTTTTGAACAATGGATCTCTAACGTTAATTCCTGTTTAGCCGAATCGTATTGAATAAACTGGTTTTCGTAAACCGTGATCGGTCTGGCTTCTCGCTCAATGACAATACCTTGACGAGCATATTCATAAAGCGGCTTACCTTGATATTTTAAAGCCGAAAACATGGTTGGAACTTGTAAAATATCACCGCGAAAATGAGTTAATGCTTGCTCTATTTGAAGTTGAGTAACATCAACAGGTTTAGTACAGATTATTTGTCCATCAGCATCAGATGTGTCTGTGCGCTCACCCAATTTAGCAATTACTCGATAACGCTTGTCAGAATCTAATAAGTATTGTGAAAATTTAGTTGCTTCGCCAAAACAAATCGGTAGCATTCCGGTTGCTAAAGGATCGAGAGCACCAGTATGACCTGCCTTTTTAGCATTAAATAGTCTTTTCACTTTTTGTAAGGCATCATTTGATGTCATGCCTTGTGGTTTGTCTAATAACAAAACGCCGTGAACATCACGGCGAATTTTCTTTATATTCATCATAGATATTTAAATTGAAACGGATAACACTCCTCAATATTTTTTACAAAAATTGAGTGCTTTTAATTATTAATCTTTATGACGTTCGTTGTCTTGCTTAATCACATCAGAGACTAAACTAGACATCTGCATACCTTTGACAAGCGATTCATCATAAAAGAATTTAATTTCAGGAATAATTCGTAAACGCATGGCTTTACCGATCAACGTTCGAATATATCCTTTTGCATCATTTAAGACATTCAATCCTTGTTCAATAACTTGTGGATCATCATCATTTAAAAAAGTGACAAATACTTTGGCATAAGAGAGATCACGTGAAATATCTACACCAGAAACAGTCACCATGCCTAAGCGTGGATCTTTGATTTCACGCTGTAAAATAATCGCAATCTCTTTTTGTAATTCATGTCCAACTCGAGATGATCGATTAAATGCTTTTGCCATATCTATTTTCCTTAAAATGTGAATAAGCAAGGTTAAAACCTTGCTTATAACATGTTAACGTATTAATTAAATAGTACGTTTGATTTCGACAGTTTCAAAGACTTCGATAGTATCACCTACACGAACATCGTTATAGTTACGAACACCAATACCACATTCCATACCGTTACGAACTTCGTTAACGTCATCTTTGAAGCGACGTAGTGATTCAAGTTCGCCTTCATAGATAACCACGTTATCACGCAATACACGAATTGGATTATGACGTTTAACTACACCTTCAGTTACCATACAACCAGCGATTGCACCAAATTTAGGTGATTTAAATACATCACGTACTTCAGCAAGGCCAATAATTTCTTGCTTATATTCTGGGGCAAGCATACCGCTCATTGCTTGTTTAACTTCATCAATTAGGTCATAAATAACCGAATAGTAACGGAGATCTAAGTTTTCTGCTTCGACAACTTTACGCGCAGATGCATCAGCACGAACGTTAAAACCTAAAATGATTGCATTAGATGCTGCAGCAAGTGATGCGTCAGTTTCAGTAATACCACCTACACCTGAACCAATGATTTTAACTTTAACTTCATCAGTAGATAGTTTAAGTAATGAATCAGAAATTGCTTCAACAGAACCTTGTACGTCAGCTTTAAGGACAATATTAAGTTCAGATACATCACCTTCCGTCATGTTAGTAAACATGTTTTCAAGTTTAGCTTTCTGTTGACGAGCTAGTTTAACATCACGGAATTTACCTTGACGATATAGGGCTACTTCACGAGCTTTCTTTTCATCACGAACAACTGTCGCTTCATCACCGGCTGACGGTACACCAGAAAGACCTAAAATCTCTACCGGAATTGAAGGACCGGCTTCGGTCACTTCTTTACCTAATTCGTTACGCATCGCACGAATACGGCCATATTCGAAACCACACAGTACAATATCGCCTTTACGTAAAGTACCTGATTGAACCAACACAGTTGCCACTGAACCACGACCTTTATCAAGGAATGACTCAATAACAACACCGCTTGCCATTCCAGTTTCGTAGGCAGTTAATTCAAGTACTTCAGCTTGTAATAAGATCGCTTCAAGTAGTTGGTCGATACCTGTACCTGCTTTAGCTGAAACATGAACAAACTGAGTATCACCACCCCAATCTTCTGACATAACGCCATATTGAGCCAGTTCACCTTTCACGCGCTCAGGATCGGCTTCTGGTTTATCAATCTTATTTACAGCAACAACGATTGGCACATTCGCAGCTTTAGCATGCTGAATAGCTTCAATTGTTTGTGGCATTACACCATCATCAGCAGCAACAACAAGTACCACGATATCCGTTGCTTTAGCACCACGAGCACGCATTGAAGTAAATGCAGCATGGCCAGGAGTATCTAAGAAAGTGATTTCACCACTTGAGGTTTTAACATGGTAAGCACCAATATGCTGAGTAATACCACCGGCTTCACCTGAAGCAACTTTCGCTTTACGAATATAGTCAAGAAGTGATGTTTTACCATGGTCAACGTGTCCCATGATAGTCACAACTGGAGCGCGTGATACTTTTTCAGCACCTGTATCACGGTCGCTCATTAGTGATTCTTCAAGTTCGTTTTCACGACGAAGTACCACTTTGTGTCCCATTTCTTCAGCTACCAATTGTGCTGTTTCTTGGTCAATAACCTGATTAATAGTTGCCATTGCCCCCATTTTCATCATGGTTTTGATAACTTCTGAGCCTTTTACAGCCATTTTGTTGGCTAGCTCGGCAACAGTGATGGTTTCACCAATAATTACATCTCGGTTAACAGCCTGAACTGGTTTGTTAAAACCTTGTTGTAAAGTACTTTTGCCTTTTTTCTTGTGGTTACCACGAGTTACAGCTCGAGCTTCTTCACGTTCAGCTTTACCTTCAGATAATTTGCTAGCTTTTTTCTGTTTAGTCTGTTTAGTACCACGACCACGACCTCGACCACCTTCGACTTCACGATCGGTATCATCTTCAGCCGCACGAGCATATTTAGAGGTAGTTACGTGATAATCTTCATCATCACTGTTATTATTGGTTTCTTCTGTTTCGTTATATTGTTCAGCAAGTTTGCGCGCTTCTTCCGCCATACGTTTAGCTTCTTCTTCAAGTTTACGGCGGTTTTCTTCTTCAGCTTTACGTTTAATTTCGTTAGCTTCAGCTTCTAAACGTGCTTTTTCTTCCTGTGCTTTTTTCACTTTTGGATCAGCTGCTTGTTCTTGAGCAGCTTTAGCTTTTTGTTCTTGACTACGCTTTTTAGCTTCTGCTTCTTCACGTTTCTTTTGTTCTTCAGCAGCTAATTTTGCCTTTTCTTCGACTTTTTTACGCGCTTTTAACTCAGCTTCTTGTTTGGCTTTTTGTTCCGCTTCAAGACGTGCTTTTTCTAACTCAGCGGGATCTTGTTTAACAATAGTTCGTTTTTTACGAACTTCAACTTTGATTTCTTTACTCTTACCTCCACCGCTAGACACATTCAATGTTGAATGTGTTTTACGTTGTAGCGTTAATTTTGTTGGGCCTTGCTGAGGATTTAAATGCGCAAGCAAAGCTTCTTTTTCCTTTTGGGTAACAGAATCCGATGCAGTTTTTTTAATACCAGCATCAGCAAACTGTTGCAAAAGCGTTTCCACTGGAGTTTTTATCTCTTGAGCCAGTGTTTCGATTGATACTTTGGTCATGTATTACTTTCCCTCAATTATTCATTTGCAAACCAACAAATATTACGGGCAGCCATAATAAAATCGCCAGCTTGTGTGCTTGTTAAGCCTTCAATATCCGCAAGATCATCTGTACCTTGTTCAGCTAAATCTTCTAAAGTTACTACATCTCGTTGTGCTAATTGATAGGCTAATTCTTGTGTCATACCTGGTAGTTCTAATAAATCTTGAGCAGGTCGTTTATCACCACTATGCGCAAGAGCAATAGTTGTTAATGCATCTTTTGCTCGATTTCTTAATGCTTCAACCAGCTCTTCATCAAGTTCATCAATTTCTAATAACTCTTCAACTGGTACATAAGCTAGTTCTTCTAATGAAGTAAAACCTTCTTCAACTAAAAGCTGGGCAAGATCTTCTTCAATATCTAAATGTTTCATTAGATTATTAATTGCTGCAAAAGATTCAGCTTGATGTTTTTCTTGCAAATCTTCTGTGCTCATGACATTTAACGTCCAACCAGTAAGTTGTGATGCTAAACGAATATTTTGTCCGTTACGACCAATAGCTTGTGGTAATGTTTCAGCATTAACTGCGACATCCATAGTGTGTTTATCTTCATCAACCACGATTGACACAACATCGGCTGGCGCCATAGCATTGATAACATATTGTGCAGGATTATCATCCCAAAGAACGATATCGATACGCTCACCACCAAATTCATTTGAAACCGCTTGAACACGTGCGCCTCGCATACCAACACAAGCACCAACAGGATCAATACGACGGTCATTACTGCTAACCGCAATTTTAGCACGGGAACCAGGATCACGAGATACACCTTTAATGTCTATCATCTCTTCACCGATTTCCGGCACTTCAATGCGGAATAACTCTTCCATCATTTGTGGATTTGAACGACTAACACAAAGTTGTGCTGGTTTATTATCTTGTTCAACAAGATATAAAATACCACGTACACGATCACCAATTCGGAAATTTTCACGAGGTAACATATCATGGCGAGACATCATTGCATCAGCGTTATTACCTAAATCAAGGATAACACTATCACGATTGGTCTTTTTAACAATACCAGTCACGATATCACCGATACGGTTTCTAAACATGTCAATTACCATTGCACGCTCAGCTTCACGTACTTTTTGCACAATAACTTGTTTAGCGGTTTGGGTTGTAATACGGTCAAACGCGACTGACTCAATTTGTTCTTCTACATAATCACCTAATTTTACATCAGGATCTTCAAACTGTGCTGCTTCAAGGGTTATTTCTTTAGTGGGTTGAGTGACTTCATTCACTACTAACCAACGACGAAACGTATCATAATCGCCAGTTTTATGATCGATTTTTACAATAACATCGATATCAACAGTATGTTTCTTTTTAGTGGCTGTCGCTAATGCGGTTTCTAACGCTTCGAAAATCTTATCTCGGGTAAGAGCTTTTTCATTAGATACTGCTTCAACAACAGCTAAAATTTCTTTATTCATCCTTTACACCTGTACTCTATTTAAGGTTAAAATTTGGTACAATGTTTGCTTTTTGAATATTACTAAAAGCAAACACTTCATCATTTCCATCTACATTAAACGTAATCATTTCATTCTCAATGGATTTAATCTGTCCTTTCCACTTGCGGCGATTGGCAACCGGAATACGCAAACTGACGATGACTTCTTCACCAACAAAACGTTGATAGTGTTCAAGCGTAAACAAAGGCCTATCCATACCTGGAGATGAAACTTCAAGATTGTAGGCATCTGTAATAGGGTCTTCAACATCAAGTACCGCACTAATTTGTCGACTAACATCAGCACAATCATCAACGGTAATACCATTTTCACTATCAATATATACGCGTAAAACGGGATAACGACCACGAATATATTCAATACCAACTAGCTCAAAACCAAGTGCATTAACTGGTTCTTGAATGATATCGGTCAATTGCTGTTCTAAATTAGCCAAACAAACCTCCACTGCAGAAAATAAAAAAGGGCATAAAGCCCAACATTCCTTTTAAACTTGCGTTTAAATCATAACATATAAAAAAACCCCGACAAGCGAGGCTACATTTAAAATTTAATATAATGAAGCCACTTGATTCGAACTTTCAGACAATAAAAATGGGATAGATTAATATGAATGAAAATTTAAGTGGTTGCGGGGGCTGGATTTGAACCAACGACCTTCGGGTTATGAGCCCGACGAGCTACCAAGCTGCTCCACCCCGCGATAGATGGCTGAAGATTATACTGTCTTTTGTAAAAATTGCAACCGAAAATCATAGCATAATTAACAAAAAGACCTTAAAGTTATTGAAAACTAAATTGCTATGATTTTGTGTCGCAACTAATTACAATTAATCTCAAGTTAAGGTTAATATAAGTACAATTATTGTTTTTTCAAGTAATAAATTCCGCTGAATAATCAGCGGATAGTTTTGCTATTATTATTTTTGCGTTGCAGCTTTCATCGTTTTAACGAAACTAGCTAGTTCGCTCAACATTTTCGCTGGATTATTAAGGTTATTTTCAATAATTTTGACCGTTGCCGATCCTGCAATTGCACCGGCAGCACCAGCTTTAATTGCTTCACTGACCTGAGCCGGTTCTGAAATACCAAATCCTTGAATCGCAGGCGGTGCTTTAAACTCTGTCAATTTTTCGAGTAAATGTGTAAGTGGTTTATTAGCTCGATTTTCCGTACCAGTTACCCCAGCTCGTGAGACTAAATAAGTATAACCTTTACCATGCTTAGCAATATTTGTTATCACCTCATCATCAGCATTAGGTGGACAGATAAATATCGGAGCTATGCCATGTTGTTCGGCGGCACCAGTAAATTCTTCCGCATACTCAACAGGTAAATCAGCAACTAATACAGAATCAACACCAGCTTTGGCGCATTTATCATAAAAGTTATCAATACCATTTTTAAATACTAAATTGGCATAGATTAATAATCCAATAGGAATATCTGGATTACTAGTTCGAATGTTAGTTAAGATTTCGAAGCATTTTTCAACGGTTATACCACCATTAAAAGCACGAATATTAGCATTTTGAATTGTTGGTCCATCCGCCATTGGATCAGAAAAAGGAATGCCTAATTCTAACGCATCAGCCCCAGCATCAATCATAGTTTGAATAATTTGACTTGAAAGTTGTGGGTTTGGGTCACCAACCGGAACAAAAGGAACAAATGCACCACGTTTTTCGACTGTTAAACGATCAAACAGTTTTTGATAACGACTCATTCTATTTCTCCTTTTGCTTTTAATACATCATAAACCGTAAAGATATCTTTATCACCACGACCAGATAAATTAACAATTAATAGTTGTTCTTTGTTTGGATTTTCTTTAATCATTTTCAGTGCATAAGCTAATGCATGCGATGACTCTAATGCAGGAATAATGCCTTCACTACGAGATAATGCTTTGAAGGCTTCAAGCGCCTCATCATCAGTAGCAGAGACATATTCCGCTCGACCAATACTATCTAAATATGCATGTTGTGGTCCTACTGCCGGAAAATCAAGACCAGCAGAAATCGAATAAGACTCTTCAATTTGCCCTTCATCCGTTTGCATCATTGGTGTTTTCATACCAAAGTAGATACCGAGTTTACCATGTTTTAACGATGCACCATGTTCACCACTTTCAATACCATGCCCACCTGGCTCTACACCAATTAATCTAACTGATTTATCATCAATAAAATTAGCAAACATACCAATTGCGTTTGAACCACCGCCAACACAGGCGATTACTGCATCAGGCAAACGCCCTTCTTTTTCCATAATTTGTTGTTTTGCTTCACGACTAATCATTTGTTGAAATTCACGCACAATGGTCGGAAATGGATGAGGTCCAGCAGCTGTACCTAACATATAGTGTGCGGTTTCATAACTACCAGACCAATCACGTAATGCTTCATTACAAGCATCTTTTAACGTGGCGGAACCCGTTTCAACTGGAATGACGGTAGCCCCCATTAATCGCATTCTAAATACATTTGGAGCTTGGCGTTGAACATCTTTTGCACCCATGTAGATTCGGCATTTTAAACCTAATAATGCGCAAGCTAATGCTGAAGCGACACCGTGCTGACCAGCACCAGTTTCGGCAATAATTTCGGTTTTACCCATTCTTTTAGCTAGTAATGCTTGGCCTAGGACTTGGTTAGTTTTATGGGCTCCACCATGAACTAAATCTTCTCGTTTTAAATATAGTTTTGTTTTGGTACCTGCAGTAAGATTTTTACACAATGTTAATGCGGTCGGGCGACCTGCATAGTTCACCAAAAGGTCATTAAATTCTTTTTGAAAACTCGGATCGTGTATCGCCGATATAAAAGCATCCTCAAGTTGTTCTAGTACTGGCATTAATATTTGCGGTACATATTGACCGCCAAACTCGCCAAAATAAGGATTTAATTTAGACATAACCATTCCTTCAATATAATTAGTTAAATTTGTTCAAATACTGCTGTAATTTTTTGTTTATCTTTAATTCCGGGTGAAACTTCAACACCCGAGTTAAGGTCAACACCAATAACATCAGTAGCGAGTGCTTCACTTACATTTTGTGGATTAATACCACCAGCTAAAATGACGTTACTTAAATCTTTGCCACGTAACAGCGACCAATTAAAACTTTTACCTGATCCACCGGCGCCATTATCAAATATATAACGAGAGACTAATGGATTATCATGGTTCGGAATACTATCACTAATACTTAATGCTTTCCAAATTTGACAGGCTGCTGGCAATTTTTGGCGAAGTGTTTGAATATAATTATCATCCTCATGACCATGTAATTGCACCGCATAAAGTGACAGTTGTTTAGCTATATCACAAACATCTTCAATATCACTATTTTTAAATACACCGACCCAATTGAGCGGAGCTGCTGCGATAACACTACGTGCCTTAGTTACTGTGATATATCTTGGTGAATTTGCCACAAAAATTAATCCACCATAAACCGCTCCCGCTTGATAAACGGTGATAGCATCCTGCGCTCTGGTTAAAGCACAGACTTTATTTTCTCCTAGCATCACCTTACGAATAGCTAGATTTAGATTTGACTCAGACATTAACGCGCTACCAATTAAAAAACCGTTAGCATAATGGCTAAGATCTTTAACTTGATTATGAGTGTAAATACCCGATTCACTGATAATAATTCGATCATCAGGAATAGATTTAGATAATGTTTTTACTCGATTTAAATCTACTGACAGGTCACGAAGGTTACGATTATTAATACCAATAACTTTGGCGCCAAGATTAATGGCTCGTTCAACTTCTTGTTCCGTACTTGCTTCAGTTAAAACTCCCATTTTAAGTTGATGAGCAATTTGGCTAAGATGGCGATACTCATCATCATTTACCACTGATAACATTAATAAGATAGCATCCGCCTGATAATATCGCGCTAAGTAAATTTGATATTCATCGATAATAAAATCTTTGCAAAGTACCGGTTGAGTAACTTCATTACGTACCATAGGCAAAAATTCAAACCGACCTTGAAAATATTTTTCATCAGTTAAAACTGAAATCGCTGAAGCATAATCTTTATAAACTTTAGCAATCGTTGCCGGATCAAAATCATCACGAATTAAACCTTTTGATGGCGATGCTTTTTTACACTCTAAGATAAATACCGTCTTCGGTTGTGTTAACGCTTGGTAAAAATCACGATCACTCGGTACCACTTTGCTTTTAAAGTTAGCCAGTGGATTTTTAGCTTGCTGTTCAGCCAGCCATAGTTGTTTATCTGCAATAATCTTTTTTAACACTGTTGCCATTTCAACATTTTCGGTTAATGCTGCAATTGCCATTTTATTCTCCACTTATTATCTTGCTGCTAACTTCTGTAATAGCTCATAGGCTTTGCCACTATGCATCAATTCAATTGCGCGTTGGGCATTTAGTTTTAAATCTGACTCACCAAATAGACTGATCAACATCGCCACATTTGCGGCAATCGCTGCTTCATGGGCGGGTTTACCCTGTCCTTGTAAAATCGCTAGCAATAAATCGCGATTCATTTCCGGCGTACCACCTTCAATATCTTTTAAGGTGTATTGTTGTAAACCAAAATCTTGTGGTGTCAGGGTGAAATAGCGAATTTCGCCGTTTTTTACTTCTGCAACTTGGGTTTCGCCATGAATCGCGACTTCATCCATACCGGCACCGTGTACCACATAAGCATGGGTATAGTTCAACATTTTTAATGTTTCTGCAATCGGTTTTATCAAATCAGGGTGATAAACACCGAGTAAAATACGTTTTGGTCGTGATGGATTTATCAACGGTCCTAGCACATTAAAAATTGTGCGTGTTTTTAATTGTTGACGAACTGGCGCAGCATGACGGAAACCGGAATGATATTGTTGAGCAAATAAGAAACATACCCCTAATTCATCAAGCGCTTTACGTGAGGCTTCCGCTGACATATTTAATTTGATACCTAAAGCAGATAGTACATCGGAGGATCCTGATTTACTTGATACCCCTCGGTTACCATGTTTAGCGACTTTATACCCTAAGGCCGCAGTAACAAAAGCACTAGCTGTTGATATATTAATACTATTCGTGCCATCACCACCTGTACCAACAATATCGGTAAAATCATAATCAGGAACTTCAAAAGCATCGGCATTTTCAAGTAAGGCTTGCGCCGCACCGGCGATTTCATCTGGTTGTTCACCTCGCACTTTCATACTTATAATCGCGGTTGCCAGAACTGTTGGTTCAATCTTACCTTGAATAATTAAGTTAAATAGTATTTTGCTTTCTTCTTGTGACAATACTTGTCCTAAGTACAATTTATTTAAAATCGGTTGAATATTGTATTCTTGCTTATCGACAATTGCCTCTTGTCTTGCCTGTGGTTGTTTTTGGACTGGATTAAGTGCCCATTCAATGGTTTGCTCTAATAATTTTACCCCTTGAATGGTTAAAATCGATTCAGGATGAAATTGAAAACCACAAACCCGATCTTCATCATTACGTACCGCCATAACGATATTATTACACATGGCATTAACGGTTAGTGTTTTTGGAATATTTTCACCTTTTAATGAGTGATAGCGCGCTACCGGTAATGGATTGGGTAAACCTTTAAACATAGCTTGACCATCATGTTCAATTAATGAGGCTTTACCATGCAAAATATCACCAGCTGGCACAATCATACCACCATAAGATTCGACAATCGCTTGATGGCCTAAGCAGATACCAATAATCGGTAATTTCCCTTTTAAACGTTTTAGTAATTCAGGCATTGAACCAGCTTCGCTTGGCGTACCTGGACCTGGCGATAACATTAAGATAGGATTTTGCATATGTGATAATTTTTCGATAATCACATCCGCCGGAATAGTATTACGGTAAATCGTCACTTTATGTTGATTATGACGTAACTGATCAACTAAGTTATAAGTAAACGAATCAACATTATCAATAAATAAGATATTAGCCATTAGAATACACCTTCTACATTATGTGCTGCCATAATCGCGCGAACAACAGCACGAGCTTTGTTACGTGATTCGTCCGATTCTGATTGAGGTTCTGAGTCTAAAACCACCCCACCACCTGCTTGCACCGTAGCAATACCGTCTTCCACATAGGCACTACGGATAACAATACAGGTATCCAAATCACCACTAGCGGTTAAATACCCCACTGCTCCACCATAACTACCACGTTTTATTTTTTCCGATTCAGCAATTAGTTGCATTGCTCTTACTTTGGGTGCACCAGTTAGTGTTCCCATATTCATTGTTGCTTGATAAGCATGTAGTGCATCAAGATCAGTCCGTAACTGGCCAACTATTCTTGAAACAAGGTGCATAACACACGAATAACGGTCAACTTTTAATAACTCTTTAGTATAACGAGTGCCCGGCTGGCAAATACGAGCTAAATCATTACGGGCTAAATCAACTAGCATTAAGTGTTCAGCCAACTCTTTTTTATCAGTGCGCATTTCAAGTTCTAGTCGGCTATCCAAATCATAATCAATCTCACCACTTGCGGATAAACCACGAGGTCGAGTACCAGCAATAGGGTAAATTTCAACTTGATTATTGGTTTTGTTATATTTAAGGGCACTTTCCGGTGATGCACCAAACAGAACAAAATCGCTATCTTGCATATAAAACATATATGGACTTGGATTGGTATTTTTTAACACTTGGTAAGCAGATAATGGTTCAGGGCATGGTAATGAAAAACGTCTTGAAGGAACGGCTTGGAAAATTTCACCTTGTTGGATAGCATCCTGCATTTTTTTAACTATGGTATTGAAATCATCATCACTCTTATTACATGAAACATTTATTTCTGCTAAAGATTGAGTCTTAATCGCTTTCATCGGTTGATTAAGTTTACTGTGCAACTCAATTAAGCGTTGATTCAAGCGTTTTGTCTCATCAGGACAAGAAGTAAATGCCGTAGCTTTTAACAATGAAACACGATCTTTATGATTAATTTCCAGTAATGTTTCAGCTAAATAAAAGCGAAAGTCTTGGCAACGTTGTTCGGTTGGTAACAGAGGTAAATCCTCAAAGCCAGCAACAAGATCATAAGCAAATAAACCACCGACAAACACTGCATCAGAACTCGCTTGTTGTGGGATATTAACGATGTTTAATAATGTTCTTAGTGCATCAAAAATTGATAATGACTTTAAGCGTGAATCTTCATCTTGCAAATTATCAATAGCCGGAAAAACTAATTTAAGATTATTTTCATCTAATTGTGTTTTAGCAACATTATCAGGAAAAGCTTGTTGTAATAAAGGTAATAATTTTTGTCCGTTACTGGTTAAAGCTTGAAAAGTGACTTGGTTATTGAGTGCAGAAATAGTCAAAGCGCTATCAACTATCATTACACTTTTAATACCTTGCTTGTTATCAATTTCGGCTGATTCTAGTAACAATGTTGCCGGTTTGTTATCACAAAGTTGATAAAATACCTGAGTCGGATCCTGATAATAACCAATGGTTTTAATTATCTGTGTTAATGTAGGCTTATTCATTGTTGACTCTCTTTTATAAAATTATTTTTATCTTTGCAAAACTAAAAAACCCGCACTGAGCGGGTATTATGAAAAAAGGACATCATCACATCACCCGCAAAAAGTGATGCGCCACCAACCCAAAACTGTAGTTTGTTTACAATGAGTTAATGTGGATTGCTGATTTATCATTATTGTATCTGCTAAAAAAGATTTTGTACTATTAAACTAGTTCATTGATGTGTTGTCAAGTGAATATTTTGTGTACATTTAAATTAAGTCTACCTGTTAGCAATCAGAAGGGCTTTTCACAGTAAAAAAGTTTACTATTTTTTATCAAACGAATTAAAACTAGCCAAACCAGATTTTAGTCTTTAAAATAAGCAACTCCGATAAATTATTAATAAAAATTAGAGATTTTGATCTATGCCTATCTTTTTTATTCTTATTGCAGTAATCGTTTTACTTGCAATTGTAACAGTTTTTAAAGCTATCACTATTGTTCCACAAGGATACCAATATACTATTGAGCGTTTTGGTAAATATACGCATACCCTAGAACCAGGTTTAAATATTATTATTCCTTTTATGGATGGTGTAGGCCGTAAAATTAATATGATGGAACAAGTGCTTGATATTCCATCACAAGAAGTTATTTCTAAAGATAATGCTAATGTGCAAATTGACGCTGTTTGCTTTATTCAAGTACAAGAAGCAGCAAGAGCCGCTTATCAAGTTAATCAACTTGAACGTGCAGTGATTAATTTAATGATGACGAATATCCGTACTGTACTTGGTAGTATGGAGCTTGATGAGATGTTATCACAACGTGACCATATTAACTCAAAACTACTTAGTATTGTCGATGATGCAACTAGCCCATGGGGAATAAAAATTACCCGTATTGAAATTCGTGATGTTCGTCCACCGGCAGAACTAATTGCAGCTATGAATGCGCAGATGAAAGCTGAACGTAATAAACGTGCAGAAATTCTTGAAGCAGAAGGTGTTCGTCAAGCGGCTATTTTACGATCTGAAGGTGAAAAACAGTCAGAAATTTTAAAAGCTGAAGGTGAAAAACAAGCAGCATTTTTACAAGCTGAAGCACGCGAACGTGCAGCCGAAGCGGAAGCTAAAGCAACACAAATGGTTTCGGATGCTATTGCAGCTGGTAATATTAATGCCATCAACTACTTTGTTGCACAAAAATATACTGAAGCGTTACAACAAATCGGTGCTTCAGATAACAGTAAAGTTGTGATGATGCCACTTGATGCATCAAGCCTAATGGGTAGCATTGGTGGTATTGCTGAATTAATCAAAAATACTAAATAGGCTGTACTAAATTAAATTTAAGCAAATCATATTCCCTAACTGGTTATAAATTGGTTAGGGAGATGATAGGAAATATAATTCAATTAATAATAGGTAACAACCAATGACAGATTTTTTAATGGTTATTTATAATTCTCCTCACTGGATATTTATTGCTTTAGGTGGTATTTTGCTGATTGCTGAGCTATTAGGAACCGGCGGATATGCACTTTGGAGTGGAATTGCTGCCATTATTGTTGGTTTAATTGCCTTAATTTTACCATTGTCTTGGCCAGTTTTATGGATTTTGTTTGCTATTTTTACGTTAATATCTGCTTATCTTTGGTGGGTATGGTTAAAAAAACGCGATAACAACAAATCAAATAAAGTTGAAATCAATCAACCACAACAAGGACTAATTGGTATTAGAACAATCGTTACTGATGCCATTACTAATGGTTCAGGACGAGTAAAAATAAAAGACGGCACATGGTCAGCAAAATGTAATCAAGATCTAGAAGTAGGTCATCCTGTTGAAGTTGTTGCAGTTGAAGGCATAATACTGAAAGTAAAAGCACTCAATAAATAAATTAATAATTAAATACGAGTCAATGGCTCGTATTTTTTTGTTCATTAAAAAATAATCAATCAGATAAACCATTTACTAAATATCTTCTATAGTAAAAATTCTTGGTTTTTATCACAATAAGGTAATTACCGTTAATTCAACTCCAATATAAAATTTAAAGTGCTTATAACAGTAATTATCATTTTACTAAAAACTAGTGTAAAAACGAGCCAATAAGGATACTAATACTAATTCGATTGTTTAGGATCAATACCAATAACTTGCCAATTATTATTTGATTCATCGCTAATCTTACCTTTCTTCACATCGGTAATATATTTAATGGTCATATTACGAATGGTACCTTCTTCATCACCTAATGCCGTACGAGAATTCCAAATTGGCTCGACTCGGCGCCCTTCTAATGGACCACCTTTTTTCACCAACATTTCATAACGATAAGCATTCATACCTAGTTTGAGTTTCATATCATCAGTAATAACTTTACCATTTAAAAGTGTTAGATTTTTAATTCGATGCCCTACTGGTTCACTTAAATCAATAATATATTTAACGCCACCAAACATATCATAAGTCATATATTTAGATGCGCCTCGCACCGAATCATATTGATAATTTTTATCCGTTGGTTGTACTTGAGCAAAATATGCCGCTGACCATTCCATATAATCTTTAAGATCCTTTCCGGTAACTTCAAAAATAGAGGTTTCACCAGCAGTGTATTGATAATTGTTAGCAATATCTTTGCGAGCGATTGGCCCTTTATTTAATATCGCTTTTTTATTATCGACTAAAACAGCAGTCACATCCGCACCGCTATAATAAATTTGTACAGAATTAAGTAAATTAGTTAAACCACTTTCTTGCAAGTAAACCGCTGGTATACCATGTATTATCTCTTGTGGTACAAGATCTTGATCTGTTTCACCAATAACTTGATTAGAAATTTCTCTTAATTGTTGATGATAAGGCGAATAAATTTTCTCGATTTCAGGATCAGCTGGATAAGTTTTTACCGGTAATGTTTGCGATTTTTTCGCTTTTAACGTTTTTTTATTGCCATCAATATCAAATTTAAGATCAACCACCGATACTACTGTACCATAGCGATGGGGTTCAGTAATAACAACATTATTAATGACTTTTTCACTAATATTTTGATGATTATGTCCGGCAATAATTACGTCAAGCTCGGGTAACTGATTAGCAACATCGGCAACACCTGTACCAGGTTTATTGTTTTCATTATCTAATCCCATATGGGTAACTAAAACAATAGCATCAACTGATTGTTGTTTGAGATTAGCAATTTGTTTTTTTATTTCCGGTATTGGCATAGTAAATTCCATTTGATTTACATAACTAGTTTTATTCTCATATTCTGGAACAAAAGGCGTAGTTGCACCAATAAAGCCAATCTTAATACCTTCTTTCTCAATAATGGTTGTGGCGGGTAAATAAGGTTTACCGGAATCTTTATAATAAATATTAGCTGCTAAAGATTGGCCTTTAAATTCAGAAATTACTTTATCGACTATCGGCATACCAAAATTAAATTCATGATTGCCAAGTACCATAATGTCATAATGCATGGCATTTAATGCCGCAATAGCCGGATGATTTTGCACATTATAAAATCGTTCAATTTGATTATCTTGAATAATATCACCAGCATCAACCACTATGACATTTTCATGTAGTGAACGGTACTCCTTTAAAAACGAAGATATCTGCGCATAAGAGCCTGAAGAGTCTGCTTTGTCAGTACCATAATCCCATGGCAACATTCGCCCATGCACATCTGACGTTGCTAAAATAGAAACATCAACTTCTTTTGAATTAACCTGAAATACACAACCTAATATGAATAAACCGCTTAACAAAGCACGTTTTTTGCTTACCAACATCCTTATCTCCTATCACTATTATGTAAAATTAACATCCTAATTAATTTAAATCGTTTTTATAAAAACAGCTATTATTCTAAATTATTATTTTTTCAATTAAAGCGTTTTTATAAAAAACAAGATGCTTAATCAGTGATAAAAAATGCCTAACGATAGTGACTATTGTTAGGCAAAATAAGGAGTACGAAAGTTATTTCCATAAACAGACAGAATGTTAGTTTAATTTAACATTCTGTTTACTATTAATTAATGTGACATCGTAGTTTTAACACCACCTTCAGGAATAGGCACATAAGCGGTTTCTTTATCAGTTCTTTGTTTATTATTACGCACTTTAAGTGCAGTTTTAATACCAAAGAAGATAATGCTATACACAACTACTAAGAACAAGATACTTAAACCGGCGTTAGTGTAGTTATTAATGACAATATGATGCATATTATCAATTTGTTGTGCAGTTAATTCGCTGCCTTCGGCAATACGACGATTATACTCATTAGCTAAATAGAAGAATCCTTCTAAATTAGGATCATTACTAAATAGTTTAAGTGCCAATGCCCAAGTAGTACAAATCAATAACCAAACGGCAGGAATAATAGTCACCCAAACAAATTGAGCTCGTTTCATTTTAATTAATACAACTGTAGCTAATACTAATGCTACCGCTGCTAACATTTGGTTTGAAATACCAAATAATGGCCATAAGCTCTTAACACCGCCTAATGGATCAACCACACCTTGGTAAAGTAGATATCCCCATAAACCAACACATCCTAAAGTACCAATAAAGCCAGCAATCAGTGAATCGGTTTTTTTCAAGAATGGTACAAAGTTACCTAATAAGTCTTGCAACATGAAACGTCCAGAACGAGTTCCTGCATCAAGCGCTGTTAGAATAAATAGTGCTTCAAATAAGATACCAAAGTGATACCAGAAGCCCATATTTGCGCCAGGAAGAATTTGATGGAACACATGGGCAATACCTACGGCTAAAGTTGGTGCACCACCGGCACGATTTAATACTGATGGTTCGCCAATATCTTTGGCTGTTTGTAAAATTTGCTCAGGTGAAATCACAAATCCCCACGAACTAACTGTAGCCGCCGCATGTGCTGTCACATCTTGTAGTTGAGACATTATCATCGCCGCATCGCCAGTACCTAATTTATGTAAATCAGGCATAGTTATTCCTAGCGCAGCTGGTGGAGTATTCATAGCAAAATATAAACCTGGCTCAATAATTGATGCAGCCACTAAAGCCATAATAGCCACGAAAGACTCCATTAACATAGCACCATAGCCGATAAAACGAGCATCCGTTTCATTAGCAAGTAATTTTGGTGTTGTACCTGATGAAATTAAGGCGTGGAAACCAGAAACGGCGCCACAAGCAATAGTAATAAATAAGAATGGGAATAAAGAACCTTTCCAAACAGGGCCTGTGCCATCCACATATTTAGTTACATCTGGCATTTTTAAATCAGGATTTAAAATAACAATACCAATAGCTAAACCAACAATTACACCAATTTTTAAGAAAGTGGCGAGATAATCACGCGGTGCTAAAATTAACCATACAGGCAACATCGCAGAAACTAAGGCATAACCAACTAAAGTAAAAGTAATCGTGGTTGCTTTGAAAGTTAATGCTGGCCCCCAATATGGGTCATGAGCAATAACACCACCAAACCAGATAGACAAAATTAGTAATACAATACCAATTATTGAAACTTCTAAAACACGGCCTGGTCTGAGGTATCGCATATAAATACCCATAAATAATGCGATTGGCACTGTAGAACAAACAGTAAATACGCCCCACGGGCTTTCAGCTAATGCTTTAACAACAATCAATGCTAATACGGCTAAAATAATTAGCATGATTAAGAAACAACCAAATAAGGCAATTGTTCCAGGAATTGGTCCCATCTCTTCTTTTATCATTTCACCTAAAGATGAACCATTACGGCGTGATGATAAAAATAGCACCATAAAGTCTTGTACTGCTCCAGCAAATACCACACCAGCCAATAACCATAGAGTACCCGGTAAATAACCTACTTGTGCTGCAAGTACAGGGCCTACAAGCGGTCCAGCACCGGCTATTGCCGCAAAATGGTGTCCAAATAAGACATATTTATTGGTTGGCACAAAATTTAAACCATCATTGTTAATCACAGCTGGCGTCGCCCGTGTTGGATCTAACTGCATTACTTTATTGGCGATATACAAACTATAATATCGATAAGCAACTAGATAGACAGACACCGCAGCGGCAATAATCCACAATGCACTAATGTGTTCACCTCGGCGTAGTGCTATGACTGCTAAACAGCAAGCACCAACGATGGCCAAAATGATCCAAGGTATATGCTTAAGTATTCTATTATTCATAATAATTCTCTTTATCGCTTTAAAATTAATATCACCTTTCAATCTTTTTAATCTTGTTATTTAGTTACAAAGATTGATGAAATTGATGGATATTAACTGCAAATTGTTTTTGAATTTGGTTGTATTGAATCATGAGATAAAGCTTACTTTATGCTCAAGGGTATAGTAATTTTTTAGTTAATTGAATGGTATAGGAAATTTAGTTACAGGTTAAAACGACTATATGAGTGGTTAAAAATGGTTGGTAAACGGTATCTCTATCGATGAAATAAACCAGAATAAATGATTATAGTCCTAATATCTCTTTAAGCGATTTTAAATATCGACGACTCACCGGCACAGCAACATCATTATTTAAAATAATATCAACACTACCTGCTTCATTAAAGCGAATCTCTTTTAACTTTTTTAAATTGACTAAATATTGTCGATGACAACGAATTAGTGAGGTTTTATCTTCTAAGGTTTTTAGTGTCAGTTCAGTAAAATATTCATTATTGTTTTGATTAAACACATAAATACCACAAACTTTAGATGAAATATAAAAAACATCATCATTAGATAGTAAATAAATTCTATTATGACCAATACAAGGTATATATTTTAACTGTTGATCAATACCTGATAATTGATTTATATCAGCTACAGGACATTTTTTATGTAAACGGCTTAAAGTTTTATTTAGCCTATCTTGTTCAATAGGTTTTAATAGATAATCAAAAGCTTGTTCTTCAAAAGCTTTTACAGCAAACTCGCTATAAGCAGTTAAAAAAACAATATGAGGCATAGTTTGCGGATCAAGCATTGATAACATTTCAAGACCATTTATTTTTGGCATTTGAATATCAAGAAAAACGACATCAGGTGCTAATCGATGAATTTCACGTATAGCATCCATGGCATTATTACATTCTGCGACAATATTAATTTGGCTATCGTTTTCTAGCAAACAACGTAAATTTTCGCGAGCAAGTAATTCATCATCAACAATAATCACATTTAACATTAAACTACGACATCCTCTATCAAAGGCAAAGATAACATTACATTTGTGTATTCGTCTGGTTTACAGATTATCTTTATACCATAGTTTTCACCATAGCGGATCTTAATTCGTTTATCCACTAAATTAAGACCAAGTCCTTTATTATCTTTTTTATTTTCTCGATAATTACCTGCATTATCAATAACCTCTAAAATTAAAGTCTGCTCATTTGCATAGGCTCTAATCGTTACTTCTCCTTGACTAATTAATTGTGAAGTACCATGTTTAATAGCATTTTCAACAATTGGTTGTAATGAAAATGCTGGTAATTGCGCATCTTCGAGTTGTTCAGGAATATCAAAATTTATACTTAACTGCTCCATAAAACGCATTTTTTCGATCTGTAGGTAAGCATTTACATGCTCTATTTCATCTTTTAACGTTACTATTTCATCAGTACGTTTTAAGTTTTTACGGAAAAAAGTTGATAAGTTTTGCACTAATTGCGATGCTTGTTCTTTATCACGCCTAATAATAGCCAGTAAAGTATTTAAGGCATTAAATAAGAAGTGAGGATTTACTTGGGCATGTAATAGTTTAATCTCAGTTTTAGACAATAACTGTTTGTAGTACTCATTTTGCCCGGCCAATATTTGCGCAGATAATAAGCTGGCAATACCTTCACCTAAAGTTCTATTTATTGAGCTAAATAATGTATTTTTAGCTTCATAAAGTTTAATAGTACCAACTACATTATTATTTTCACCACGAAGAGGAATAACCAAAGTTGCACCTAAACGACAATTTTTATTGATTGAACATTGATAAGGTTGATGTGTACCGTCAAGATATTTAACATCATTTTGCTCAATCGCTTCTAAAGTAACATTTGAAGTAATTTTCGTACCTGGTAAGTGATGATCGTCACCAACTCCAATAAAAGCAAGAATTTTTTCCCGATCGGTTATTGATACAGCACCGATATCTAATTCTTGATAAATAATCTCTGCGACTTTGGTACTATTTTCTTGATTGAAACCTTCACGCAATAGACCTTCAGTACTCACTGCGATTTTAAGAGCTTTGGCCGAAAAAGCCGATGTATAGCGTTCAAAAATCGCCCGTCTATCTAGTAAAATTCGCATAAACATTGCAGCTCCAATACTATTGGCCACAATCATTGGTGCAGCAATGCTTCGCACTGCATGTAAAACAACATCAAAAGGTCTCGATATTAATAGTACTTGAATCATTTCTAATGATTCAACCAGAACACCTAATACCCCAACTAAAAAGGGATTATAAACTAAATCAATTCGGCCTTTTTTCATTAGAGTATAATGAAGTAATCCACTAATTAAACCAGTCAAGATAGTCGATAACATACAACTTTCAGCCGTAATACCACCTAATGTATAACGATGAATACCGCCAGTTAAACCAACTAAAAGCCCTACTACCGGACCACCAAGCAACCCGCCTAAAATAGCTCCAATAGCACGAGTATTGGCAATAGTATCTTCAATATGTAAACCAAAATAGCTACCCATAATGCAAAATAATGAAAAAATAAAATAACAGACTAATTTATGAGGTAAATGGATGGTGACTTGCATTAAAGGAATGACAATCGGGGTTTTACTCAACAAATAAGCTATAACCAAATATACGCACATCTGTTGCAAAAGCTGTAGAACAAGATCAAACTCAAACATAACAATAACCACGACACAAAACCGCCGACCGAAGTCGACGGAGAATGCTAACTTTAATTATCAAGTAAAGTAAATGTTTGCTTATCTTTAGTTGTAGAATCCGCGCCTACAAACACATTAAATTTACCGGGCTCTGCAACATATTGCATTTTATCATTCCAGAATTTTAACATGTCATATTTGATAACAAATTTCACTTGACCTTTTTCATGCGGTTTAAGAGTAATAGATTCAAAACCAATTAATTCTTTTACCGGTCGGCTTACTGATGCTGTCACATCTTGCAAATAGAACTGCACCACTTGTGAACCTTCTCTTTCACCAGTATTTTCCACATTAGCAATAACTTCAATTTCTCCATTTGGTGACATTTCAGTTTTTGATAATGAAAAATCAATAGTAAAATCAGTATAACTTAAGCCAAAACCAAATGGAAATAAAGGCTCATTAGGGCTATCAAAATAAGATGTTGTGTATTTACCCATATTAACCGTACCATGTGGTCGACCTGTTTTTAAATGGCTATAATAAACAGGAATTTGGCCAACATTATCAGGGAAAGACATCGGTAATTTAGCTGATGGATTATAGTCTCCAAACAGCACATCAGCCACAGCATTCCCCCCTTCAGTACCTAAAAACCACGTTTCAAGCATAGCATCAGCTTGCTGATATTCTTCTTTCACAGTAAGTGGACGGCCATTCATTAAAGCAATGATCAGTGGTTTACCAGTAGCTTTTAATGCTTTAATTAATCGTTTTTGACTAGCTTGAAGATTAAGATCTGTTCGGCTTGATGATTCATGTGCCATGCCTTGTGCTTCGCCAACAAAAACTACAACAACATCTGATTTTTTAGCTTGAGCAACAGCTTCGGCTATCATCTTATTAGCTGGTCGTTTATCAAATTTGCTGCTCTCACCATATAAATTTAAAAATTTATCAAGGTTAGGATCATCCGAGAGATTCGCACCCCATGCGTAACTCACTAATTTGGGATTTGCGATGGCATTTTTAATGCCTTGCAACGGTGTTACCGCTAAATTAGCACGCCCAGCACCTGACCAGCTACCTAAAATATCTCGTTTTGAATCAGCCAATGGTCCAATGACAGCTATTTTTTTATTTTTGTCTAACGGTAATAAATTATTTTCATTTTTTAACAATACAATACTACGACGAGCTACATCTCTGGCTTCAGTACGATGTAGGCGATCGTTAGCAAACATAGTCTCAATATCAAAATTAGGATCTAAATTTCGATGCGGATTTTTAAACAACCCCATATCATATTTAAGCTCTAACACATGGCGACAAGCTTGATTAATCAGATCTTCTGAGATAGCACCTTCATCAACCAATTCAGGTAAAAACTGTAAAAAGTATTCATCATTCATACTCACATCAATACCCGCTTTGATGGCAATACGTACCGCATCTTTTGCATCAGTTGCAACGCCGTGATTAATTAATTCACGAATAGCGCCATGGTCACTAACAACCACTCCATCAAAATGCCACTGGTTACGTAATACATCAGTTAATAACCAATGATTAGCTGTAGCAGGAATACCATTTACACTAACAAGAGCAACCATAACCGCTCGGCTGCCGGCATCAATAGCCGCTTTATAAGGCACAAGATATTCTTGGAACATTTTGCGTTCACTCATATCGGTGCTGTTATATTCACGCCCAGCTTCAACCGCCCCATAAAGTGCAAAATGTTTAACTGTTGTGACTAATGATTTTTTATCAGCTAAGGATTGTTTTTGCATTTTTTCAACAAAAATTCGCCCAGCTTCTGAAGCTAAATAAGGGTCTTCTCCAAATCCTTCCGAAACTCGTCCCCATCTAGGATCACGGGTAATATCCACCATTGGAGCCCAAGTAACGTTAAGTCCATCAGACGTTGCTTCATCAGCTGATACCTCAGCCACTTTAGCGAAGGCATTACGATCCCAAGTTGCTGCTAAACCTAAATTAATTGGAAATACTGTACGATGGCCATGGACAATATCAAAACCAAAATAGACTGGAATTTTGTTTGGCGATTTTAAAGCTCTTTCCTGCATTCTGGATAGATCGGGTTCCACAACAGTATTAAAAATGCCACCGATTTCACCCGCTTCGATTTGATCAAGTACTTTGTCTAAGGTTAGATCACCGCCGACACTGATTAATCGCAATTGTCCCACTTTTTCTTTAATAGTCATTTTTGATAATAAGTTATCAATAAATACTTTCTTATCTTCATCATTGGGATTTTGTGCAAATAAAGGACATGAAAAAATAAAAAAAACAAAAAAGAAAACTAATTTTTTCAGCATAATAAGTATTGTTATAATATAAGAGGATAGACAAGGTGATAGAATAACGTATTTAGTTAAAAAAATCTCGTTATTTGAAATAATGCCTCACCAAAAATAAAAATAAAAGCACATATTATTAAAAATTTAGACGCAAAAAAGTGCTTTCCTCAATATTTTTAAAAGTTGATTCTGTGGATAAGCAAAAACATATTGCCGAAAAATTTTATCCAAATATTGTCAAAAATAATGTCGGCAATAACAAAGATTGGAATGATTGATTAGTCGCGGAAATTAGTAAATTGAAATGGTTGACCTAACTCACCATTTTTAACTAGTGCCATAGTTGCTTGTAAATCATCACGTGATTTTCCAGTAACGCGAACTTGGTCACCTTGTACTTGCGCTTGTACTTTAATTTTACTATCTTTGATTAATTTAACTATTTTTTTAGCTAATTCTTTATCGATACCTTGTTTAAGCTTAACTGTAATACTATAAAACTTACCGCTATGTTCCATCTCTTCTGGAATTTCTAGCGCGCCACCATCAATACCACGCTTAGCTAACTTATCACGTAAAATATCCAGTAACTGTTGTACTTGGAAATCTGATTGGCTCGTCGCTTTGATAGTTTCATTTTTCTCATTAAGCTCAAATGATGCTTCGACATTTTTGAAATCCCAACGTGTTGCCAATTCGCGAGTCGCATTGTCGACCCCATTTTTGACTTCTGGCATTTGAATTTCTGACACAATATCAAAAGAAGGCATAAATTTTCCTCTTCTAATCGTTATAAAATATAACTTACTTTAAACAACTCATTTTATTGCTACCGTAACATTTACGGCAGCTTTAATAGATAGATTAATAAAATTAATCAATAGTACGAAGTAATTCGTTAATACCGACTTTACCTAATGTTTTAGCATCTACTTTTTTAACGATTACTGCACAATAAAGACTGTATTTACCATCTTTAGTTGGTAAGTTACCTGATACCACCACAGAACCAGCCGGTACGCGACCATAGTGAACTTCACCAGTTGCACGATCATAAATTTTAGTACTTTGACCAATAAATACACCCATTGAGATAACGCTGCCCTCTTCGACAATCACACCTTCAACAATTTCACTACGGGCGCCGATAAAACAGTTATCTTCAATAATAGTTGGGTTTGCTTGTAACGGCTCTAATACACCACCAATTCCAACACCACCTGATAAGTGAACATTTTTACCAATTTGCGCACATGAACCAACGGTTACCCATGTATCAACCATAGTCCCCTCATCAACATAAGCACCGATGTTTACATATGAAGGCATTAATACTGTATTACGAGCTACATAAGCACCTTTACGTGCAATTGCTGATGGAACTACGCGGAAACCTTCTTGTTGGAAACGCGCTTCATCATACTCAGCAAATTTCAACGGTACTTTGTCATAATAATTAGTTGCGCCACCATCAATAAGTTGATTTTCATTAATACGGAATGAAAGCAACACTGCTTTTTTTAACCATTGATGAGTTACCCAATCGCCATTAATCTTTTCTGCGACACGCATTTTACCGCTGTCTAATAAAGCGATACATTGGTTGATCGCATCACGCGTCACTGTATCAACATTTGAAGGAGTAATTTCAGCACGACGTTCAAATGCTGCCTCAATAATAGTTTGTAATTGTTGCATTTCTTGTTTCCTTTAACTTTAAGTCCGTTAGCAAATTTAATTGGCCTAACAGTATAATATAATATGCCACTATTTTTAAGTGGTTTATCGTATCATTAAGATCTCTCAAAAAAAGTTAATTATTTGGAATGCCTTTCACAAAATCTTAGTAAAAGTTAATAGCGTGATTTTATTTAGATATAAAGTTTAATTCTCGTTAAATTTCTTAATAAAAAAATAATGCAAAACAGCGGATTTTCTTTATTAGAGCTTTTATTTGTTATCAGTATTAGTGCTATTTTGGCCGCAATTGGTGTACAACATTGGAAAGAGTTACAACTGCGTAATGAACTAGCAACCACCACAAAACAGCTAGCCTATTTTTTAGAAGAGGCTCAAGCCAGAGCTTACAATACTAACGAAAACTATCACGTATATTATTTTTTTCAGCCTTGGTGTTTAAGTATCAGCAAAGGGGAAAAACCAGCCACTTGCCAAGAAGGCACCACCTATTTTATGAAGCCTAACAATTCCGTTGAATTAAGTGATTTAACTGATAAAAAAGCTATCTCCTTTTGGGGCCGGAAAAATATGGCGCAAACAGGTACAATCGAATTACACAACACCATTGGTACTACGCAAATTATCATTTCATATCGTGGACGAATTCGATTTTGTAAAAAGAATAGTTATTTACCAGGACTACCTAGATGTTAAAACAAAATGGATTTTCATTATTTGAAATATTGTTGAGTATAGCTTTTTCTAGTCTAATTTTTATTGGTATCACCTCATTCTATAGTAAATTACAAACTATATTACTGGAGAAAAATCTACGTATTCATTTAGAAAAGAATATCCATCAAGGGTTAGTTAGTATAACCAAAGATCTAAAACGTGCTGGTTTTATTGCCAACAGCCCCGAAAAAATGAAACAACATCCAATTGAAATCAATACTTCAAACAATTGTTATATTTTTCGTTATGATAGTGAGATTCGCAATGATTGGATTTATGATCGTAATACGCCAAGTAAATCAGACATTTTTGCTTATCGTTTCTACAAAAATAATTTGGAATATAAAGTTGGTTCAATAAGTTGTGAGGGTGTAAATTGGGAGAAAATATTCGATCCACATGACATTAAAATAACGCAATTTTCAATAAAACAGCAAAATAATTATTTTGTAATAAATATTGCTGCTCAATTAAAGAAAAACAAAAAAATAATCTATCAAACGGTAACCATTATCAAGAATGAAAATCCATTTTAATAAAAAAACAACACAGATAGATGGCTTTAGCACGCTAATAATGGTAATTATTTTAACCATAGTCGGACTCATTTTATTAACTGGTTTTCAAGCTATAGTTAATTCATTAAAAAAAAACTATTTAATTGAGATTCAATATTATCGCCAGTTTAACCTAGCGAGCTCTAGTTTAAATTGGGCAACTCAGCAGACCTGGCAACTTCCGACCGAAGAGTGGCAATGCTTATCTGATGCGCAATATCATTTAACAGCATGTATAAAAAAATCACGATTAAAAGTGGATAACTATACCTTAGTACGCGCCCAAGCTGATGACTATTATCTTTATATGTTAACGCATTTTGCAGATAATCACTTGATTATTGAAAAAGGACATTGGCTAGATTATTGTCCAGAAAAAAGGTTAGTTGATTGTGAATAGAAAAAACATAGCTGGATTTAGCTTAATTGAAGTCATGATATCATGCTTAATGTTTGCCATCATTATGCTAGGTTTTAGTGGTTATTTAACTGCAATTATTAGTCAACACCACTATTTCCAAAAACAGTTTAAAGCGGAGCAAATCGCCTTTGCTTTACTTGATAGTTATCCTCATACTGTACCGCAAATAATACCGAATAATTGGCAATATCAAGTTTATAGTCAACCTTATAGTACATCTTGTCGGATAGTTTTTATTAATGTTATTCCTCCTAATCATAAAACAATTAAACAGCAACGTTTACTATGTGATTAATGTTCATTGCTAAAAATATATCACGCTGTTTATTTTCTATTTTTTCATTCCATGCTACGGCAATATCCCATCCCGTTTGCGCTAATTCTAGCGTGATGAGTTTCACTCCTTTAGATAAAAATAGCTATGCATGTTTGTTGATTGAATTTACCAAACAATAATCTTATTTTTTAGTATTATTGCTTATTTAAGCTAGCAATTTTTAGTTTAAATGAAAAAAATAAAAATCAGCAACCATCAATTAAACAATGGTGCTTCTGATTAATTTTTATTAATGAAATAATTATGATCAGTCAGCTAACCAAGGATATAAAAGTTGCAATACTTGCTCTGTTTTTTCCGCATGAACATTATGGCCAGCACCGGCTACTGTTTCAATTTGCGCATTAGGAAATTGGCTAAAAATGGCAGGATAATCCTTATCAGTAATATAGTTAGAATTTCCTCCACGAATGAATAAAGTAGGAATATCACAAGCTGAAATAATTTGCCAATCACAAATATTGTCATACTGATTAATAATTACATCAGCATTAAATAGCCAACGCTCATGTTTAAAGGATTTGAGCAAAAATAAAATCGTTGGTTCACTTAAGCCATGTTGTCTCATGACTTCAGCGATTTGCTTTCTATCAACTAATTGTTGAACAATGCATTGTGCCAATGCTTTTATTACCGGAGTATTAATTGTTTGAGTATATTTAACTGGCGCAATATCAATTACACAGATTTTAGCAATTTGTTGTGGAATCAATTGGCTTAGTTGCAAAGCAACTTTCCCCCCCATCGAATGACCAATCAAGATTAAGTTTTGTAATTGCAAATCATGGCAGAGTTCCACGATATCTTCCGCCATAGCTTGATAGTTCATGATATTTGACCATGGCGATTGGCCATGATTACGTAAATCAACTTGTATAGTTTGATAATTTGCAACGAGGTCTTTAGCTAGCATGTTTAAGTTATCTAAACTACCAAATAGCCCATGCATTAATAAAATCGGTTGTTTATTGCCTTGTAATTTATAATTTAATTTCATGTTTTAACTCTATTTATTGCAACTGACTTCAATAGCCAGTCATTGATGAACAATTCAATAACTCCTAAAAGCATAACTATGATAGAATTTAGTCTAAATTTTTCAATTAATATTAAGCCATATGTTTCAAAATAACCCATTACTCGCCCAACTTAAACAAGAATTATACGAACAAAAACCGCGTGTTGAAGGTATCGTCCGAGCGCACGAAAAAGGATTTGGTTTTTTAGATGTTGATAATAAAACCAATTATTTTATTCCTGTTGCCAAAATGAAGCAGCTTTGCCATGGAGATAAAGTATCGGGAACTATCATCAGCAATAATGATAAAGAGTCATTTGAACCTGAAACATTAATTGAAAGTAGCTTACAAAAATTTATTGGTAAAATCGGCTTTTTAGATCGCGCTATGGTAATTTATCCTGAAAATATGCCAACAAATTTTGCCATACGCTGTAAAGTTAATCCTCAAGTTACGCAAAAATTAAAAGAAGGTGATTGGGTTGTTGCTATATTGCAATCACATCCATTAGAAAAAGATAAAAATCATTTTTCTGCTGAAGTAACCAAATTTATCGCCAGTTCTGATTCAATTTATCAATTATGGCTCAAAACTTTGGCGCGTTACGATTTAGAAGATAAAGCACCTCAAGAGGAAGCTTTTACAATATCAGAGTCTGAACAGGAAAATCGTCAAGAGTTAACTGAAGTACCATTTTTCACGGTTGATAATGAAAATACCGAAGATATGGATGATGCGATTGCTATTTGCCAAGACGAAATGGGTAATTATAACTTAATGGTAGCTATTGCCGATCCTACGGCTTATATTTTACCTGATAGTAAACTGGATAATATTGCCAAAATTCGTAATTTTACAACTTATCTGCCCGATTTTAATATTCCAATGTTACCTAAACAATTGGCTGATGATCTATGCTCATTAAAAGCCAATGAAAAACGACCAGCCATGGTTTGTAAAATTAACATTGATAAAAATGGTCAATTTGCTAATGATGATATTAGTTTCACTCCTGCATGGATTGAATCGAAAGCTAAACTTGCTTACAACAATGTTTCTGATTTTTTAGAAGGTCGAAGTGATTTAAATATCGATGACGCCACGATAAAAAAACAACTTAAATTACTATCAGAACTAGCAAAAGCACGTATAGATTGGCGACAACAAAATGCGTTAGTATTTAAAGCCAATAATGATTATCGATTCGTACTAGATGATAATCGCCAAGTAAAAAACATCATTAAAGAATTACGTGGTATTGGTAATAACATTGTTGAAGAAGTGATGATTATTGCCAATTTAGCTCTAACTATGTATTTGCAAGAAAAAGTAGGCACTGGGGTGTTTAATACCCATTCAGGTTTTGATAGCAAATACATTGAACAGATCTTAAAAATATTAGCCGATAATGGCATCACTGATTTCGATAAAGAATCACTAATGACATTTGCAGGATATGTCAAATTACGTCGATTAATTGATGATAATGACTTCCTATCGGCAAGGTTAAGAAAATTCCAAACTCCAGCTGATTTTTCATTAACACCAGAACCACACTTTGGCTTAGGATTTACAGCTTATGCAACCTGGACATCACCAATTCGCAAATATGGTGATATGATAAACCATCGTTTACTTAAAGCTTCGCTTAAAGAGCAACCATTCATTGCGCCAACTTCCGAACAACTACAAAGTATGTCTGATCGTCGAAAAAAATTACGTTTAGCTGAACGTGATATCGCCGAAAATCTTTATAGCCAATACCTAACCAATAAACAAGGAAAACGCTTTAATGCTGAAATAATTGATATTAACCGAGGTGGTGCTCGAGTCCGATTGACCGAGATAGGGGCATTCGCATTTTTACCTCTCTCCATGATTCATAACGTTCGTGATGAAATAACCTTAAATCTTGATGAGGGTTCAATTAAAATTAAAGATGAGCTTGTCTTTAAACTAGCTGATACAATATCAGTTGTACTCCAACAGGTTAAAACTGAAAACA
The DNA here is from genome assembly GCF_016101085.1 of Gilliamella sp. W8123. Classification (NCBI taxonomy): domain Bacteria; kingdom Pseudomonadati; phylum Pseudomonadota; class Gammaproteobacteria; order Orbales; family Orbaceae; genus Gilliamella; species Gilliamella sp. W8123. The sequence goes on from NZ_JACFRE010000009.1 coordinate 42,272, forward strand.
ACTCGATTATTGTAAAAATCGATGAAAATAAATAAAGATTATCTTATCAATTTAACCTTTTTCACACTAATTATTTAGCCCTGATAATAATCAGGGTTAATCTAAATACAATTAATGATATTTTTAATATTTAACCTCTTTTTTTTATTAAAAATATCTGCTATCTTTCACCGCTTAAAAATAATAATTAGCGCGAGATAAAAACAATCTAGGAGAGGGAAATGATATCAATTCACGGTCATGAAGTACTACAGATGATGGATGGAAACGATTATACCGAATCATCTTTACTTAATGCTATCAATGAAAAGTTTGGTACCGAAGCTAGATTTCATACCTGTTCTAACTCCGATATGAATGCCGAGCAGCTTATTGCTTTTTTAAAAGCAAAAGGAAAATTTAAGCCAGCTTTAACCGATGATTCACAATTTACTGTTGATATAAAAAAAATGTGCCGACATTAAACAAAATCAGCAAAAGAATATTTAGTGCGTTTTTTACTAAATTAATGTAATCATCTAGTGTTTTTAAAAGAATAAGAGTATATAATTTCGCGTTACGACTTCACTAGAAAGTGTTAAGTTGCTCAACCTGAATTTTCAACTCAAGAATATGTTCATGGAATTTGATATATGAAAATAAGTAATATCCTTACATGTGCCATTGTCTTTATTCTTGCCACAGGCTGTGTAAAAAACAATATGTCTAAAACAAAAAATAATGGCAAAAATATTGAAGTCGATTCGTTAGCAATATTAAAAGAACAAACAGAACAAAATAATCCGTTTGTATCTAATGCCAAAAATCAATTACTTCAATTAGTTGGCGATAAACAGTTTGACAGTTATATAAAAAAACACGGTATTTTAGACTGTAAAGATGACAGTAACGAATCTTCCTGTGTGTTAAATTTTTATCTTAACGAATTTTATAAGTTAAAATATGATATTCAACTCAAAAAAGTGATTGAAGAAAATCAAGCCGAACATAAAATTGAGTTAAAGAAAATTAATCCAACCGACAATAATCTAAACAATTACTGTCAATGGTCAGCAGATTTTGTTGCAGCAGTTTACAGCAAAGATACAGAAAATATAACTAATCGCTATCAACCATTATTTAGAATGTCAGAACAAGATTTGGCTGCATTACAAACTAAAATTCTCAAAGATAATTACTCGCATTTTTTAATTGATGAAAATCCAAGTATTCTTGACGAAATGAAAACCGATTATCTTGAAAATTGTTTAAGTAGTCCTAAAGACAATATTATCAATTACATTAATATTTTTAGATAATACTTAAGTGAGTCTTTTTTATGTACAATTTATTACCTATTAGTCGATTTAGTAAAACATTAACTTGCAAGATGTTATGCATAGCATCGATATCTTGTTTGAGTTTTTCTTCATGGGCTTTTACTTTTAATGATGTAGTGACAAAAGCAGAAAAATTATCAAAAAAGTCTTATGTCCAACCATCTAAAAATATTCCTAGTGAGCTATCTTCACTACAATTTGCTGATTATCAAAAAATTTCTTTTAAACATGATAAAGCTTATTGGAATGATCGTAAGAGTCGTTTTAAACTTGAGTTTTATCATGAAGGTATGTATTTCGACACGCCGGTTAAAATTAACGAAATTGTAAATAATCAAGTTAATGAAATAAAATACAATCCAGATTATTTTGACTTGAGCAAACTCAATTTAGATAATTTAAACACCAAAAATCTTGGTTTTGCCGGTTTTAAAGTTCATTATCCAATTAATAAACCAACGAAAACCGATGATGAAATATTTACTGCGCTTGGTGGTAGTTACTTCCGTGCCGTTGGTAAAGATCAACGTTATGGCCTTTCTGCAAGGGGGCTTGCCATCGATACTGGTGAAATGTCAGGAGAGGAATTTCCTCGATTTAAAGAATATTGGATTGAACGTCCAGACCCAAACCAAAAGCATTTAGTCATTTATGCATTACTCGACTCTCAAAGTGTGACAGGTGCTTATAAAATTACTTTAGTACCAAGTATTGATACAACAGTCACTGTAGAAGCTAAAGTATTTTTCCGTGATTCAGTTAAAAAATTAGGTATTGCGCCATTAACTAGTATGTTCTTATATGGTCCAAATCAACCTTCACCACTACTTAATTATCGTCCAGCAATGCATGACTCAAACGGGTTATCTATTTTGGCCAATAACAATGAGTGGATTTGGCGCCCTTTAAACAATCCAAAACGTTTATCGTTTTCATCATATAGTTTAGAAAATCCGAAAGGCTTTGGCCTAATCCAACGAGATAAAGGTTTTGATGATTATCAAGATTTAGATGACCATTACGAACTAAGACCAAGTGTTTGGGTTGAAATCTTAAATGATTGGCAAAAAGGACGAGTTGAACTTGTCGAAATTCCAACAGCCGATGAAACCAATGATAATATTGTTTCCTTCTGGGTTCCGGAAAAACAGTACAAAAGTGGTGATCAACTTACTTTTAAATATCGATTACACTACACACTAAACGAAAAAAATCGCTATCCAGCTAACGTCGCTAGAGCAGAAAGTACTCGTTTATCGTTGGGTGATATAAAACAAGCCAATTTAATACGTAAACTTGATGGTTCTAATGCTTATGTTATTGATTTTACTGGCCCTCAGTTATCAGACAAAAAGCCTGTTAAAGTTATTTCAAGTATTAATAACGGATCAATTGTTAGTTGCGACACTCAATACAATTCAGTGACTAAAGGTTGGCGTGTTATTATACGGTTTAACGTTGAGGATAACAAAAAAGCAACCGATTTGCGAGTTCAGCTCGCTTCTCAAACGGGTGAAGTATTGTCCGAAACTTGGAGCGGGCAATATCCTGCTCAATAATTATAAAAATCAGCCAATAATATGAAAAAAGATTACTTCGAAAATCTACCTGACGCCGAAATTTGGCGTCAGAAATCGGAAAACAATAACTCACTTGTCAATGATGTCGAATTCTTAAAATATCGATTGAATCAAGTCGGCAATACTGAATATTTTAATGAAACAAGACAACAACAACCTAGTTATCCCAAAGTTGAACGTGTATCAGTACAACCACAAATTTGGGATGAACACTATACAGCTAAATCAAAACCACGTGTAAATATTATCGCACTTATTCGTCGCTTAATTATGTTTGCGCTTATTGCCGTGCAAACTTACTATGGTACGACTTATTTATCATCACTTTTGCCGTATCAAAGCTGGCAAAAGATTAGTTTTATGGCAAATTGGGAAATCAATCCGGAACTGGCTATCTATAGTATCATCCCTTATATCATACAAGGTTTTGTTATTGGTCTCTTCGCTATATTATTTTGTTGGATTTCAATCGGTTTTTGGACCAGTATCATGGGCCTTATTTTAGCGGTGATAAAAAAAGACCGTTATACCATTGCTATTCCTAACGATCCTGCATCCCATATTGACGCAAAACATCGTACGGCATTAGTCATGCCTATTTGTAATGAAGATGTTTCACGAGTATTCGCAGGACTTGAAGCTACCTATGAATCACTGGTTGAAACGGGACATCCTCAATGTTGTGATTTTTATATTCTTAGCGACACAAACGATCCTGATTTGTATGTTAATGAATTAAAGGCTTGGGCTGATTTTAATGCTAAAAAAGCAGATAATGGTTGTAATATTTTCTATCGTCATCGTAAACGTCGTGTGAAACGTAAAAGCGGTAATATTGATGACTTTTGTCGTCGCTGGGGACATCAATATGAGTACATGATGATTCTTGATGCTGATAGTATTATGACTGGCGATTGTATCTTAAAAATGGTTGCCATGATGGAAATGAATCCGACAGCAGGTATATTACAATCACCACCAAAATCGGTCAGAATGACAACCTTATACGGCCGTATTCAACAATTTGCCAATCAGATTTATAGCGATATTTTTTGCTCAGGTACTCACTTCTGGCAACTAAGTGAAGCCCAATATTGGGGTCACAATGCCATGATTCGCCTCAAACCCTTTATTGAACACTGTATTTTATCACCATTGCAAAAACGTAAAGGCCCGATTCATATCTTATCGCATGATCTGGTTGAAGCAAGTTTAATGCGACGAGCTGGTTATGGGGTATGGATTGCGTATGATATGAATGGTAGCTATGAAGAGTTACCAGGAAACATGATAGAAGATCTCAAACGAGATAATCGTTGGTGTATGGGTAATCTGATCAATCTTCGCTTAATATTCAAAAGTGGCATTACTTTAACCCACCGAGTTATGTTTTTAACCAGTGGTATGGCTTATATTTCATCATTATTGTGGTTGATATTTTTAATTTTCTCCACACTATTATTATTAGTGTTCAATATTTCTGAACCACAATATTTTTTCCAACCCAACCAATTTTACCCAACCTGGCCAAGGTGGGATGAACAATTAGCTATTCAACTACTTTCAACTACGATGGTATTGTTGTTTGCACCTAAATTATTTAGCTACGGAATTATTATAGCCAGAACAGGGGCAAAAGATGTAGGCGGGATATTTAAACTAACCTTATCAATTCTTATTGAAATGGTGTGGTCAATGATCCTTGCACCAATCCGTATGATCTTCCATAGCAAATTCGTTGTTAAAGCATGGCTTGGTAGCAAAATCCAATGGAAGTCACCATCACGAAGTGATGATGCCTTAACTTGGGGGGAATCATTCTATTTTTGTTGGCCTTTATCATTATTAGGGATTGTGTGGTTATGCGTGATTATTTGGTTAAATCCACAATTTACCTATTGGTATATTGCAATTTTAATCCCATTAACTATTTCACCACTGGTAATTCGCGTTTCTGGATTATCTAGTATTGGTATGAAAGCTAAACAAGCAGGGTTATTTTTAACTCCTGAAGAAACCCACCCTTCACGTGCAGTAAAACTCACTGGTGACTATTTAACGCAAACCGAAGCTGCTTTTATGGAACATGGCTTTGTTATGGCACTTGTCGATCCTATTTATAATGCATTAGCCTGTGCATTATCGACTTCTCGTCATTTACCTAATACAAAAAATCAGCAATTGCGCCAACAACTGATTGAGCACTATCAGCAAGTGGATTTAGAAAAAATCAGTAAAGAACAACAATTAGCTATTTTAGAAGACCCTATTATTCTTTCTGCACTTCATTGTCACATCTGGCATCAACAAGAAAAATACGACAATTTGTTCTCATTATGGCAAAATGAACGCCAGCAATAAGAGATAGGGCTTAATGCCCTATGTCTTCTTTTAGTAATTAATCAAAATCCATGGATATTTTTTATGACTTGGCAACCTACTGCATCAATTAATAATTTACTTAAGCGCGCTAAAATTGTATCTCAAGTAAGACAGTTTTTCGCTGATCGCTGTATATTAGAAGTCGAGACGCCAACCTTAAGCCAATATGCAGTAACAGATGTGCATCTTAGCTCATTTCATACCTTATTTTTAAAACCTGGTGAAACCAATGAACAACAAGGGCAGAAAATGTCATTAATCACCAGCCCTGAATATCATATGAAGCGTTTATTAGCGGCTGGCAGTGGCCCTATTTATCAAATCTGTAAATGTTTTCGTAATCATGAAGAAGTGAGTCGCTATCATAACCCTGAATTTACTATGCTAGAGTGGTATCGTATCCAATTTGATATGATGCAAATGATTAATGAGGTAGACGATCTATTACAAAACGTTCTAGATTGCGAACCAGCCGAGCGTATCTCCTATCAAAAAGCATTTCAACGTCATCTAAATATTGACCCATTGGAAGCTGATCAAGCAAGCCTAATTGATGCGATTAAAAAGCTTAATATCGAGCTTAATACTGATGATTATGATCGAGACACTTTATTACAATGCTTATTTAGTTTTGGCGTCGAACCTCATATTGGTCAAGAAAAGCCCGTTGCAGTATATAATTTTCCAGCATCTCAAGCAGCATTAGCAGCGATCAGTCCAGAAGACCATCGAGTCGCCAGCCGTTTTGAGTTTTATTATAAAGGGATAGAACTAGCTAATGGATTTAAAGAGTTAACCAATCCACAAGAACAAAAGATGCGTTTTGAACAAAATAATATTGATCGGGCAAATCAAAACTTACCACCACAAAATATTGATATTGAGTTAATTGCGGCTATGGAAGCAGGTTTGCCTGATTGTGCCGGTGTTGCCGTAGGACTTGACCGCTTAATTATGTTAGCACTTGATGCCATGAATTTAGATGATGTCATTTCATTCACTTTTGCAAGGGCTTGATCATGTTTGGAAGTTTAGACTTAAGTGAATGGATAGCGATAATAATTGCTATTATCGCCATTGCTTTATTAATCGCTTTATTAAAAACTCAATTTAGAGCTAATAATCTACAAGCCTTATTTGATTTACAACTGAATCAGAAAAAACAAGAAAATCAGGTTTTAAATAATCAAATAACACAGTTGGAACAAGAGTTAAATCAATACCAACAACAAAATATCGCCCAAAATATTAAAATTAGCGAATTGCAAACACGTTTAGAAGAGACGATGAATGCCGCTCACCAACGGCAAACCATTCTAGAACAAAGTGAGCAACGTTTAACAACTCAGTTCGAAAATTTGGCTAATCGAATTTTTGAGCAAAGTGGTAAAAAGATTGAGCAACAAAATAAACAAAGTTTAGATTTTCTACTTTCACCACTAAAACAACAACTAGAAGGCTTTCAAAAGCAGGTTCAAGACAGCTTTGGACAAGAAGCCAAAGAGCGTCATACTCTCACCCATGAAATCCGCAATTTGCAACAGCTTAATGAATTAATGACTAAAGAGGCCACTAATTTAACTAATGCACTAAAAGGCAATAATAAAACTCAAGGTAATTGGGGAGAGTTCATTCTTAGTCAAATTTTGGATAACTCAGGACTCCGCTTAGGACATGAGTATCATACTCAGGTTAATTTAACCAATGAAAATAATCAACGATTGCAACCAGATGTAATTGTTCATTTACCTCAAGGCGGTGATGTTGTCATTGATTCCAAAGTTACTTTAGTTGCCTATGAACGTTATTTTAACAGCGATGATGATGATATTAGAACAAAGGCTATTGCCGATCATTTAGCTTCAGTACGTAATCATCTAAAACAGCTTAGCCAAAAAGATTATCACAAACTAATTGGTATCAATTCATTAGATTATGTATTAATGTTTATTCCAGTTGAACCAGCATTTTTGTCAGCAATTGATCAAGATCCGTCATTAATTAATGATGCTTTAAAAAATAATATTATGATTGTTAGTCCAACAACCTTATTGGTAGCGTTAAGAACTATTCATAATTTATGGCGATTTGAATACCAAAATCGTAATGCCGAACTTATTGCTGATAGAGCAAGTAAACTATATGATAAAGTTCGCGGTTTTATTGAGGATATGGAAAACCTAGGTAACTGTTTAGATAAAGCACAACAGACCTATCAAAATTCAATGAACAAACTATCTAAAGGACGAGGTAATGTTATTGGTCAAATAGAACGATTCAGAGAATTAGGAATTGAAGTTAAAAAACCGATCAATCCTGATATAGCCCAACTATCAGTTGATGAACTTGAACGTGAACAAGAAGATTATCCATCTTGCCACGATACTCAATAAAACTAATCGCAACTCATTGGTTAATGATGTTTTAATTAATGTAATAATTTAACTTAAATATCTTAATTCACCATCAGAAAAAATACGTGTATACTCATTTAACACAAAGGGGGACGATATGGCAAAAAAACAAGATAAAGAAGCAAGTTTTGAAGAAACTATCCAACAACTTGAAGCAATTGTCACTCAACTTGAAAATGGTGATTTACCATTAGATGAAGCTTTAAATGAGTTTGAAAAAGGCATCAAATTAGCCCGTTCTGGTCAAAAACAACTTAATGAGGCTGAACAACGCATCCAAATTTTGTTATCTGAAAATAGTGATGCTCAATTATCTGAATTTTCAATTGATAATAATGAATAGCACAAAACCATTACAAGAACGTATTGATAATTATTTAACAACATATATTTCGCAATTTGCCCCTTCAAACTTGCAACAGGCGATGAGCTATAGTCTGCTTGCCGGAGGCAAACGAATCCGCCCTATTCTAGTTTATCTAACTGGACAGATGTTTAATTGTCCTTTAGATAAACTTGATCCTATTGCAGCTGCTATCGAATCAATGCATACTTATTCTTTAATTCATGATGATCTACCTGCCATGGATAATGACAACCTCAGGCGGGGAAAACCTACTTGTCATATTCAATTCGGTCAAGCAGAAGCCATTCTTGCTGGCGATGCCTTACAATCACTAGCTTTCAGTTTATTATGCGAAAATCAACATATTGATAATCAAAGTAAAATTAATATGATTAGCGAACTCGCTAACGCCAGTGGACTTACAGGTATGTGCTTAGGTCAATCACTTGATTTGCAAGCAGAACATCAAAAGGTAACCCTTGAACATTTACAAAATATCCATAATTATAAAACCGGTGCTTTAATTCAAGCAGCAGTTAGGCTTGGAGCTTATGCTAGTGGTGAGGTAGCCAAACCCTATTATCAAATCTTAGATGACTATGCTCAAGCTATTGGATTAGCATTTCAAATTCAAGATGACATTTTAGATGTTATTGGTGAACAAGAACTAATGGGCAAACCACAGGGTTCAGATATTGCACTTGAAAAAAGTACTTATCCGGCATTAGTTGGCTTACAAAATGCAATTGAAATGACAAACACATTATATCGGCAAGCTATCGATAGTCTGCGGCAAATACCTTATAATAGCCAACCATTACAAGATCTTGCTGGTTTTATTATTAATCGAAATAGTTAACCTAATAACTAGATGATAAAAATGAATTTAGATAAATTTCCTTTATTAAAGCAAATCAATTTTCCCACGGATCTTAAACGTTATCCGCTATCACAATTGCCAGAGATTTGTCAGGAATTACGACAATTTTTATTAGATAGTGTTAGTCAATCTAGTGGCCATTTAGCTTCAGGTTTAGGTGTAGTCGAATTAACCGTCGCTTTACATTACGTCTATAACACACCATTTGATAAAATTATATGGGATGTAGGGCATCAAGCTTATCCGCATAAAATCCTTACTGGTCGACGTGATCAGATGCTAACCATTCGCCAAAAAGGTGGATTGCACCCTTTTCCTCATCGTCATGAAAGTGCATACGATGTGTTAACTACTGGCCATTCATCAACATCTATTAGTGCCGCACTAGGTATTGCTATTGCTGAACAACAAAAACAATCAGGACAAAAAGTAGCAGCAATTATTGGTGATGGTGCATTAACCGCTGGTATGGCATTTGAAGCAATGAATCACGCAGGTCATATAAAACCTGATATGTTAGTCATTGTTAATGATAACGATATGTCAATTTCTGAAAACACCGGCGCACTTAATCAGCATTTAGCGCAAATTTTATCAAGTAAAGCTTATACCTCTTTTCGTGAAAGTGGTAAAAAAGTCCTTTCGAATATTCCGCCATTAAAAGAATTATTCAAAAAAACCGAAGAACATTTAAAAGGATTAGTTACTCCAGCCATTTTATTTGAAGAATTAGGCTTCAATTATATTGGCCCAGTAGATGGCCATGATGTCGAAACACTTGTAGCTACCTTGCAAAATGTGAGGCAGTTAAAAGGACCACAACTACTGCACATTATTACTCAAAAAGGTAAAGGCTATGGCCCTGCCGAACAAAACCCAACTTTATGGCATGGTGTTCCCAAATTTAATCCTAATGAAGGAACTTTACCGATTTCAAAGAAAGTTGCACCAACCTATTCCAAAATATTCGGTGATTGGCTGTGTGAGATAGCTGAAAATGATAAACGTTTAATGGCAATTACTCCTGCCATGAGCGAAGGCTCTGGTATGACTGAATTTGCAAAACGCTATCCCAAACAATTTTTCGATGTAGCCATTGCTGAGCAGCATGCGGTAACATTAGCCGCAGGCTTTGCTATTAGTGAATTAAAACCGGTAGTAGCTATCTATTCTACTTTTTTGCAACGTGCATATGATCAAGTGATCCATGATATTGCTATCCAAAATTTACCTGTCCTGTTTGCTATAGATAGAGCAGGCATTGTTGGAGCTGATGGTGAAACCCATCAAGGTGCTTTCGATTTAAGTTTTCTACGCTGTATTCCTAATCTTGTTATTATGACTCCGAGTGATGAAAACGAATGTCGACAAATGCTTTATACAGGTTATTTACATAATGGCCCATCAGCGGTACGTTATCCTCGTGGTGAAGGATGTGGTGCTAGCTTACAACCACTCTCTCCAATACCATTGGGACAATCGAAATACTGTCGAGAAGGTGAAAATATTGCTTTACTCAATTTTGGCACATTATTACCTGAAGCTTTACAAGCAGCTGATCAAATAAATGCTACAGTGATAGATATGCGTTTTGTAAAACCACTAGATGAAAAAGTCCTTTTGCACATTAGTCAAAGCCATAATATACTTGTCACCATTGAGGAGAACAGTATCAAAGGTGGGGCTGGAAGCGCCGTCAATGAATTTTTGTTATCGAAAAAAATAAAATGTGATATTTTAAACATCGGATTGCCTGATGTGTTTATTCCACAAGGATCGCAACAAGAAATGCGTGATGAAGTTGGATTAAACGCCAAACATATAATCGACAAAATTAATACATTTATAAAACTATAGGTTAAATATGGAAACTCAAGCTGTCACGGTTCAGATTTTTGGGCGAACGTTAAAGTTTAATTGCCCTGTCGAAGAAGTTGACGCACTCACAAATGCGGCTAAAGATTTAGATGCACGCTTAACAAATTTACGAGAAAAATCACCACAAGTTGGTAGTGATCAACTAATCATGACTGCTGCGCTAAATATATCTTATGAACTAACGAAAGAGAAAGAAAAAAGCGACGAGTTCGCTAATAGATTAAAAATGCTACAGCAGTTACTTGATTCCGCTTTAAATACCAACAATTAGTTAGCTTAAACGTAAATATTCAACAAAGACTATTGTATGATTTTCTAAATTTTGTATTATATTAATTATCTCTGAGATGCTCGGGATAAGGGTTAGTCCCCTGAGCCGATATTCTTTAATTTAGAGTGGTATGATTTTTAATTGGTGTGTATGCCTAATTTATTTAGGAAACCTAAAAATTAAAACATGCAACTCACCTTGAACCTTGGGTTCAAGGGTTACGACCCTAACGACATCTTGGAGTGCTTCTTTACTTTTCTTTTTCAATCGATAACTAATGAATATTCGGCAAGCGATACGTCAAAAAAGACGTGAATTATCTCCACAACAACGCAGTGATGCGCAGCAAATTATTTATCAAAAAATTGAAACTCATCCAGCTTTAAATCAAGCTAAAAACATCGCTATTTTTTTGTCATTTGATGGGGAAGTCGATACAAAACCGATTATTGAATATCTATGGCAACAAAACAAATCAGTCTACTTACCAATTACCCATCCATTTTGTAAAAATCACCTACTCTTTTTAAAGTACACCACAAATACGCCACTCATAAAAAATCATTTTGGTATCTTTGAACCAGAACTTAATGTCAATAATGTCATACCGTTTGCACAACTTGATATCGTCTTTACACCATTGGTTGCTTTTGACGAGCGCGGTTATCGTATGGGAATGGGAGGTGGTTATTACGACCGTATGCTGGTTAATTATCAACAACAACAAATATTACCCATTGGGCTCGCATTTTCCTGCCAAAAATTGGCCAATATTGATAATCAACCTTGGGATATCAAATTGCCAGAAATAATTTATGCTTAAAGGCTAAAGGTAATTCGTCCTCTATATTTCATTAGGTGATAATCTTTTTCAATTTATTCAATAAATCAGCATAATTTACTTTACTAAAATCATCTACATTCATTTCAAACAATGTCCCTAATGCAAATTTATCATATTGTCTATCATGGCAAATTTGATAAAACTTTTCTTTGGTTATCAAATCATCGGCAAGATTACGATCAGCTAATTCGTCGCCATAATGATAGTGGGTCATAATATGCGATAAATGACGTTCTAAAGAGCGATCACGCTTATATCGGCGTTGCCAAAGAATATCAAAATTAGCCACCAAGCGAATGGTTATTACCTGATAATGGTAGCGATTAGCAAAATCGTTTAACTGATTTTTTTGCTTATCGCTAAATGGATATTCCGAAATAATGATCTTCTTGCCAGCGTCCATATACCACTGCAACACCCCGTAATAAAAATGCCAAACTTTTTGTTCTAAGGCATTTTTCTCAGCAAGTGAATTAAACCCAACGGAGTCGGCATACAACTCCTTTGCTTCATCGGGCGTCAACAGCAAACTGTTGGTGAATTGTCGCTGCAATAGATGGATCAAATATGTTTTTCCGGTACAAGGACAACCAGCAAGTAAGATCAAATATTTTGGCATATAAGATTACCTTAGTTAATACGTTGATTAACATTGAGAAACAAACTCATTTTATGTTTGACAATATCTTTAACTGCTTGATTAGCAGGAATCACATTATGCCTTAGCGACTTATTAACTTCAGTTTGAGCAAACTGATCTTTAGCAACTTGTGTCCAATTAACTAATAACTCTGTACCGACATTGAATTTACGAATGCCGTTGTTAATCAGCTCAGGGTAATCTTCCTCCTTCACACCGGTACCACCATGAATAACCAATGGAATATCAACCATTGCATGAATCTCTTTAAGTAACGGAATGTTGACTTCAGTTTTCGATTTAAACTGACCGTGATTAGTCCCGATTGCTACCGCTAAAGCATCAATTCCTGTGGCCTGTACAAAGACCAAAGCATCACTAGGTCTAGTGTAAACTTTATCGTTAACTTCAACGTGAATGCCCTCCTCGGTGCCACCTATAGTACCAAGCTCGCCTTCTACCGACACACCTCGAGCATGGGCATATTCAACCACAGCTCGAGTTTTTAGTATATTCTCTTTAAACGGTAAGGATGAGCCGTCAAACATAACCGAGGTAAATCCACTATCAATCGCCTGTTTGATATCATCAAAATTTTTAGCATGATCAAGGTGCAAAACCGCATCGACAATTTCTTCATCAGCGATGGCTTTTATGGTATTGACCAAGACTTTAAAACCAATATAACGAGCGGTATCAACACTTGTCTGGATAATAATCGGTGCGCCAACTTCTTTCGCTGCTCGAAGCATGTCGGGTAGCATTTCTAAATTATGTGTGTTAAATGCGCCAACAGTAAAATTAAGTTTAGTCGCTAATTCGGTTACCGCTTTAAGTGTAGTGTACATAACTTTTTCCTTTAATTTCGTTGAATTGTAGCTAATTTGGCAATATTGCGCATTTCATCCATTTTATTCATCCAAAAGTCGATATCGGTAATAGATCCTGATTTTGCTGCCTCTGCACGTTTATGGTTATACAAACTCATTAGGATTTTATATCCTTCACCAATTGATCTCTTTTGTTGCATGCTGGTTTCTAAATACTCTATAGCCAAATCAACACGCCCTAACTGGTTATACAGTATTCCTATCTGTTCATTACAACTGGCCAATAATTGAACATCATCGGTATGGGTAATTTGTTGTTTCAGTTCATTAATCTGATGTTCAATTTGAGCAATCTCATCAGCTGCAAGCTCTCTTGGAGTTGATGGTTCTATTTGAACAGATGGTTTATTCTTTTTAAAAAAGTTAAACATGGTCACCTCTTAATTAAAAATTCTTCAATAATGGGCTCAAAATCCAAGCATAAAGCAAGGCCACCGTAACGGTATCCACATCAGTCGCTGTGGCATTAACAAATCCCATTTGATTAAAGATAGTGACTAACAGCGCGGGTAATAAAGTGATAAATATGCCATGAGCTATTCCACCAATTAAAGCGCCACGACGTCCACCTACGGCATTACCAAAGATCCCCGCGGTACCACCAGCAAAAAAGTTAGTTAGCATGCCAGGAAGAATCATCGCAAGGCCAAAGAAAGGTAAAGTTAACATCGCAATTACCGTACCAATAGTGGTAGTAATAAAACCAAGAATAACGGCATTAGGGCTATAGGGGAAAAACACTGGACAATCAAGCGCAGGTATTGCATTAGGAACAATCTTCATGGCGATCCCTCTAAAAGCTGGCACGATTTCACCCAGTAATAACCTAACTCCGGCTAACAACACATAAATACCAACTACAAATATGATTGCTTGAGTAAATGCATAAATGATATAGTTTTGACCGCCAGATAGTGTCGAAGCATATTCTTCACCCGCAAAAAGCACGGTGATAATATATAAAGGCAGCATTACCACCATAACTGATAAATAGGTATCTTGTAAAAACTCAAACGATTTTGGTAATTTTATATCTTCAATTGAACGTTTATTTTCCCCTTTCTCACCAACAACATAAGCAACACCCGCTTCGAACAGATAACCAATAGTACAAAAATGCCCAAGTGCGATATCATTCGAACCAGTAACTTTACGAATAATAGGTTGAGCAATCGCTGGCATAAAGACGGCAAAAAGTGCACCAATAACACCACCGACTAAAATCAAGCTCACACCTGAAAGACCAGCGAAACTACCGAACACGGTTGTCATGGTTGCCATCCAAAGAATAGCCTGGCCAGTTAAAAAGATATATTTAAAACGCGTAAAACGGGCAATTAAAATATTAAAAATAAATATCATTAAAAAGGTTAAGGCAATATCTCTACCCAAACCTAATTGATTCATGGCTTGACCATTGATTGCCTCAATGGAAGGAATAATGCCTTGCATCTCAAAGCCAGCTGTAAAAATTTGACCAAAATAACTCAAACTACCAACAATAATACTTGAACCAGCATTGAGCACCTGAAAACCAAGTAGAGTTTTTAGCGTTCCTGATATGGTTTGCCCTACCGATTTTTTTTGCAGAATAAGACCAAGCATAGCAATTAAACTAATTGTGATAGATGCTTGAGTTAGAATATTATCAATAATGAAGTTAATTACGTTCATAATGCTCTCCTTTTTGCTTATTAAAGCAATCCTTTCTCTTGTAAGATCGGACTTAATTTTTCATCAATTTCCGACTTCGAAACGATATTTTTTAGGTATACAATCGAGGTGTGGTCACTAATATTAAATTTAGCAAATTGCGAACGAAAATTTTCTGCGGTAATAATAATGTCGACATTCATCGACGCGGCAGAAGAAATATCCGTATGATCTAACTTGGCATCAATACCTTTAGCTTTTAGTACATCTTCAGTTGCCATTTGGGCAGCAAAACTACTACCAAGACCGGCACCACAAACAAATAAAATAGATAACTGACTCATCGGGGATCCTCCTATAGCTTATTAAGTTAAAGCTGGGGTTGGTTCATTAAATAAAATCGCTTTAAATTGCGAGACACAATGACACATTAATAAGCGATCAAGCTTACTTTCATCATTAATCAGTTCAATCAAACTGCGCATAATATTGAGGTGAGAAAAGGAATCGATAGCCGCCAGACAAAATATAATCTTAACTGGCCCCATATCCTGATTACCAAAATCGACAGGATCACGCATGGTCATCACACTAAGTCCTAATTGATTAACACCATCTTCAGGCCGAGCATGCGCTAATGCCAAATTTTTGCCGATAACGATATACGGACCATATTGTTCAAGCGAGCTAATCATGGCATCGACATAATTTTTTGAAATATAGTTTTTCTGCAAAAGCGGTTGAGCAACAAAAGTGATAGCTTGCTGCCAATTAGAGCAAGTTTGTTGCAATATAATGTCATCATCGGTAAGAATATCTTTCAACATAGGTTGGATTTTCCTTTTATTGATTTTAAGATTATTAATAGCTAAACACTTCTCCAATTGGTTATAAATCGGTGCAGACACCACTCCGCCACTCTCTTCAATTAAATTCACTAAAGCATAAAAAAGATCAGTGGCATCAGTGCAGTGATTAACCATACGTTGGTGATCACGGTTTTTAGCTAAAAAATCTGTAATGATAGGGTGATTTTTTTCTTTTAATATGGGTTCTAACACCAAAACAGGATGTTCATAATGTGATAATGGAAAAGTCGAAAAAATCAAATCGAAATCAAGTTGCTGCAATAAATGCTGATCATTACGAGCCAAAATAGCCAAAATCTCGATATTGAAAAATTCTTTAAGTGATTGAGCTAAAAGATTAGAGGTCGCAATACCGTGATCACAAATGACCACCGCTTTAAAATAGTAACTTCGCTCTTGGTTGATCTCACTGGCGAAAGCAGAAAAATGAATGGTTAAAAAAGCAACTTCATCTTCAGATACTTTATTGCTTAAAGTGGTCTCAAGATTTTGGATAAATTGTGCAATAGCCGAATAGATAACACCATAATTCTGTTTAATATTATCTAATAACGGATTAATAATATGGATATTATTGCTCACCCGTGCGATTAACCCGGCTAAATGCTTACATAAATTTTCGTATAACTGTTCTTGTTTAATAGAAAACGGAATTTGTGTCTTTTCCTCAACATAATTGACCAATTTAATCGCCAATAATTGCGCATTTAACCAATCAATAGAATTATTGATATCCTTAGTATTAAAGGTCTCTAACATATAAATGATATATTGCTGTTCTTGACGACTAACTTGTAAAGCTGCGTGCTGACAAACCAACCGAATAAATTGATTAATACTGCCGGAATCATTATGAATAAAATCAGATCGAATCTTAGTGAGATGGTGATGTTGTTGATTACGAATAACCCAAATTGCAGTAAAAATAACAATTTGCTGTTTATAAATTTCATCATGAACTTGGCTCATTGTTTGTTCAGCAAGCTCAAATAATTTATTAATCAACATTTGCGGAATGTAACTAAATAACAACTGTTGAATTAAATTTAACTCTTTTAACGGCTGCTCATAATTGAGATTACTGGCATATTGATTTATCACCTCATACATCATCAAACGAATTGAACGTTCTAATCCAACTAATTGCATTCCTAATTTAGGTTGACTCACCAACTCAATATCATATTTTTTTAAACGCAATTTAAGTTTACGAATATCTTCGTCTAACACACTTTTAGAAACATAATAACTATTCTCTTTTTGGCTTAAAATGATAGGTGTAACTGAAAAAGCAATAGCTAACAATAGATCAAATTGACGTTCTTCTTTGCTTAAAATGGGGGAAACGGGTAATTGTTGTAAGGCAATCTTAACTAATTGCTTTTGTTCATTAGTACCCTTGATAATAAAACCTTTATTACGGATTGAGGAGATAAGTGGCAACGCTCTTTTATGTAAAAAATCATTTATTTCTCGTATCTCATTTCGCATTGTACGAGTACTTATCTGAAACTCTTCCGACAATGTATCAATAGTTAATGGATAATCAATAGATATGAATTTTCTAAATACTGCAATTGTTCTTGTTCGCATAAAATCATTCACCTATTTACTTCATAAATTTAGTATAAGTGAGTGATAGTGACATACCTAGTTGGTATTTTTGCAAATAATCATTGCAAAAATTAATTATGGATTAGGTATTTAAAGTTGAGATGGCGGTGTTTTTTTAACAATAAGGTGATTTAAAGGCAGGAGAATATATCAATAACGGCATACTAACTATGCCATATCGAAGGCAAATTTATGGCAAATGAATCAAAAAATTATGCATTTGCCACTAAATAAAATTGAATAAATGATAGGCTAAATCATTTTTTCTTTTTCAAAATCACCGCCATCAAAGGACGGTGACAATGATAGATTGTCGCCGGCTTTAACATAATCAACTCTGCCAAAGGTATCGTCCAATCAGGAATGACGGTGTTTTCTAAGTGATCAGGATCGATCGTATTATCAATATCAAATAGCTGGGTATTAGCGAATAACGCCTCTTTTTTGGCAATATCGACATCATCACTGTCGCTAAGCATGTTGCAGTTATCTAATATCTCTTGAGCAAATTGTTCTGGCCAATCTTCGGCAAAATGCTTTAATTTAGCTAAGCTTGAAATATGTCTTAACATGTCTCGGAACAACAACAAATAGACCATTTGAACGTTGCGACCTGACAAGTTAGCCAACTGTTCATCGGATAACGTAGTATTGATAACACTTGGGCCCCATTTAAAAAATAGCATAGCTATGTAGAATTTAACGATCCGTTTAATTGGCGCGTATTTTGCTTTAACTAACTTATCAATTTCACGAGATAATTGCATAGTCGGATAACCGACATGATTACGTCCATTCAAATCTCGCTCTGAAAGCGTTGGCTCACTCTGTTTTTTCAATAATCCTAACATGTTATAACTCTTACTATCTATTTTTTTGTCTAACTATTTCAAATAAACAAACGCCAGTGGCAACCGACACATTAAGCGAAGAAACAATCCCCGCCATTGGTATACTCACCAACTCATCGCAATGCTCTTTGGTTAATCGGCGCATACCTTCACCTTCTGCGCCCATTACTAATGCCAGTGGCAAGGCGTTTGAATTTTTATAAAAATCGGTTTGATAAAGTGTACTTGTCGCTTCGCCAGCGGTGCCCACAATCCAAACTTGGTATTCATCTTGTAACATCCGCATAGTTCGAGCAAGATTTGTCACTCTAACAACGGGTACACTCTCAGCCGCACCACATGCGACTTTCTGGGCAGTTGAATTAAGTGGTGCTGAGCGATCTTTAGGCACAATAATAAAACTCACGCCTGCAGCGTCAGCTGTACGAATGCAGGCACCTAAATTATGCGGATCGGTCACACCATCTAAAATTAAAATAACCGGATTGAGATGTTGTTCCATCAATAATGGGATATCATTTTCCTGATAACCACGGTTTGGTTTAACCATTGCCAAAATACCTTGATGCACGCCATTTCTGGTTTTTTCATCTAAGTACTGTCTATTGGTCACTTTCACCGCTAAACCCAACTGTTCTAACTCATGAACAAGGGCATTTAGGCGCTTATCTTCTCGGCCTTTAGCGATAAAAACTTCAATAATTCTTTCAGGCGCACGCGTTAACAAAGCTTCAATCGCATGGATACCGTAAACTGTCTCACTCATCTATTTTTTACTCTTTTTTCTCTTATTGCTGGCGGTCGACGCTGATTTAGATGTTTTTTTAGCCGTAGCTTTAGCTGCCCTAGGTTTAGTGCGTTTTTTTGTTTTTGCCTCTACCGCCTCGCTCGCTTTTTTCTTTTGGCTTTCAGCTCGACTCTTACTTTTGCGTTTTACTGGTAAATCAGCTTCAATATCGACTTTTTTCGCTTTATCTTTTGCTGTTTTACCTTGACGTTGTGGCTTATTATCACTGTCTACCAATGAAAAATCAATTTTACGTTCTTCAGGATTAACATTCTCGACCTTTACTTGAACTTTATCACCTAAACGATATGTAAAGCGAGTATTTTCACCAATTAAACGATTACGCGATGCGTCATAAATATAATAATCATTTTCTAGCGACGAAACATGTACCAGACCATCAATAAACAGATCATCTAATCGAACAAAAAAGCCGAAGTTAACCACACTCGAAATAGTTCCATTAAACACCTCGCCAACATGATCTTGCATATAATCACATTTTAACCAGTCAACCACATCACGAACAGCTTCATCCGCACGGCGCTCAGTCATCGAACAGTGCTCACCAAAATAAAGCATTTCGCTAGTGGTATAACGATGCCCACCAGTTTTACTGGTTTTATGTTGTTCATTCGCCAGTACCCATTTAATAGCACGATGTAATAATAAATCAGGATAACGACGAATTGGCGAGGTGAAATGGGCATATTCGTCAAGCGCTAGGCCAAAATGACCACGATTTTCGGGATCATAAATTGCTTGCTTCATTGAGCGTAAAATCACCGTCTGCAACATCTCATGGTCAGGTCGGGCTTCAACTTCAACCATTAACTTAGCAATATCTTTTGGTTTGGGATTATTACCGCCACCGAGAGATAAACCGAGTTCACTTAAAATACTGCGTAAATTGTTCATGCGATCTTCATCCGGTCTATCATGTACACGAAATAGCGAAGGAATCTCAGCATTAATCACTAATTTTGCCGCAGCAACATTGGCTAAAATCATACACTCTTCAATAATTTTATGTGCTTCATTACGCTGCACTAATTCAATACTCTCAATACGTTTATCTGCATTAAAAATGAATTTTGGCTCTTCTGACTCAAAACCAATTGCGCCACGAGCAACTCGGGCA
This sequence comes from Gilliamella sp. W8123, assembly GCF_016101085.1. Lineage (NCBI taxonomy): Bacteria > Pseudomonadati > Pseudomonadota > Gammaproteobacteria > Orbales > Orbaceae > Gilliamella > Gilliamella sp. W8123. Next base: position 62,631 of record NZ_JACFRE010000009.1, read on the forward strand.
TTATCTAACACTTTGTAAAGCCCATAAAGATTTTCAAGATGAGGCACTAACTCTCGATAATGCTCACGCAGCTCTTTATCACCCTCTAAAATTTTAGCTACTTTGGTATAAGTTAATCGGGCATGTGAATTCATCACCGCTTCATAGAATTGATAACCAGTTAGACGCCCTTTATTTGACACTGTCATTTCACACACCAAACACAAGCGATCCACTTGCGGATTGAGTGAACAAAGACCATTGGATAACACTTCCGGCAACATCGGCACCACTCGTGATGGGAAATAGACCGAAGTCCCTCGCAAACAAGCCTCTTTATCTAACCCTTTAGCTGGTCGCACATAATAACTCACATCAGCTATCGCCACCCATAAACGGTAACCACCGCCGCGATTCTTTTGGCAATAGACCGCATCATCAAAGTCTCGCGCATCTTCACCATCAATGGTGACTAGCGGCAACTCGCGTAGATCTTTACGGCCTTTTTTAGCGCTTTCTGGCACTTGCTCACTAAATTTGCTAGCCTCTTTTTCAACCACTTTAGGAAATTCATAAGGGATCTCATGATTACGTAGCGCAATATCTATTGCTAAATTGGTTCCCATAATCTCGCCAAGAACTTCTTTAATAATACCTACTGCTTTTTGACGACGCTCAGGTCGTTGTTGTAATTCAACTACCACAACTGACCCCATTCTGACAGTACGATTTGGTTTACCTGCGATCAAAATATCAAAATTCAAACGACTGTCATCCGGCACCACAAAGCCAACGCCTTGCTCAATAAAATAACGACCAACAATTTGATTAGTGCGGGGTTCTAAAATCCGCACCACGCGCGCTTCGGTCTTACCTCGGTATTGACTGTTGATTGGCTGAGCCAATATAACATCACCTTGTAAAACTTTTTTCATCTGCTCATGTGACAAGAAATAGTCTTCCGGCTTACCTTCAACTCGCAGAAAACCATAGCCATCACGATGTGCAATCACACTACCCTTAACCATATCGAATTTTTCTGGCAAGGCATAGCATTTACGCCGGGTATATACTACCTGACCATCACGTTCCATTGCCCGCAATCTGCGATGTAAAGCCTCTTTCTGCTCATCAGATTTGATTGATACGGCATTAGCTATTTTCTCTAAGCTGGCTGGTTTTGCTTCTTGGGTTAGATAATCCAAAATCAGTTCACGGCTGGCGATCGGTGAGTCATATTTTTGTGCCTCACGATCGTAAAATGGATCTTTTATCATATGGAGCGTCCTGTGATCGAATGTTGAGTTTAGGATAACATAGAGTTGCATAACTTAAAATCAAGATTACTTTTTTGCAGTGCAAAAGCCTTTATTCTCAACATGTTTATAATTATTAATTCTTAAGATTCATGATTAATAAATAGGAGATGGTGATAAGGTAATTTATCGAAATGAAATATAAATATAATTTATACCTATTATTTAGTTTTTTTGCTTATTTTTTGAGCGAAAAAATTGCCCCAGTACGCTACGCGTAACTGGAAACAATTTTTCTTTGCAGCGTCTCTATAAAATATTGTTCAGTTGCCTGTCTATATTTATCTTTTTGCCAATCAAGCAAAAATTGACGCTCTTCTTCAGTCAACCATAATGGAATTAATTCCTTACTCAAAAAATCTTTAGAATGCTTATTTTTGCAATTTATTGATAATAATTCTGAAGTATTCTTTTTATACCAACGGTTATAAGAATTCTTATCGACATGCCAAAGATTTTTATAGCTATAACCAAATTGGCAATTAGCTAAACCATTCGGCAACAAACTTTCCAATTTTTTGGTTGGTAACCCAGCACGTAATATTTTTTGATTAGATAAACTTTTATATTTATAAAGGCACAAATTAAGATCCAAATTTAACCGAGTCACGGCGAGATAAAGGGATACGCCATAAAGCTGAGCAAAGATACCTTCTCGGAAAAAGTAGATATAATCAGTTTGTTGGCTTAATTTTAATTTTTGTTCTATATTCATAAATTTAGATTTTTTATATTAAATAAATATATTTTAATCACCACGACAAACACCGGTTGTGCTTGGATATCTTGGCTCCTGAATATCAATTTGACCTGTCTTACCCCTTACTCGGTAAACTAACTGATTTCGCAATAGTTCAGCAGTCCATAAATCACCATCAGGACGCCAAACTCCACCATAGTTTTTCGTAATACCCCATTCACTCATAAATGTACCCACTGCCCTTATAAAATGAGAACCATTATTAGTCAGTTCAGAAGTTGTATATAAATATTTTAACCGAAAATCGTTATTCAATGCTTGCTCTTGAGTAACTTTATTTATCCCGCTACAAAAACTTAATACATTAAATCCTCTAGACATACTTACATACTTTGCATTACTAAACACAATTGCCTTACCTGTTCCTTTCCGAGGCCATTTTTTAGGCACAGGAATAGTAAAATTATCGAACCATTCCCAATAACGACCGTTATAATATTCCATTGTTATTGTTGGCGTTCCATTTTGAATAAATTGGCTTTTTTGCTCAGCGATGTAATTTATCGTACAATTTGAACCAAAACCACCAATTGTCGATAAGTTTATTTTGCCACCACCATTAGACGTATAGCAACGATAACGACTTTGATCCGATCCGCTACCGACTAAGGTAAAAGCTGCATTCTGAAAACCAGTTGTTGGAAAACCACTACTTCGAGAAAAACCATAGGTATTATTAAAGACATTTGGATCATGATCACCAAAGTGAGTCATTTCATTCGGTCGTAAATAACATATTTGCCCATTTGGAATTATCCTATACTCTACCGAACTACTGCCATAGTAACGATTTCTAGGTAAACCATATTGAGTATTGGCCTGAATATTCGAGACTTCTACGCGTAATTTATAAGGTCCGCCACAATTCCAAAGCTCCCAACTTAACTTATCATTAGGTATTTGAATACCATTCTCAAACCAAGTTGCTTTAATTGTTCCAGTGACATAACCGCCAACTTCATCACCATCAATATCATCAACCTTAAGTGCTGATGGATTATGTGCAACTCCATCCGTAGGGGTAGCAAAAGCCCAAACATCATTGAAATGCATTCCTTTAGGTGCTCGCAAGGTAAGAGCAGTATCCCAGGCACTGATCCATTCAGTACCGCCTTGTCCATTACGATTTGGAAAATTAATCCCCATAATTTGACGTAAATCGGTTAATGGTGTTACGCCATCAGCTAATAAAATATACGGCGAATTACCGGTTATCATTTTTTCTGTTTGAGCCGAATATAAAGATAAAGCCCATACATTATTTACCAATAGCAGACTACTTAGAATAAAAATTACTTGTGCAAATAGTGTTTGATACCTAGTTAAATTTGTCGCTTTTTGTCTATTTTTATGTTGCTGAATATTTAACGCGATTTTTTCTATATAAGTTTTTAGATTATAGAAAGATGAGTTTATGGTAGATTTTATTTGCGAAGTTTGTTTAGCCCAAAAGATGGCTAGAATACTATTTTGGCTGGCTGGCTGGCTGGCTGGCTGGCTGGCTGGCTGGCTGGCTGGCTGGCTGGCTGGCTGGCTGGCTGGCTGGCTGGCTG